>NZ_JBUEGB010000101.1:0-15784 GCF_054963695.1 Micromonospora sp. RTBAU3-60 | reverse complement strand
GTCTGGTGGGATGGGGAGAGCCCGACGCGAGACCCTCCAGTGAAGGACTTCTGATCTTGCCCGAGCGGGAGGCGCAGCGGGCCTTGATGGCTGTTCCGGCGGGCAACGATCGCCAGTTGGTGCGTGGCGCGTTGCGGTGCGGCGCAAACGTATTCATGGCACGAGACGGCGGGATCCTCAAGGCCAAGGATGCCTTGAGGCCCTTTGGGCTGCTCATCGCCACGCCAGCCGACCTGCTGGAAGAGCTGTTCGCCTGCGGGGCGTTCCATTGCCTGCTGGGACCCCGATACCTGTACTGGCCGGCACCTGACCAACAACGGGTGGGACACCTGATTCACGCGCTCGACCCCGACAAACGCCCGTAGCAACGCCAGCCGAACCTAGTCGCTAGCCCGAATGCCGCTGGCGGCTGGCCGCGCCATCAACCCGAGCTGGAATTCGGGTCGGCGCTTGAGGGCACCAGCGACGAGCGTGTCGCCCCCGGGTTGCGGCGTTCTCAGGCAGGTTCGCGGCTGCGCGTGCCGCCTCCCCCCACGAAGAGCATGCCTACGGCGGCGAGCAGGCAGCCGATCCCTACAGCGGCCAGCAGGATCTGGTTGCCTCCGTGGTTGATGACTGCAGCGCCGGCCAGCGGCGCGGTGGCCTTCGCGGTAGTGACGGGGGCGGCGAGGCGTCCGGCGATGGTGGCGTAGGCGGTGGTGCCGTAGCGGTCGGCGAGGAGTGCTGGGGTGGCGAGGCTGGCGATGCCGAAGCCGAGCCCGAATCCGGTGACGGCGACGATGGCTCCGACGCGGGTTCCGGCGGCGAGGGGCATAGCGAGGACGGCGACTGCTTGGATGGCGAAGACGCCAGCGACGATGGTGGTGACCGGGAGCCGGCGTCGGGCGCCGGTGAGGACGAGTCGTCCGGTGACGGACAGGACGCCGAGGAGGCCGGCGGCGGTGGCGGCGAAAGTAGCCGGGTGGCCGCGGCTATTGAGGTAAACGACCAGGTGGACGCCGATGGTGCTGGTGGCGGCGCCGTGGGCGATGAGGGCGGCGGCGAGGATCCAGAACCGGGGGTCGCGCGTCGCGGCGCGCGCCGCGACGCGACGCGAGGTGTGGTCCGGGCGCGCCGCAGGGCTGGGTGCCCTGACATGCGGCGGTTTGCGGATGGTGAGGGCGTGCAGCGGCACGGTCACTATGCCGTGGACGGCGGCGAGCGTGAGCAGCGCGCCGCGCCAGCCGAGCTGCGCGACGAGCAGGCCAGTAAGGGGCATGAAGATGGTGCTGGCGAACCCTGCGACGACGGTGACCGCGAGCAGCGCGGTGGGGCGTCGGTCGGGGGTGAACCAGGAGACGATGACGGCGAAGGCGGGTTCGTAGAGGACCATCGCGCCGGTGATCCCGATGCCGATCATGACGGCGTAGAGCTGCCCGATGGTCTGGACCTGGGACCAGGCGATCAGCAGTGCGGTGGCGATGATCGAGCCGAGGGTCATGAGAGCGCGTCCGCCGTGCCGGTCGAGCCATCTGCCGACCGGGATGGCCATCAACGCGCCGGCAAGGACGCTGACGGTCAGCGCGCCGGTGACGGCGGTGATCGAGGCCCCGAGGTTGGCCGCCATAGGGCCGAGCAGAACGGCGTACGCGTAGTAGAGGGTGCCGTAGCCGACGGTCGAGGTGACGGCGAGGGCGGCGACGATGCGCCACCCGTGGCGCCCGCCGACCGTCGGGTCGGCGGGCGCCATCGCGGAGGTGGTCATCAGCTGGCGCAGCAGCCGCCGGTCTGGCCGCTGGCCGGGGTGTCGAGGCTGATGAGGCTCAGCGGGGCGGACAGCAACCCACCGGAGATGCCCGTGGCAAGCCCCTTGGCGGCCGGCTCCGGGGTGGGGCCGCAGCAGCTGTCGGTGCCGGTCGAGTCGGCGGGGTTGCTGTTGCAGACGCCGGTTTCGGGCAGGTCGAGCTGGACGTCCCGGGCCGCCTGCCAGTCGCCGGCGAGGGCGGCGACGACGGAGCGGACCTGCTCGTAGCCGGTGGCCATGAGGAACGTCGGGGCGCGGCCGTAGCTCTTCATGCCGACGGCGTAGTAGCCAGCCTCCCGGTGGGAGAGCTCTTCCACGCCGTGTGGGGGCACCGTGCCGCAGGAGTGCTCGTTCGGGTCGATCAGCGGGGCGAGCGCCCGGGTGGCGCCCATGACCGGGTCGAGGTCGAGCCGCAGCTCCGCCGCGATGGAATGGTCGGGGCGGAAGCCGGTGGCTGCGACGATCCGGTCAACGATCACCTGCTCCTCGCTACCGTCGGCATGCCGGACAACGACGGCGACCCGGCCGTCGGTCGGGGTGAGCGCGTGCACGGAGAAGCCTGTGAGCAGGCGGATCCGGCCGGCTTCCACGTGTTCGCGTAGCCGGGAGCCGAGCGCGCCGCGGGCGGGCAGGGCGTCGGCGTCGCCGCCGCCGTAGGTGCGGGCCGGGCTGGCCGAGCGGATCGCCCAGGTCACCTCCGTGCCCGGTTCGGCGGCCGCCAGCTCGGCCAGGGAGAGCAGGGTGTTCGCGGCGGAGTGGCCGGCGCCGACGACGAGGGTGTGCCGGCTGGCGAAGCGGTGCCGGTCGGTGCCGAGCACGTCGGGCAGGGCGTGCTCGAGGAACGCTGCCGCGTCCTTTTCGCCGCGGGCGGGCAGGCCGGAGGCGCCGAGGACGTTGGGGGTGCCCCAGGTGCCGGATGCGTCGATGATGGCGCGGGCCAGCAGCTCGTCGCCGTCGGCGAGGCGGATCAGGAACGGTGTCTGTTCGCGGCCGGCGGTGCGCAGTCGGTCCAGGCCGAGGCGGCTGATCGCCTCCACCCGGGCGCCGTAGCGAAGGTGGGGCTTGAGCTGCGGCAGCTCCGCGAGGGGCTGGAGGTAGTCGGCGACGAGGTCCGCGCCGGTGGGCAGGGCGTCCTCGGCCGGGGCGACCCAGCCGGCGTCGTCGAGCAGCCGGCGGGCAGCCGGGTCGACGTTGTACCGCCACGGGGAGAACACCCGCACGTGCCCCCACTGCCGCACCGCCGCGCCGGCGGTGTCGCCGGCCTCTAGGACAAGGAAGGGCAGGCCGCGCTCGTGCAGGTGGGCGGCGGCGGCCAGGCCCACCGGGCCCGCGCCGATCACCACGACGGGCAGCTCGTCCAGGACACTCATCGGAAAACTCCTCTGTGTTGAAAACTGTCGAATCAAGAAGGCGCAGTTGCGCCTTGGTACGCGGAGCCGAAGGGGGGTCAGGTGATGACGGGGCTGCGGCGCTCGAGCAGGACGACGTCGCGCCACCGCCCGTGGTGCCGGCCGACCCGCTCGCGGATGCCGATGACGCGGAACCCGGCCCGCTGGTGCAGGGTGAGACTGGCGGTGTTCTCGGGGAAGACGCCGGACTGGATGGTCCAGATGCCGGCGGCCTCGGTGGAGGCGATCAGCGCGTCCAGCAACAGCCGGGCCACCCCACGCCCTTGGGCGGCGGGGTCGACGTAGACGGAGTGCTCGACCACCCCGGCGTAGACCGCCCGGCTCGATGTCGGCGAGACCGCCACCCATCCGATCACGGTGTCGTCCGCGTCTACGGCCACGAGGCGGTGGTCAGGCAGCTTGGCCGCGTCGAATGCCGTCCAGGTCGGGGCGGTGGTCTCGAAGCTGGCGTTGCCGCCCTCGAGGCCGGCCTGGTAGATGGCGAGGACACGATCGGCGTCGTCCGAGGTCATCGGGCGGACGGTGATGTCGGCCATCAGCAGGCTCCGTTCGGGTGGGGGGCCGGGCGGCCCATGACGACGTCGGCGGCCGAGGGGAAGCAGCCGACGCAGGCGTCGTTGATGCGGTAGTGACGGGCGGTGCCAACCGGCTCGACGAGCACGAACCGCACCTCGGTGAGGATCTTCAGGTGTTGGGAGACGGTGGACTGGGCGAGCCCGACGGCGGCGACGATCTCCCCCACGCTCATCGGTCGGGCGTGCCGGGCCAGGTATTCCACGATCTGCACCCTGGTCGGGTCCGCCAGGGCCCGGAACCATGAGGCGTAGGTCTGCGCGGTCGCCCGGTCGAGCAGTTCGCTCACCACCACTCCTTCTATCGTTTATCGCCGATTGACGATCGAAGTCTAGCGGACTCGGTGGCGGCGAGGTGGGCGGTGGCGACGACGAGGCGGGCGATCGCGGCCAGGGTGGCGGGGTCCACCTTGTCGGGGGTGTCGGCGGGGCTGTGATAGCCGCCCATCCCGGCGCCGATGCCGACTACGGCGAAACCGGCACCGCCGTAGCGGCGGTTGTCCGATGCCACCGGGCCCGCTGCCAAAGGGACGCCGGTATGGCGCCCGGCCTGATCGAGCAGGGCGAGGAGGCGATGGGCCGGCCCTCCGGCCTCCACCGCCGCCGCCCCGTCCAGGCGACCGGCCCCGTCGACGTTGACCACCAGCGGTGAGACACCTGCGGCGCGGAGCTGGGTGGCGTGGTGGGCGGAGCCGAGCGCCCCGACCTCCTCCCCGTCGAGCAGCGCAACGGACAGCCCCACACCTGCGGGGAGACTGGCTGCGAGGACTCGGGCGACTTCGAGGACCACAGCAACACCGGTGGCATTGTCCGACGCCGCGGGCAGGCGCAGCCCCGGGTGATCGCCGACGCCGTCGTAGTGGGCGGTCAACAGCAGGTCAATGCCGTCAGGGGCCGGCGGCCGGAGACGGGCGTGGATGTTCGTGCCGGTGACGTCGTCGCGGCGCAGGGGCGTTGCCCCGTCCAGCCAGCCGTCGCCCGCAGTCGCGGCGGCGAGGACGGCGTGGTGACTGTCGGGGTCGAGGGCCAGCACCGGCAGCGGCCCGGGATCCGGTCCGGCGAGCACGGTGAACTGCCAGCCGTCGGCGTCGACCGGGCGGCGGATCAGCAGCCCGGCCGCACCTTGGGTGTCGCGGTAGGCGTCGAACAGGCTCATCTCGGCGGGCACGACGAGCCACCGCCCGGCCGGGTCGTCCGTGCCGGCCACGCCGAGCGCGCCGCGGCGTGGGTGGGTGGTGTCGGCGGAGGCGGGGTGGATCGCGACCTGCCGGCCGAACACCAGCTTGGCGGTGCCGTTCCGGTCGCCCCAGCTAACCGTCGGCGCCTCATACACCTGCGGCACCGCTCGGACCGGGAAGTCCTCGGTACGGACCTCCGCGCCGAGGGCGGTGAGCCGGTCGACGAGCCAGGTGCGGGCCGCCGCCCCGCCAGCCGAGCCGACGCGACGGCCGGCGAGGGGGCCGGAGGCGAGGATGGCGATGGTGGCGGTCATCCGTTCAGCGCTGACCTGACTGAGCAGGTCCGTGAGATCGGTGCGGGTGGTCATGAGCAGCACCCCTGTTCGCTGGCGATGGCGTCGGCCTTGGCCTGGGTGCCGCAGCAGGAGTCGGCGGCATGGGCGGCCTGGCGGGTACCGCAACACGGGTCGCCGCCGGCGGTGGCGCCGGCCGGCGGGAGGATTCCGCCGACGGCCTGGGCGGGGCTGCCGCAGCAGGCGCCGGAGCCGGTGACCTGCAGGGCGGCGGCGGGGTCACCGGTGAAACCGCCGGCGGCCGGGGTGTTCTCGGTCACGTCGGGTCCTCTCCTAGCGGCGGCTGGTCAGCGTGTAGACGGTGATGCGGGCGCGGTCGTAGCGGCGCTCGGCCCGCTCGGCGGCGGTGGACACCTGGGCGCAGGAGTCACAGAACCGGACACCAGCCGGCGGTGTGGGCCGGCGGCGCGTAGAGCCGAACATGGTGAGCCTCATTTCCACGGGACGCTGTCTTGACGTCCGTCTAAGCAGAGACTTGCACGCTGATTAGAGAGATGTCAACCTAGAGGCATGTCGAAGCAACAGGCGTCGCTTCCCGTCGTCGATCTGAACGCCGATGCGCCGTGCTGCCCTCCGCTGGCGCAGCGCCGGGTCCCCGCCGAGACCGCCGCGGTGCTGGCGCCCGCGTTCAAGGCCCTCGGCGACCCGGTACGACTGCAGCTGATGTCGATGATCGCTTCCGCCGAAGGCGGCGAGGCATGCGTGTGCGACCTGACGCCGGCGTTCGACCTGACCGGGCCGACGATCTCGCATCACCTCAAGACACTGCGGGAGGCAGGTCTGGTGGACGCCGATCGGCGGGGCACCTGGGTCTACTACCGGGCCCGCCCGCAGATCCTGCGCCAGCTCGCCGCCCTGCTGTCGGTCGAGCCGGCAGCCGCCTCCCGGGTCTGACCCCGCAGCTCCCCCACCGCCGCCACGCGCCGGTGCCGCCCGTGGCTCGGTCCGCTGCCATGGGCGACGTCGGCTACGGGTGACCGGAGGGCGTGGCGCGCGTCTGGCGGGAAGGGCGGGGTCGCCGGTCGGCGTGTGCGGCGAGGGCGGCCATGACGTGCGCGGCGTCGCGCCCGACGCCGCGCAGGGTGTTCGAGGCGAAGGATCGCTGGAACTCCAGGCCCAGATAGACCAGGCCGGGATGGGTGGTGGAGATCCCGCCCACCTGGCGCGGCACGCCACCATCAAGCGCGCCCAACGGGGCGACGTAGTCGAGATCGGGCCGGTATCCGGTGGCGAAGATGACCGCGTCGACCGCTTCGGGTGTCCCGTCGCTCCAGACGACGCCGTCAGGGGTGAAGGCGGTGAACATGTCTCGCCGGACAAGCCGCCTAGAGGCGAAGGCGTCGCGGTAGCGGCCGGTGTCGAGCACGGTGGCGTGCCGGACAAGCCGGGTGATGACCGCCCGTGGAAGACGGTCGGCGCCGGTGACGCGCAGCCAGTAATGCAGGTCCCGGCCGCGGATGCGCTGCGGCAGGAACCGGACCGGTTCTCGGGTCGCCAGCGTCACGCGGGCGTGCGTGGCGAGTTCGTAGGCGACCTGGACGGCGGAGTTGCCGGCCCCCACGACCACCACCCGCTTGCCGGCGTACGCCTCGGGGCGGCGGTAGTCGGCGACGTGCCGCAGATCCCCCCTGTACTCGCCCTGCCCGGGCAGCGTCGGCAGGTGCGGGTTGCCGAAGGAGCCGCTGGCGGCGACGACACCCACTGCGGCAAGTTCGTCGCCGGTGTCGGTGCGGACCAGGTATCCACCGTCGGGACGGGCGTGTACGGCGACGGCCCGAGTGCGGGTGCGGATCTCGGCGTCAAGCGCTTGGGCGTAGCGGCGCAGGTAGGCCGCGACCTCGTCCCGGCGCGGGTACCGGTCGGGGTCGCCGTCGAAGGGCATGCCGGGCAGGGCGCTGTAACGGGCGGGCGAGAAGAGGGTGAGGCTGTCGTAGTAGTCCGGCCAGGAACCGACCGGTTCGGCGCCGGCGTGTAGGACGACGGGTCGCAGGCCGGCGGTCAAGGCGGCTCGGGCGGCGGCGAGGCCGGACTGGCCGCTGCCAATGATGATCACAGGATCGGTGTGAGCGCTCACGACACAATCATATCGTCATTTCGTTGAATGACAATATGAGTGGGACGAGGAAAGGTGTGACCATGAGCCAGACCGCCGCCGACCAGCCGACCGGGCCGCAGAACGCCGCCGCGCCGACCCTCGCGCCGCAGACGCAGGAGTTCCTCAAGGCCCTCGGCAGTCCCACCCGGCAGCGGATCATGATGCTGTTCGCTCGCGGCGCCGAGATGTCTGTCGGCGAGGTGGCCGAACGGGTCGGCATCAGCCAGGCCACAGCGTCGCAGCAGTTGACCCTCCTGCGCCGCGGCGGTGTGGTCACCTCCCGTCGCGACGGCAAGACCGTGTTTTACCGGGCTGACCGCGACGGCGCCCTCGCCGCCCTGGCGGACCTGCAGTCCTACCTGGCGACCTGCTGCTGAGAAAACTGCCCAACCGGTTCGCACCCGAATCCCTACTGCAGGCGCAGTCCGGGCCGGGGCCCTCAGGCAAGTGGCACCTATCACTGGGCTTGCATCTCGTACCTAGGTACAGGCTTACCGTCGTCGTATGAGTGACCACCACATCACGACTGACGGCTCCTGGGTGCCGGATGCGTGCACCCTGCCGACGGCTGAACGGCCGCTGCGGCTCGCCGAGTTCGATCAGTTCTTCACCGCTGCCGTACGCGCCGTCGACCGCATGTCGGCGCGGCACCTGCGGTTGCGGCTCGACGGCACGGCGCAGGTGGAGCAGACGGCGCGGGATCTGACGGCCCGCGAGTCGTCGTGCTGCTCGTTCTTCACCTTCGACCTTTCACGCCCCGACCCTGACTCGTTGACCCTGGATGTCCAGGTACCGGCGGGGCACGTCGACGTGGTGGACGCCCTCGCCGCCAGAGCCGCAGCGGTAACGGGCGCGAGATGAGCGGATCGGGACTGCGCAGCCGCCAGCTGGCCGACGCTGCCGGGGTCAACTTGCAGACGCTGCGCTACTACGAGCGCCGCGGCCTGCTCACCTCGCCTCAGCGGTCACCGGGCGGGCATCGGCTCTACCCGTCCGACACCGTCACCCTGCTGCGGGTGATCAAGACCGCCCAGCGCCTCGGCTTCACCCTCAACGAGGTCGCCGACCTGCTCGACGCCGGCCGGCACCAGCACAGCGGCCGACCCGACGCCGGCCTCCAGGCACGGGCCAAGGAGAAGCTCGTCGAGGTGGAACAGAAATTGGCTGATCTGACGGTCATCCGCGACACCCTGCGGGCCGCCATCGCGGCCGGCTGTGACGACCTCGTCGCCTGTGCCGGCAGTTCCTGCTGCCCGCTGCCCTTCGCTGAACTCGCCGAAAGGACTCCCCGTGCCGACACCTGCTGACCGGCTGCGCCGCATGCTCCCCTCCGGCTTGACCGGACTCGCCGGGGCCGCCTGCGCCGCCTGCTGCGTCCTGCCGGCCCTGCTCGCGGCCGGGGTTTTTGGTGGTGCCGGCTGGGCCGCGGTCAACCGCTCCCTGCCCGGCGTCGCCGTCGCGCTTGCCGTGCTCGCCGGGGCATCCTGGTGGTGGGCCAGCAAACGCCGCCACGCGACCGGCTGCGCCGGCGGCAACTGTTCCTGCAACCAGGGTGACCAGCAGGACCGTGAGGTGCTCCCGCTACGGTCCGATGCATGACGGTTGCTCGCTCAATCCTGCTGTTCCTCCTCGCCGCGCTCGCCGAGATCGGCGGCGCCTGGCTGGTGTGGCAGGGCTGGCGGGAAAACCGAGGACTGCTGTGGATCGCGGCCGGAGTCATCGCGCTCGGCTGCTACGGCTTCGTCGCCACCTTCCAACCCGACCCGAACTTCGGCCGCATCCTCGCCGCCTACGGCGGCGTCTTCGTCGCCGGCTCCCTCGCCTGGGGCATGCTCGTCGACAAGTTCCGCCCCGACCGCTACGACCTCATCGGCGCCGCCATCTGCCTCGTCGGCGTCGCCGTCATCATGTACGCCCCGCGCAGCAGCTAACGAACAGCCGCCGTCCGGGCGCGAGCGTTCCTTGACGCCTGCTCACACCGCGCGCCAAGACGCGCCCCTGGCGCACTCGCTCTTGACGAACGGCGTATCGCTCAGCAATAGTTGAGTCAATGGACGTTGAGCTTGCTTCTCTTGCGGAGCGCGCACGGATCCACGCCGCCCTCGGCGATCCGGCGCGCCTGGCGATCGTGGACGCGCTCACCCTGGGCGACGCCTCCCCCGGGGAGATCGCTCACACCCTCAACATGCCGACGAACCTGGTCGCCCACCACGTCAAGGTCCTCACCGACGCCGGGCTCGTCGTCAAGGGCCGTTCCGAGGGAGACCGCCGTCGCACCTACCTGCGGCTACGCCCGGAAACCCTCGGCGCCCTCGCCACTCCCCGGCTGACCGGTGTCGGCCGGGTGGTGTTCGTGTGCACCCACAACTCGGCCCGCTCCCAGCTGGCCGCCGCGCTGTGGAGGCGGCGGACCAACACCGATGTCGCCTCCGCCGGGACGAAACCGGCAGCGCGGGTCCATCCCCGCGCGGTGGCCGTGGCTCACCGCCACCACCTCGACCTCGACCCGGCGGGCACCGCCCACGTCGCCGACGTCGTCCGCGGGGATGACCTGGTGATCGCCGTGTGCGACAACGCCCACGAGGAACTGACCGGCCCGGTCCGGCCCCGCCTGCACTGGTCCGTCCCGGACCCGGTCCGCGTGGACACCGACGAGGCGTTCGAGGCGGCATACGTCGACCTCGCCGACCGGGTCGACCGGCTCGCCCCCGCCGTCCTGCCCGGAGGTCCCCGATGACCGACACCGCCCACCCCCACCAGGAGATCAGCCTCGACCAGCAGGTCGCCCTGCACACCGCCGCGACCCGGCTGGCCGAGGAATTCGATGGCATCTACGGCACCGAGACCGTCGAGAGGTTCCTGCACAGCAGCTACGACCAGTTCGCCACCGCCGCCACCATCTCCAACTATCTTCCGCTGCTGGCCGAGCGCTTCGCCCGCCAACGGTTGCGGGCCCTGGCCCGGGTCGAGGGCCACCACCACGACGGCCGCCCGGTGGTGCTGTTCCTGTGCACCCACAACGCCGGCCGCTCTCAGATGGCCCTGGGCTTCTTCACCCACCTGGCCGACGGCCACGCGATCGCCTGGTCCGGGGGCAGCGAACCCGGCATCGAGATCAACCCCTCCGCGATCGCGGCGATGGCCGAACGGGGCATCGACATCTCGGAGGAGTTCCCCAAGCCCTGGACCGATGAAGTGGTCCGTGCCGCCGATGTGGTGGTCACCATGGGCTGCGGCGACGCCTGCCCGATCTTCCCTGGCACCCGCTACGAGAACTGGGGCGTCGACGACCCGGCCGGCCTCGACCTGACCGATGTGCGCCCGATCCGGGACGAAATCGAACGCCGGGTCCGCCGGCTCCTCGACGAATTGAACGTCACCACCACCTGGTAACCGTCACCCCGGCTCGCCGGGGCCCCTCAGATCATGGGAGAGAACAAACTGATGACCATCGCACTTCGGCGGCGCCTGCTGGCCGAGTTCCTCGGCACCGCCCTGCTGGTCACCGCCGTGGTCGGCTCCGGCATCATGGCCACCACCCTCTCCCCCGGCGATGTGGGCCTCCAGCTTTTGGAGAACTCCACCGCCACCGTCTTCGCGCTCGCCGCACTGATCCTGATCTTCGGACCGATCTCCGGGGCCCACTTCAACCCGGTCGTGTCCGCCGCCGACTGGTTCCTCGGCCGCCGTGCTGGCACCGGCCTCACCGCCCGCGACCTGGGCGGGTACGTCGTGGCCCAGGTGTTGGGCGGGATCGCTGGAGCGGTGCTGGCGAACCTGATGTTCGACCTGGCCGCCGTCGACTTCTCCGGCAAGGACCGCGCCGCCGGCCACCTGTGGCTCGGCGAGGTCGTCGCCACCACCGGCCTGATCTTGCTGATCTTCGCCCTCGCCCGCTCCGGCCGCGCCCCCGTCGCGCCCGCCGCCGTCGGCGCATACATCGGCGCGGCCTACTGGTTCACCTCGTCGACCTCGTTCGCCAACCCGGCGGTCACCATCGGCCGCGCGTTCACCGACACCTTCGCCGGCATCGCCCCCACCTCCGTGCCCGGGTTCGTGCTGGCGCAGCTGGTCGGCCTCGCGGTTGGCGTCGGTTTGCTCGCCGCCCTCTACCCCGACGCCGGCGCCGCCGCCGACCAGGTCGTCGTCCCCACCGACGAAGACGCCACCGCCAGCCACCGCTCATGACAGAGCACGCACACGACAGCAGCGAGCGTTCGCCCGGCTTGTTCAACCGCCGCTACGACCCCAGCCGCTATCGAACGCTCGACCGCAACAGCAACCCGGATCACCCCCTGTTCCTCGACCTCAACAACATGCCGGGCAACCGGCCCCGCGACTCGTACTGCATGGAAGGCACCTCATGAGCACCAAGCCCAGCGTCCTGTTCGTCTGCGTCCACAACGCCGGCCGCTCCCAGATGGCCGCCGGCTGGCTGCGTCACCTCGCCGGCGACACCGTCGAGGTCCGCTCCGCCGGCAGCGCACCCGCCGACCAGGTCAACCCGGCCGCTGTCGAGGCCATGCGCGAGGTCGGCATCGACATCACCGACCAGACCCCCAAGCTCCTCGAATACGAGACCGCAGAGTCCTCCGACGTCATCGTCACCATGGGCTGCGGCGACGCCTGCCCCGTCTTTCCCGGCAAGCGCTACGAGGACTGGAAGCTCGAAGACCCTGCCGGCAAGGGCGTCGAAGCCGTGCGCCCGATCCGCGACGAGATCCGCACCCGGGTGGAGAACCTGCTCGCCGAACTGCACACCGCCTGACGTCGCCTTCGCTGTCGCCCGCCGGCCCCGTCGGCGGGCGATGCCTCTCTGAGCAGGAGCCACCCCCCATGTCTGCCCCCCATCCGCTGATCATCATCGGCTCCGGGCCCGCCGGCTACACCGCCGCCCTCTACGCCGCCCGCGCCAACCTCACACCCCTGGTCATCGAGGGCGTCCAGTCCGGCGGCTCGCTGATGACCACCACCGACGTGGAGAACTTCCCCGGCTTCCCCGACGGCATCACCGGCCCCGAGCTGATGGACAACCTGCGGAAGCAGGCCGACCGGTTCGGCGCCCAGTTCCTCACCGACGACGTCACCCGCGTCGACCTCACCAGCGAGATCAAGACCCTCTGGGTCGGCGAGCAGGCCCACCACGCGCGGGCGGTCATCCTCGCCACCGGATCCGCCTGGCGACCCCTCGGCGTCCCCGGCGAGCAGGAACTCCTCGGACACGGCGTGTCCGCCTGCGCCACCTGCGACGGGTTCTTCTTCCGCGACCAGGACATCGCCGTCGTCGGCGGCGGCGACACCGCCATGGAGGAAGCCACCTTCCTCACCCGCTTCGCCCGCAGCGTCACCATCATCCACCGCCGCGACACCTTCCGCGCCAGCCAGATCATGGCCGACCGCGCCCTGGCCAACGAGAAGATCACCGTCGTGTGGAACAGCGTCGTCGAGGAAATCCTCGGCGACGATGGCATCGTGGTCGGCGTTCGCATTCAGGATGTCCACACCGGCGCCCAGCGGGTCCTGGACGTGACAGGGGTGTTCGTCGCCATCGGGCACGACCCGCGCAGCGAGCTGTTCCGCGGCCAGGTCGACCTCGACCCCGACGGCTACGTCACCGTGCAGTCCCCCAGCACCCGCACCAACCTGCCCGGCGTCTTCGCCGCCGGTGACCTCGTCGACCACACCTACCGGCAAGCCATCACCGCAGCCGGCACGGGCTGCGCCGCCGCCCTCGACGCCGAGCGGTACCTCGCCGCCCTGCCCTAGCCGGGCACCGCCCGAGGTCCGGCCGAGCTTGCCGGACCTCGGGCCTACGGCAATTCGCGGATTCGGGTGGCGATGTCCGCGACCGTGATCTTCGCCATTCGGCCCGCGCCCACCAGCGTCGCCGACGCAGGCCCCGTCCAGTCGCCGTAGCCAAGCAAGTTGAGGCGGGGCTCGTCTATTGACCGTGTTCCGTCGGTCGCACCCCTCCGTGCCGCCAGCCCGCTGACAGCGGGGCAAGGTGGGTGAGGTTTGGCCGAAACCCGGCGCACCAGATGACCGCATGGCAGGGCAGCTCGGCGCCGTCCTGCCCAACGCACACCTTGTCCGGTGAGCCGCACGAACATCGGACGGGCCTGCAGTACCCCACGCTACCGGGGATCGCGGACGGCGGGCACCATCACGATGTCCCCCAATCGCTGACACCGCCACCGGCAGCCGCGCGGGTGGCCGCCCCACAGCACGTGACCGTCGGCGTCGTGCGGCATGAACCGCGCGGAACGCAAGGTGACCCAGGTGGTCGCGGCGAACCGCGACACTTCGGCCCGGATCTGCGCCGCCGAGGCGCCCGCTGCGAGAACTGGGACCTCGACGAACCCCGCCGGCCTCGACCTGGCCGACGTCCGGCCGATCCGCGACGAGATCGCAGGCCGCGTCCGTTACCTCCTGAATCAGCGGCAGGTCCCGGCGGTGTGACCTGAGCCATAGATGGCGCACGATGCCCACGACCCGAGATAACATCATTGTGTGCTGATATCACGGACGGATGATGTGATCAGGTTGTTGGCCGATCCGATGCGGGCCCGCATCATTGACCTCCTCGCCAACGGCCCCGCCTGCACCTGCCACCTCGTCGAGGACACCGGCGCCCGGCAGTCCAACATCTCGAACCACCTGCGCGCCTTGCGCGACGCCGGGGTGGTCACCGCTGAGCCGCACGGCCGCTACACCTACTACCGGCTCAACACTGAGGCTTTGGACGAGGCCGCCCAGCATCTGGCGCAGTTGGCCCAGCGCGCGCGCTCCAACTCCGAATCCCGACGGGAATGCCCATGAGCACCGCCACCCACGTTGACGCCACCGAGACAGCGGTGGTCGGACGTTTGTCCCGGCTCGACCGGCTCCTGCCGGTCTGGATCGGCCTGGCCATGGTCGCCGGCCTGCTCCTCGGCCGCCTCGTCCCCGGGCTGAACACCGCGCTCGATGCGGTCAAGATCGGCGGTATCTCGCTCCCGATCGCCCTGGGCCTACTGATCATGATGTACCCGGTGCTGGCCAAGGTCCGCTACGACCGCCTCGACACCGTCACCGGCGACCGCCGCCTGCTGATCTCGTCGCTGGTCCTCAACTGGATCGTCGGCCCTGTCGTCATGTTCGCCCTCGCCTGGATCTTCCTGGCCGACCAGCCCGAGTACCGCACCGGCCTGATCATCGTCGGACTCGCCCGCTGCATCGCCATGGTCATCATCTGGAATGACCTCGCCTGCGGCGACCGGGAAGCCGCCGCCGTCCTTGTCGCCCTGAACTCGGTTTTCCAGGTGCTCGCCTTCGGCCTGCTCGGCTGGTTCTACCTCGCCGTGTTGCCGGGCTGGCTGGGCCTGGACGGTGCCGCACTGGAAGTCTCCGGCTGGGACATCGCCCGCAACGTGCTCATCTTCCTCGGCATCCCCCTGCTGGCCGGATACCTCAGCCGCCGCCTCGGGGAACGAGCCAAGGGGCGCGGCTGGTACGAGCATCGCTTCCTACCCAAGGTCGGACCCGTCGCCCTCTACGGACTGCTGTTCACCATCGTCATCCTCTTCGCCCTCCAGGGCGACGCCATCACCAGCCAGCCGATCGACGTGGCCCGGATCGCCCTGCCACTGCTGGTCTACTTCGCGGTGATGTGGGCCGGCTCCTACCTGCTCGGCCGGGCCATCGGCCTCAACTACGAACGCACCACCACGCTGGCCTTCACCGCGGCCGGCAACAACTTCGAACTCGCCATCGCGGTCGCTATCGGCACCTTCGGCGTCGCCTCCGGCCAAGCCCTCGCCGGCGTCGTCGGCCCCCTGATCGAGGTACCCGTCCTCGTCGGGCTGGTCTACGTCTCCCTCTGGGCCCGCCGACGCTTCTTCCCCGCACAGGTGGTTTCGCGATGAGATGCCTGGACTGCGGATCCACCGAGGTCATCGGCGTCTGCGCCCACTGCGGTGCTGCCATGTGCCATGACCACGTCATCGTCACCGCCGTGCACCTGACCCGCATCGCTCCCATCAATCGGCCCATTGCCGTCGACCCACCCGCCCGCCAACTGCGCTGCACCGTCTGCGACGCGGCCCACCGCGCGGCCGCCAAATGATGACGGAAGACCCCCCATGAGTGACAAGCCCAGCGTCCTGTTCGTCTGCATCCACAACGCCAGCCGCTCCCAGATGGCCGCCGGCTGGCTACGCCACCTCGCCGGCAACACGTCGAAGTCCGCTCCGCCGGCTCCGCACCCGCCGAAGCCGTCAACCCGGCCGCCGTCGAGGCCATGCGCAAGGTCGGCATCAACATCACCGACCAAACCCCAAGCTCCTCGAATACGAAACCGCCGAAACCTCCGACATCATCATCACCATGGGCTGCGGCGACGCCTGCCCCGTCTTC
>NZ_JBUEGB010000100.1:0-16350 GCF_054963695.1 Micromonospora sp. RTBAU3-60 | reverse complement strand
GCGACGGCCGGCCCAGTTGCCGCAACGGCCGGCTCGCCAAGCTTGCCAGGCACCCCACCAAGCGACGACGCCGCCGCACCACCAGGCAACGACACATCACCGCGTACCGCACCGGCCACGTCCGCGGAAGGGTCTGGCTCAACCGGCGGGGTCGACGTCGACGTGGTCCGCGCTGCCACGTCCACGTGGCGCGCGAGGGCCGACGGGTCGTGCGGGTTGTCGGTCCCGTTCGGTGTCAGCACGATGTACCAGATGTCGTCCGGTCCCGCGTCCTCGCCGGCCCGGGCCTTGGCCCAGGTGCCGAGCATCTGCATGCTGCCGGTGTGGATCTGGTTGCGGGCGGGTTCGTACCAGTGCAGTTGCGTGGTGGGCAGGACCACGCCGGCGGCGGCCGTGGACCCGGCCACGGCCAGCGCCCGGGTACCCGGGCGCTGATCGGCCGGCAGATCGCGGGTCGGCCTGCCCACGGTGAACCCGAGCCCGGGGGCGTCGTCCAGCAGGTCGGCCATCATCTCGGCACGCCGCTGCGGGGTGTACGCCAACCAGGCGGCGGCCACGTCGTCGGGGCGGCCGGTCTCCACCGACCCGGCCGGCGGGGTGCCGGTGGGTGCCGGCCAGGCCGCGGTGTCCAGGCCACTGGCCAACGCTCGTAGGCCGGCGGCGTCGACCGGCGGAACGGCCTGGGTGACCCACCGGTGGGCCAGGTACCCCTGGTACCGGTTCAGGTGCTCCACCAGGGCGGCCACGGCCGCGGCGAAGTCGTGCCGCGACTCGATCTCCGCCTCGTGCAGGATCTTCAGCCGGGACTCCACATCGGGCCGGCCCCGGTGCGGGGCCAGAGCGGCCTGGAGGGGCGGCGGCAGCCGGCGCACGGCGTCGTCGAGGGTCTCCGGGCGGCCGGTGGCGTCCAGCCGCACCACCTCCCCGCCCGGGTAGGCGAGGTACGGCGGCTCGGCGGTGCTACCACCGTAGACCCGCAGTTCGACCGGGGTGTCCAGGCTCACGGCGAGGTCCCGGGCGAGCTGCACCCGGTCCAGTTCGTGTACGGCCGTCTCGTCCGCCGGGGCGGTCGCGGCGTTGTCGGCCTGTTTGGCCGGGTCGGTGCGCAGCACCACCCGCGCCGGGGGCGTGCCGCCGTGCTGGGTGCGTACCCGGCGGTCCAGTTCCTGGACGACGGACCGGCCGTGGCCGGATCCGGCGATGTCGGCCAGCGCGGCGTCGATGTCCATGACGGGGGTGCCGCGCGGGGCCGGTGAGACCGGCAACGCCATCGCGTCGACCTGATGTTGCGCCGCGTCCCGGGCGGCCTCGCGGGCGGTCCTGGCCTCGTCGAGCACCCGGACGGTGTTGGTGTGCGCCTGCGCGGAGATGTCTCGGGCCCGGAACTCCTCCCCCGCGACCTCGACCTGCCGACGCAGGTCCGGCAGCTCCGAGCGGACCCGGTCGAGGTCCTGTCCGGCGTCCCGGAGGTCGCTGGTGGCTTTCTCCAGCGCCGTGCGGGCCTCGTCCAGTTCCCGCCGCGCCTGGTCAAGCTGTGCCTGGGCGGCGGCCCGCCGTGGCTCGTCCTGCCTGGTGGCGAGGTCGTCGACCGTTTGCCGGGCCGCTGACTCCAGCCCCTCTCGTCGCGTCACGTCCGCTTCGAGTTCCGGCATCGCACGGTTGAGGTGGTCGATGTTCTCCTCGAGCCGGACACGTTCGCCCTCGGCGGTGGTGACGGCGGTCCTGGCGGCGTCGAGCGACTCCGCCGCGGCGTCCCGGGCACCCTGCGCGTCGCGTTCGTCCCGGCGGGCCTGGTCGAGGTCGTCGACGGCACGCTGGAGTTCCTGGGTGGCCTGCTGGAGGCGCTCCCGCGTCACCTGCCGCACCCGGGCAGCCTCGGCATCCGGGGCGGCCGGGGCCGGATCGGGATCCGGTGCCGTGGTGAACAGCCGATCGGCGAGGTGGCGCAGTGCCGGCCCACGGGTGCCGGTGGCGTTGGCAGCGAGGTTGCCGATCGTCTCGGCCCACTGTTGCCGCTGCGGCGCGGAGAGAGCCTGACGGGCGTCGCGCACCAGCGTGGTGACGGCGGTGTCGGGAACGTTCAGGCCGGCGAGGGTGTCGGCGGTGAGGTGCAGGATCGCCGCGTCGACGGCATCGACGGGGCCGTCGAGGGTGGCGGCCAGGTTGCCGAGGGCGGACACGGCGGCCGGGTCGGCCAGGTCTGGCCGGGCCAGCAGGTTGGTCAGCATCTCCTGCCGCCCGGTCGGCGCCCCCGGTGCCGGGGCAGGCACCGGGGCCGGGGTCCCGGCCGGTGCCGGGGTGGGTGGGGTGGGGCCGAGCAGGTATTGGTATCCGTCGTCGAGGTGGCCGTAGCGGGCCAGGGTGAGCAGCGCATCCCGGGCGGCGAGGTCGACGTCGTGGGGCAGTCCCGCCCGACGGATCTGAAGCTCGCTGTGTGCCCGGTCGGAGAGCAGGTCCGTGCGGTGTTTGTCGAGGAAGTCGCGGGAGTCGTCCCAGCCGCCGATGGCGAGCCACCGGTCGAGGGAGGCGGATGCCGCAGGCATCGGATGATGCACGACGTGGGCGGGCGGTAGTGGGGTGTCCGCTGTCCCGGTCCAGGTGACGGCCGGTGCGGGTAGCGCCGGGATCAGGTCGGTGGGGGTGGAGGCGTCCCGCCACGCGTTGGCCAGGTCGGTGGCGGTCGTCCCGGACGCGGTCACCGCGGCGGCGACCTGGCTGGCGGCGTCCGGGGTCAGGTCGTGGAGCAGCTTGGCGACGTGTCGGTAGTGCATCCGTTTGTTGACGTCGAGCGCGTCGCGAAGCGTCGCCACGTCCCGGCCGGCTGCCGTGGGCAGCCGGTCGGCCAGGGTTTGCAGGGTGTCCGGCCAGTTCTGTGGGGGGTTGATGGTCCACGCGGCGGAGGCGATGGCCCGGAAGGTGTCCAGTGCTCCGACGGCCGGGTCGAGGATGTCGGCCACGGCCCGCAGGATGCCCGCGTCGGAGACGGCCTCCCGCTCCGGCCGGGGCTGGGTCACGCGCGGGTCGGCGTCGACGAGGTCGGCCAGCGCCCGCAGCCCGGCCGGGACGGTCGGGTCGGTGGGTGCCACCGCGTCGGCGAGCACGCGGTGCCGGGCCGCCGCGTCGGCGGCGTCGAGGTAGTCGAAGGCGGCCGTCAGTTGTCCGGCACGGATCGCGTCGAGCAGCGCACGATGCCGGTCGAGGACCGGATTCCCGGAAGGCGCCGGGGTCGTGTTCTGGCGGGCCTGCTGCTGGTCTCGGGTCAGCCGTGCCGCGGTCGGGTCGGCGCGCAGCGCCGGGAGGTTGTCTTCCGCGAACTGTCGTGACGCCGCCCAGTTGCCGTCGTGGAGCAGCCAGCTCGTCAGCGCGTCGGGCTCGACGAGGGTGACGGCCTGCGCCCCGGCGAGTACGTCCTGGAACTGCTGGGCGTCGAGGGTCCGCTCGGCTGTCCCGAGGGCGAACGGGTCGTAGAGCCGGTAGGTGCCGTCGGCGTCGACACGTGCCGCGGCGGCGCCCTGGGGGCGGGTGATCCACAGTCGGGTGCCGGGGCGCAGCGTGTCCGGCGCCTGGGGTAGTGGCCCGGTGGTGGTCCAGCCCGGGGGCAGGGCGGGGGCCAGCAGCCGCCGCGCCTGACCGGCCCGCGTCTGCGGGGTGTCGGTGTCGTGCCGGGTGGTGTGGGCCGCGAGGGGGTTCGCCGATCGGGCGGGCAGGCCCTCGGTGATCCACTCGCGGGCGCGGTCGTCGGCGTCGGCGCGTGCCTGCCGGATGTGCGTCTCCAGCTCCGGGCCGAGCTCCGCGGCGGCGTCCATCTGCACCGGGGTACGCCCCAGCAGCTCCTGGTAGATCTTGCTTTGCCGCTGCCAGCGGATCCCGGCCGCGTTGGCCCGCAGCTTCAGATCACGATCCAGGCGGGAGATCACCTCGGGGGTCGTGACCGGGGCGAACGTACCGTCCTGGCCCTCCCGCAGCTCGACGATCCAGCCCTGCGGGTCGATCCGGTACCGGCTGGCCGTGCCCTGGTCGTCGGTGACGGTCAGGTCGAGGTGGGTCTTCAGCTCGAACGCCACCACCCGGGCCACGGTGCGCGGGTCCTGGGCCAGCAGCTCCACTTCCTCCGGCGGGGTGACCGGCGCGGAGCCGGGCGGCTGCACCGCCCGTACCCGGTCGACGATCTCAGGGATCCGCTCGTTGAACTGCCGCACGTCGGTGGCGGGCAGCGCGGCGCCGACCGCGCGTTTGCCGACCTGGTTCTTCCAGCCGGTCAGCTCGGCGAGGTTGGCGGTGTCCTGCTGCGTGGCGTTGAGCCGCTGGAGGTGGCCCACCGCCCAGTCCAAGGTCACCTCGTACCGGCGGCGGGCCTGCTCGGCGGCGCTGGCGGTGAGCCGCAGCGGGCTGACCGGGTCGTAGTGGTTGCCGATCTGGTCGCGGATCAGCAGGGCGGCGTGCTGGGGCGCCTGGTCGGGGTCGAAATCGCCGGCCTCGATGACACGGCCGGCCACCGGGGCGGCGGCTATGCCCGCCGGGGTGGCCCGTTGCAGCAGGCCCTCCAGACCGATCGTGGGCGCGTCGGCCGCCGGCGCGGGCCAGCCGGCCGGATTGTTGGCCTTCCAGTCGTGCGGTTCGGAGAGCGCGCGCAGGAGATCGTGTACCTCGCCGGCGTGCATCTCGTGGAAACTCGTGCCGCTTATCCAACCGGTGCTGCGGGCGTCGTCGGCCGCGAACCGCTCCGGCCCGATCGGCGCCAGGCCGGCGTCGCGGTGGAACGCACTGTGCCGATGCGGGACCGCGACGAGACGGGATGAGGTGCGAATCTGGACCAGGTACGTATCGCCCTCCACCGTCTTGAGGTGGTCCTCGATACGCTTGGTGTTATCGAAGGTGGCACTGTGGCTGGCCGGCGCGGTCCGGTTCGCGCCGGTGGTGAACTTGCCGCTGACGGTCTTGTCTTCCTGCACACCGATGTCGGTCGCGCCGAGCGGCCTGGCGTACGACACCTCCCCGTCGAGGTTGGACCGCCACCGGTTACGCGACTGGCTGGCCGACGTGACGTGCAGGGACTTGTCGTATCGGCCGGTACCGGTGGTCTTGCCGAGCCTGCTGATGATCAGCACATCATGCAGTTCGACGAACAACCGCATGGCCACCCGGTTGTTGGACTCGCCCCCGACGAACAGGTGCGAGCCGAGCAGGAATCCGGAGTCGCGCAGCGCGTCGGACAGGAGGTTGTCGACGCTGAGCCGGGACAGCAGGCCGTCCAGCGCCATGCTGCCCCGGTAGGCCGGGTCGTTGGCGTGCGAGCCGAGCACCTTGGCCATGAGCTCCCGGGCGGCCGGGTAGAGGTCGTCGGCCATGACGCCGCTGACGTAGGCATCGCCGGCCAGCTTCGGCAGCGCGCGCAGGTCCAGCCGCGGCGACCGGGGCATCGGGGTGGCCTCGGCCTGCCCCCGGGGGACCTTGAAGTCGATCCGCGCCTCGTAGTGATGGGTCTGCACCGGCTCCACCGGCGCGAGGGAGATCCAGTCGGCGAAACCGGCGGGCGCGTGGTGCAACGCCCGGTCCGTCGCGCTGCTCAGGGCCGTGATCATGTGGTTCAGCAGGTAGCTCGGCTGCCAGCCGTGCATGTGCAACCGGCTGAGCTCCAGGGAGATCTTGACCTTGCCCCTGGCCCGGTAGTGCCCCGACCAGTCGTAGGCGGTCCGTTCCCGGATGGTCTTCCTGCCGGCCTTGGCGCCGCGTGCCCCACCCGGCGCGAACGACAGCGACCCGGCGCCGGCCACCGGGCTGCCGTCGACTGAGAAGCCGAACTTGCCCGGCATGAGGTTCCAGCCCAGCGCCTTCCCAAGGATCTCAGCGGTTTCGTCGTAGAAGTGCGCATAGTTCTCGATGCCGTAAGCGTCTTCCCAGCCGGTGTACTGCGGCCGGCCGTCCAGGATGGCCGAGAGTTTCAACTTGAACACCTGGGCCGCCATCCGGCCCCGCTGGTGGACGAAGTAGAACGTCACGCCGTTGTACCGGTTCAGCATGTCGGCGAACACGATGTTGGCGCGCTGCCCGGCCAGCGTGGACTGCAGCGACTCGAGGCTGCCGGGCAGCGCGCCGACCACCGACTCGTCGGGGGAGAACATCAGCACGCCCCAGCTGGTCCCCGCCTCCGGCCAGTTGGCGTGGCTGGCCCCGAGCAGCCCGGGCCTGACGGTGTCCATCAGCGTCCGGACCGCGTCCAGCATGGTCGTGGTGGGGCGCGGCCCGCCGTCGGCCGGAGCCGGCCCGGTGAACAGCGCCACCTCGTCGACGCCCGCGTGGCCCAGCGTCCGGTCACCGGTACGGGTCAGGTAGGGCGGCATGGTCAGCGCGCTGAACGGGTTGACGTTCGGGTCCAGGACGATCCCGAAGTCGGCGGCGAACTGCCCGCGGCGGCGCGGGTCGAGCACCGCGCCGCGCTGGGCCAGGTCCACGTGCCGGTCGGCGAGCGTGTGCGCCCACGTCTGGATCCGGTGCTGGACCAGGTACGCGCCGAGGTCGGGCACCCCGGCGACGGTGCGGCCGCCCAGCTCGCCACGCCACCGGCTGAGCAGCCCGGCCACGGTGTTGCCGCTGAGCACCAGTTCACCGCGGGACCACCGGCCCATCGCGTCGAGCAGTTGCGAATCGCTGATCGGCAGCTTCCCGGCCGCGTACTGCGCCAGGGCCTCCGCCTCCGGCAGGATGAACAGCATCGTGCGGCCCTGCAGGTCGGCTCCGCGCGGCACGCTGACCTGGCTGACGACGAACCCGACCTGCTTGTGGAGGCCGGCGCGGACATTGATGTCGTAGGGCGCGACGAAGGCGTACCCCCGGCCGAAGGCCAGCTTGAGCATTTCCAGGCCGCCGACGCGCTTAATCTCGGCCATCTTGCTCTCGCTCACCTTCACGCCCGCCGATCCGCCGAAGCTGATGGTCAGCGGACCGAACTTGCGTTCGAGGCCGAAGTTGGGCAGGTTGAGCGCCTTGGCGAACGACTCGATGGCGGCGTTGCCGGCCTCGGCCAGGTACAGCTCGATCAGGCCGGTGACGTACTGGTCCGGGGTGGCGCCGACGAACTGCGCCCCCCCGATGTGGGACACGCCGATCGACATCGCGGCCTCGGTGTTCGCCACGAAACCGGGCTCGACCAGGGTGGTGGTGGCGTAATTGCCGTCCAGGATCTCCTTGAAGTTCGCCTCGACGGCGATCGGGTTGGCCACGGCGTCCACCGGCCCGGCCATCGGTCGGCCGGGCCGGGTCAGGTCCGGCGGCAACTGGTTGCGCACCGCGGTGCGCAGCCCGTGCGTGTCGAGGAAGTACACGACGCCCTGGTTGAGCACCGACGGTTCGGTGTCGACGGGGGCCACCTCGCTGAAGGTGGCCGGATCGGAGTTGAGGGGCAGCAGCGCGGCGCGCACGTTGCCGCGGACCGGCTCGGGCGAGGTGATCGGGGCGTCCCGGTCGCTGATCTCGACCGTCCAGAAGAAGTCGTACGGGAAGTTGAACAGCATCACCCGGCCGCCGTACTCCTTCAGCTCCGGGCGGTTGACGATGCGAGTCAACCGCTCGGCGGCGCCGACGTTGCGGCTCACCGACCCGCCGATAAGTCCGACGGAACGAAGCCACTCGACGCCCGGCGGCATCGCGACCCCCAGCCCGCCCTCCCCCGACCAGCCCTGGTTGCCGCTCGCGCCCTGGCCGGCGATGCCGAGCGCCATGGCGAGGGTGACCACGCTCAACTCGTCGGTGAGCCGGTCGAAGTGCACCGAGTTGCCGTCCGCGTCGACGTCCACGGTGATCCGGGGGACGGCGTGGATGGCCACCACGGCGGTTTGCATCACCCCGTTACGCCAACTGTGCAGGGTGACGGTCATCCCCGCTGGCCGCTCCGGGGCCGGCTCACCCTCCGGGGCGGCCGCCGGGGCCGGCTCGCCCTCCGGGGCCTCGGGGACGGCAGAGCCGCCCTGGGTGAGCGCGGGGAAGTGCGACTCCAGACCGTCGCCGCTCACCATCTTTCTGAGCAGGTTCAGGTTGTCGATCGCGGCGTCGGTGTCGGGGTGGACGACCTCGTCGTAGGCGTCCCGCGCTCCCTCGATCGCCCTGCCCAGCAGCGGCTGTTCCTCGGTGGGCGTACCCGGATCCGGGGTCGCCGGCCGGCTCTGCGCCGCATGCGCCCACGGCCGGTCCACGTCCGCGGGAAGGAACCCCTCGTCGGCCAGCACCTGCATGAGACCGGCGCGGATCTGCTGTACCGCCCGCTTGTCGACCTGCGGCAGGGACTGGCCCAGGCTGCCACTGCCCTCCAGAACGTGCCGGGGCACCAGGTTGCCGCCGGTGTCCTCCGGATGCGGGCCGACGTTGCGCAGCCGCTGCCGCCACTGGTCGTGCGGCACCCGCTGCGGCCGCCCGCCCGTGGCGGGAACCGGGGCCGGGACACCATCCGCCAGCCCGGGGATGGAATCGGGGCGGAAGGCGGCCGCGTCGACGCTGAACCCGTGGTCGTAGGCGTCCAGCTCGGACATCCGGACCACCGCCGACCCGTCCACCTCGGGCGTCCGCCGGTGCCCGTCCCGTGGCCGGCGCGAGGTGGCCACCTCGGCGTGCAATTTGAGCCGAGTCTCCCGACTGACCGTGTAACCGGTGTGCCGCTCGACCACCACGTTCAGCGACGCCCGGGTGACGCCACCACTGTCGTTGCTGGTCCAGCTCATCCCGGCGCGAGCGGAGACACCGAGCTTGGCCTTCTCCTTGTACACCTGCGGATCGTTCCAGCGCGTGGCCAACGGCAGATCGGCCGCGCCACCCACCGACAGCCCACCGGACTGCTGGACGGTGACTTCGCCGCCCTGCCCCACGATCCCGGTACGTACCTTCTCGATGTGGGCCTTGTCGCTGGCCTCGCCCAGCGGCACGCCCGCATCGCCCACCGGCGTGGAGTCACCGTCGCCGACGCCCACCTGCAGGGAGTCGCCGACCCGGCGGGCGTACACCCGGATGCTGGCGGCCGCGAACCCGCGGTCGTGCACGGTGAACTGGAAGCCCTGGGTCGACGCGCCGGCATCACCGTCCGCCGCCGGCGTACGCCGGTCGTTCACCGCCACGTCGAGGTGGACTTCCAGGTTCCACAGCTTGCGCTGCAGATCCTTACGCATCGGACTGTCGATGGACATGTCGAAGCCGTCGGCACGCAGCTCGGCGATCAGGTGGTCGTACAACTCGTTCAGGCCGGTGATGTTGCTGGCGGAGAAGAGCTCCGGCAACCGGGTCAGGTTGTCCCGCATGTCGTCTGGCAGGTCGGCGACCACCTGCTCGCCAGCGGTCTTCAGCAGGTGGTCGGGGATCGCCACCAGCAGCGGGGCGGGCTTGTGACCGTCCGGCGGCTCCGGCAGGTCCAGCGCCTGCCACGGCTGCCCGTCGCCGCGCGTCTCGATCAACCACCCCGGCTCGGCGTACTCGTAGAACGTCGAATCCGCGCGGGTGTCCAGCACCCGGCCCTTCTCGGCGTCGACCAGGTGGGAGGTCTTCTTGTCGACCTTGTTGAGGGTGGCGTTGGCGCCAAGTCCCCCGTGGGTCGTCGGGCCGAGCGGCACGTCGACGTTGAAACCGCCGCGCAGCCGCACCGCTCGGGTGTTGGCGCCGTCCGCCTGGCTGTGCGCACCGGTCTGGAAAACACCCTGGGTGAACTGGTTGGCGTGGAAGTCGTCGCTGGCGCTCGTCCCACCCCCGGTGCCATCCGGCGACAACCCGGGCGTCTTCGTGTCGAACGAGCCGGCCGGGTTCGGGACGAGCCGCGGGCCGCCCGGTCGCAGGCGGGCGAGCACCTCCATGCCACCCAACGAGAACAGGTACCCGTCCTCGGAGACCACCTGCCGGTAGTTGTTGAGCAGCAGCTCGTGCAGCATTTCCCACTCGCTGGCCGGCACCGTGATGCCCCGCCGGGCCGCGTCGGCGCGCAGCGCCTGCTCGATGCGGTCCAGGTCCGGCAATTCCGCCTTGGGATCACCCAGCGCGAGCGCCCGCCGGTCCGGGTTGGCCGGCGGCGTCCACGCCTGCCCACCCGACCCGTCGGCGTCGGGTGCGGCCGGGCCGGCGCTGGCCTCGTTGCCGAAGACCCGGACATCCCGGTCGGCCTCGGGAACACCGGACAGCAGCCGGGCCGCCGCGTCGGCCACCTCGCGCGGGATGGGACCACCCCGAGACTGGATCACCACCGCCACCCCGGTCGCGGGGGCTGCCAGGGCGTCGGGGGACAGCATGTCCGGGCTGGTGCCGTTCTGGGCGAACAGGACGACCCCGGTGTGCTCCCGGACCGTCCAGCCGCGGTATACCTCGAACCCACCCGCGGCAGCCGGCCTCAAGCCCAGCGGCCCAGGCTGCCGAGGCGGCGCTGAACGCAGCGGCACCCGCCAGGCGTGCGCGGCGGCCGGGAAGGTCTCCTGCCCCCGGGCGTCGATCGGGATCAGCTCGTCGACACCGGCCGGCTGCCGGCCCACCACGGAGACCGGCAGCACCAACTCCAGCCGCCCGCCGAACCGCTCCCGCAACCGGTCCGCCACCTGCGCAGCGGCGGCATCGGGCGGCGTGCCCGGGGCGCCGGCGGCCGGGGGCGCCACGAACACCTGGAGCGAATCGGCCCCCGGGGGAAGTGCCTGGCTCACGGCTTCCACGACGGCGACCGGGTCGCCGACCGACTCGTCCACCACCAGCCGGGGCCGGTCCGGGCTGGTCAGGTCGGACCAGTGCAGCGTCGTGGCACCGGCCGGCGGCCGCGGACCGGTATGGGCGAGCACCCCACCCGGAACGTGACTCAACTGGACCCCGGCCGGCAGACCGGACACCTCCGACGGGACGACAGTACGCCGGTCCAGCCCCATCCCCGAGGTGATCAGGTGCGTCGGTGGCGCGGCCGGCATACCCCCGAAGATCCGACCCACCCGGTGACGCACCTCGGCAGGCAGCGGAGCCGCCCCCCAGCCCAGGAACACCGCCGGTTCGGCCAACCAGCCACCGGTGCCCGGCAGCAACCGCCGTACCCGGTCAAGTTCAGTCGCCGGCCCGATCCACAGATGGCTACCGCCGTCCCACACCACCCAACCGTCACCGAGCCCGTACACGCCGGGCGACTGCTCGGTTAGCCCGTACGGGGCGGGCCGGGGCGGTACACCCGCGACCTCGGGCAGGAACAGATACCGCTCGGGCCGCCCACTGAAGAACGTCACCTCGCCGTTGGCGTCCAACGGGACGATCCGCGGACTGGGCGTAGGCCGGTCCCGCAGCGCCGACCGCGGCACCGACAACATGGCCTGCGGCCCCAGCCCCTGCGCGGTGACCTCCAGCGCCCGGGCCACGCCGACCGGCTGGTCCTGCGGCCAGTGCAGAACAGCCATGGTGGCGTCCTGCGCCCGCAGCCCGGCCAGCGCGGCACCGAGGCTGTCCGGGTCGAGCACCGAGGAGTGCAGCAGGATGGCCGGGCCGGGGCCGGTCGGGGCCAACACCCGCGAGCTGATCGGGCCGGGCGCGGTGTCCCTGTCGTGCAGCAGCACACCGCCCACCGCGCGCTGCAGCCGCAGACTCTCCGGCAGCCCCTCGGCCATCACGACCAGCGGCGCGTCCGCAGACGCACTGGCCGACTGGACGACCTGTTGTTGACCGTCGTCGGCGGCCGGGGCCGGCGGTTGCGGGGTCGGCGCGAGCTGCTGCGGGGGTACGGCCGACGGCTCGACCGCCGCAGGGGTTTCCGGCACCAACGCGTCGAAGTGGACGCCCGGCCGCTCCGGGTCGGCCGCCACGCGGGCCAGACTGACCGGGGCGCCCCCGGCCGGGCCGTACCCGCCCACCGGCCGCACCCCGTCCGGGGCGACCTGGGAAATCTGCATCCCGGCACCGGTCGCATGCGCCAGCAACGGTGCCAGAAACTGGCCGGCCGGGGTGGCCGACAGGTTCGCCCAGTCGTTCACGGCAGCCTTCACCGCCGCCAGTTCCCCGGAGTCGAGCTGGCGATCGGGGTCAATCAACACCTCGAACAGGTGACGGCCGGCGTCCGCCGGATTCGCCTGTATCTCGTCGAGACGTGCCCGAACAGCGGCCGGGTCCAGGAGACCGGCGTCCATCAGGTCACCGAGACGCCGCAGCACCTGATCGGGGCTCAGCGCCGCCACATCCCACTCGTGTTGCGGCCGGAAGGCATCCCGCTGCGCGGTCACGTCCGCCGGCAACCGACCCGCGTTCTCCTCCAGATAGCCCAACACGTGGCCCGGCAACAACTCGGCCACCCGACCAAGCTCGGACCCCTGCGGCACCCCGGTACGAACCGACTCGGCAACAGCGGCCCGCAACCTAACCGGATCGGACAGGAACGCCTGCAGATCGGCGGGCAGCCGCGTGCCCAGCGCGGTGCGGACCAGGGCCGGATTAGAGGCGATAAACGCGTACAGCAGGTCGAGACCGTCGCGGGGCACGCCGAACCGGACCAGGGGAAGCTCGGGGGAGGTGGTCTCCGCCCGCATCGCCTTGGACGGGCCGCGTGGCGTGCTGGTGGAGGCGAGCAGGATGGCGCTGGGGTCGACGCGGGTCGTGGTGATCGGCCGCGGGTGTGCGGTGGTGCGGTCGGGCAAAAGGTCGGTGATGGTGGTGGGTCGCCCGGTGCTGTCGAACACGGCGAGTCGGGTGCTCGATGCGAACAGGTGTCCGAGCCACGGGTCGCGTTTCGGATCGGACGGTTCGGGTCGGTCCTCGGCGCCGGGCACCAGGCCGTCGCGCACCTTGATCGTCGGTGGTCCGGATGGTTGTGGTTGGCTGTGGAGGGCGAAGACGTGTTGTGGTCCGTTGGGTGGTGCGGCCTTGACCACGACCATCGATCCCGGTGCCGCTCGCAGGGCGGCGAGTACGTCCTCCGATGTGACTCCGTCGCGGTGGGCAACGCGCTCGTCTGTCGCGCCGAGGACGTCCAGGAGTTGCGGCCAGCTCCGGGTGGGTGCGGGTCGGCCGTCGGGTCCGATGATTCGGTCGTCGAGTACCGCCCGGTTGCCAGGCCGTCCGTACGTGGTGGTGTAGGCGTCGAGGGTGGCCTGTACGCACCACCACCACGGGTCGTGGCTGTTGTCGGAGCCCACCGGTGTCTGATCGACCCCGTCGGCGACCCGCCGCGCGGACTCGGCCGCCGCGACGGCCTGCCCGGTCGCCGCGACCACCGGCTCCGGTGCTTCGTCGGTCTCCGTCAGCCAATGCGGGAAAGCCAATGGTGCCGACATATCGGGCAATCCCCGCAGGTCATCGGCATAATGACTCAACAGGTCAACACCAGGCGTCCCTGCCGGCGCCGGTGGTCCCCCTGGTTCCTCCGCCAAAGATTCGTGCACCGGTGTCGGCGCTGCCGGCAAGCCCAGGGACCCGCCCGCTCCGCCGGTCTGCGGCTGCAGATCGGCGGCGTCCACTGGCGGATCGGCCTGGGTGACCGACCGGTAGGCCAGGTACGGCGACTGTCCGGTGCCACCACCGTCGACCCGCGGTTCGACCGGGGCGCCCAGGCTCGCGGCCGCCGACGACGAGACATCCCTAACACCATCAGGGCCCGAAGAACCCCCGGCAGACCGCCGCTCGAACGCCGCCGACCCCCCAGGCAACAACGACCTACCCTCGGCGCTCGACCCACCCCCGGTGTGCTGACGTTTCGGGGCTGGCCCAGATGGCAACTCGGGTTGCTGTTTGCGTTTGGTGCGCGGCTTTGGCTGCGTGTCGATGAGCCGGAAGGCGTATCCGGATCCGTCGACCAACGGTGCCCTGACCACAGTCCAAAGGGTTGAGGAGTAAATGTCTTTGTCGGCGTCCGATCTGAGCCACAGTCGTCCTGTCCGCAGGGTGACCGCCGTGCCGTCGCTGAGATCCACCTTCTTTCCATCTACCGCCTCGTCCGAACCGCCGACGCTAAGACGCAGACTTCCGCGCAATCGCCGCTGCCGATCAATTGTGGTATTGGTAGATATCGCTTCGGGAGAAAGCCTCCACCGATCCGCTGTTTCCCACGGCACACTTCTGCGCAGCCGCTCGATGTCGTCCGCGGTGGGGGCGGGGTCGACCAGTTCCAGGTACAGGGGCCTTCCGATCCCGGTCATGTTGGCCGGCATTACCACGTCCGCGAAGGGTCGACCTTTCCCGTCATACCCGAGTTCGAGAAGGACCTCCCCCTCCCGGAAGATGAACCAACTTCCGTCGACCACCTTGCCCCTGGATGGGATATAAGGGTAGATTTTTTTCGTGCCGAGATGGGTGGACAATCGCGATTTTTTGGATCTCCAGGTCGTCGTGTAGTAGAAGTAGTCGCGGGACTCCCGCTCCTCCTCCTGGAATTTCCACACCGGACCGGTCGGTACCTTCTCCTTCAGTTTTCCCAGCTGACTGTCAGTGAACTTGTGGGTCTTTCTGTAGATGAGTTCTTCGCTGCCGTCGTCCGCGGTGTACGGGATTTGGATAATACCGACACCTTCGTTGTCGAAACGGATATCGACCGCATCGCCCGGGAAAGCCACTCGGCCGAGATAACCGAGATAAAAATGATCGCCGTCCAGCCTGATGGCTAACTCTGGATGCCCGTCCTTTCCGGCGAAGACGGTGACGGGGAGGGTGAATGAGTCGTCGAGGTTGGCCCCTGGGTTCTCGTCTACCCAGCCGCTGTCTTTCTTGAGGAGGCTGTCAAGGTATCGGAGATGTTCATTGATTATGTCGTGGGCCCGCTTGGGGGGGTCGGCGGGGCGTTGATCGATGATCGCGAGATTGCGGCGGAATATGTGTCGCAGGATGGGCCAGTGTTTCTTGGGGTAATTCCGTTCCGCCATGGCGATTTCCGCTTGCAGCCGACCGAGTTCATCCTTGAACACGGCATCCTTTTGGCGCTGCTCGCCGTCGGACACCGACGGCCGGGAAAAGGCCTCGATGGGGGCACCGTCTGGGTTTGCAGGATTTTCGACGACGATGTAGATGCCGTTCCACCATACGACCGGCTGTGGGATGACACCGTCACCGGGCGACGGGCCGATCCTGATCGGCTCACCGAACGGATGGTAAACCAGCATCGGCCGGTCCAACCCCCAGGCCACAACATGAGGACCCACATGCGCGACGTCCCAATCCCAGGATTGAGGGTTTGCGAGCTTGTCGAGCCACTGCCGGTGCAGGGCCTCTCGTTCCCGCTCGGACACCTGCTCCGGATACGGAAGAAACTCGGCGAACCTCGACGGTCCAACCTGGGTGAGGTCGGCGGCGAGTAGGCGGGTCACCCACGCGCGCAGGCGGATGATGTTGCTGGCGTTCATTGCGGCGGTTTGCCGTTGTCCAGCCGAACTGGTGACGCCCAACTTCTCCAAGTCTTTCCTGAAGATGTCAAGCGCCGAATCCCAGAAGGCGTTGTTCGACGTCGCGGTGCCCGCCACGAGATCGATGCCGAACACCTCCTTAGCCCACCCCTCGAATGTCTGCGACACTCCTGGCGGCGGGTCCGAGGGTCGGGAGTCTGGCACGGGTTGCGGAGCTGGCAGCGGCGCCAGCGCGGAAGCCACACGCTGGGTGAGCTGGTGCGTGAGCGCAGCAGAATTGCTGCTTTCCCAATTCGTTTCGACGAGCCGGTAGGCGTATCCGGATCCGTCGACCAACGGTGCACTGACCACGACGGAAATGTATGTGACGATATCGTCTCCGACCCGCCGCCACCGATCTCCTACCAGCAGACCGATCGCCGTGCCCGGGCTGAGATCCACCTCCTTGCCACCTAGCGTATTGTCCGAACCGCCGACCCAAAGACCCAGGGGTTCGGGCAATCGCTGATCCGCCCCCATTGTGTCATCGATGGATATGCTGTTGAAAAGCCACCAATGAATCTCTGATTCCCATGGCGTAATGTGCGAGATCGCGCTGCCAACCGGGAGATCGATGCCGGACACCTCGCTCGCCGGCGGCCCGGATGCTGCCGTCTCGGCAGGGGTTTCAGCCGCATCGCCAGGCCAGTCCGGGGCCCGGCTGCCCTGCAGGGCCGGCGTGGCACCGCCGGACTGCGGCGGCAGCCAATCCGGGAGATCCTTTGGTGTCGTTAGATCGGCCTCTGCCAGCGAGTATTCGTCAGCGGCCCAATCCATCGCCGAAGGCGCCGGGCCAGGACCAGTCGAGCCGTTATTTTCTGTTGGATCGGATGGCTGCCTGCGGGAGCCGGCCGGGTCGGTGTTTGCCTGCATCGCGTGGGACGGGCCGCGTGGCGTGGTGGTGGAGGCGAGCAGGAACGCGCTGGTGTCGGTGCTGGTCGTGGTGTTCGGCCGCGGGTGGCCGGTGGTGTGGCCGCGCAGGTCGGTGATGGTGGTGGGCCGT
>NZ_JBUEGB010000099.1:0-17176 GCF_054963695.1 Micromonospora sp. RTBAU3-60 | reverse complement strand
TACGGGCCTCCAACGCCCGGTTGTACACCACACGCACACACCCAAACGTCCGGTTCAACAGCTCAGCCTGTTCAGGCGTCGGGTAGAAGCGGTACTTGTACGCCCGCTTCACCACCTCACCCACGCCTCACAATTTACCGTCCATGTACGACACTCACCCCAAGGGAAGGGGGCGGCGTTTCCTCCCGGCCCTGAACGGCCGGGTTTCCACGCCGCAAATCCGATGAAGGCGAACAGGCCGAGTCCGAACAGGGCAGGAAGACCCCGAAAGCGACCGTAACCACGGCAACCGCCACCAACCCAGGCCCCACGACGCACTGGGTGGTGACCGCGAGAGGACAGCGCGGCCGCAGTCGGGCCGATGGCTCCCTCGCTTCTGGGCCAGGCAAACTCGGAAGGCACCTTCGCCGTGAAGCGCCAGAGGAGTCTGCCAGGTGCGGCCCGCGTCGTCGGAGCGGTAGAAGGAGGTGTTGAGGGCGTAGACCCGGTCACGGTTCACCGGGTCGGCGTAGATGCGGTTGTAGTAGAACGCCCGCTGGCGTCGGTTCGCGTTGTCATCGACCAGTTGCCAGGTGGCACCCGCGTCGTCGGACCGGAACACCCCGCCGTCGGCCGCCTCGATGACGGCGTAGACCCGGTTGGAGTCGGCACCGGAGACAGTCACGCCGATTTTGCCCAGCGGACCGTCCGGCAGGCCCGGGTTGCTGGTCAGCTCGGTCCAGGTGCTGCCGCCGTCGGTGGACTTGAACAGGCCACTCGACTCCCCGCCACTGTTGAGCAGCCACGGCTTGCGGTAGGCGTGCCACAGGGCGGCGTACATCACCTGCGGGTTCGACGGATCGATCGACAGGTCCACCGCCCCGGTCAGGTCGTCGCGGTAAAGGGTCCGCTGCCAGGTCTTGCCACCATCGGTGGAGCGGAACACGCCGCGCTCGGTGTTGGGGCCGAACGCGTGGCCGAGCGCGGCGACGAACACCCGGTCACAGTTGGCCGGATCCACCCGGACGCGGCCGATCATGTGGGCGTCGGAGAGTCCCAGGTGCTTCCACGTGGCGCCTCCGTCGGTGCTCTTGTAGACGCCGTCACCAGGCAGGACGTTGCCCCGGAACTCGACCTCACCCATGCCGATGTAGACGATGTCGGGATTGCTCGGGCAGACCTCGATCGCGCCGACCGAGGAGGTCGTGATCTGGCCGTCGGTGACTGGGGACCAGTTCGTTCCGCCGTCGGTGGTTTTATACAGGCCGCCGCCCGTGGCGCCGAAGTAGTACTCGTTCGGGCGGGCGGTGCTGCCCGCCACGGCGATCGATCGGCCGCCCGTGGTCGGGCCGATGTTGCGCCACTGCAGCGAGTTGTAGAGGGCGGGGTCAACGAGTTTCTTGCCCGATGCGGCGGCCGGGCTGGTCGCCGTGGCGCCGAGCGCCGTGGCGCCCAGCAGTAGTGCGAGGAACGCCGCGATGGCTCGCCGGGGACGCAGCCTCCCATGGGCGCGTAATGGTTCGGGTGGACTTCCCGCTCTCTGATCTGCGGATTCGGTCATGCCCCACTTCCTTTCCGCGTGTCTAGTCAGCCCAGCAAACGCTAGGCCGGGTAGGACATCGACCGCACTGATCAAGTGACGGAATGTCCGGTTGATCTATCGATGCACATGTAGGAGTGGACTAGTTAGTAGCCGTCCACGTCAGCGGGGTGACCCGCTGCCCCTCGACCACTGCTGCGACCGAGGGCGCAAAGTGCAGCCCTGCAACACCGACCGCGGCAGAGATTCGCCGCAGCCCAGACCTCTCTGAGCACTCCATCCGCTCACCAGCAGCGGGATTGCCGCCTCTCGGCGTCGATTGCAAAGGCCGTTCGTAGGATGCGAGGAGCATGCATGAGCGGACCGGGCCCCGGCCGGTGGCCGGGACCCGATCGCGGATGGGCGTCGTTGTCGGCGTTGCGCAGCCCGGAGTACGCCACGTTCGCGTCCCTCGGATCGACGGCCACCCGAGTGACCCAACGATCCGGCAGGTCAGGGTCGGTGAAACGGGCCCAGGTCCGCCAGAGGTCCTTGCTGCCCCACAGCCAGCCATCATCGGTACCGGCGTAGATGACGTTCGGGCTCGACGGGGCCGCAGCCACCGTGGTGATCGCCCCGAACGGATACGACGGGTCGGTGCCCGATTCGGGGTTGCTCAGGCTCGGGCTGATCACCGACCAGGTCCCTGCCTGCGCCCGGTTGGCCGACCGGTTGAGAATGTTGCCGCCGTAGTAGACGACCGCCGGGTCACTCGGATCCAGCTGGACGGCCGTCGGCCAGTCCCGGCGCTGCGATCGTCTGGTTGGTGAAACTCGAGCTGGCGCTAGCCTCCGCCTGCCCAGCTGCTGACCCCGGTTCATTGGGCGGGCGGCCAGCCGGCCGCCCGCCCGCCCGATGCTCGTCGAACGCGGCAACGGTCATCGCGGACTCTCCGCAGGCCGTCCTGTGCACGTACGTAGTGCTGCTCGCCGGCCTGCCCCGCACGGGCATCGGGCGTCGGTTTTTGGCGGGCCTGTAGTGGTCCGTTGTGGCTGCAAGTTGCGGCGATTTTGCTTACATCGCGTCAGCGCTGGCGCCGCTAATTCGACCGTGGACGGTGGCGTCTACCAGGGAGTAACCGACGCCACGTGCGGACTCCACCGCAACGCTGGCGTTCGCCTCGCGGAGCTTGGCCCGCAGGCGTTTGACAGTGGACCGGACGGCCGCCGCGTCGTCGAGATAGTCCGCGCCCCACACACGCTCGTAGAGCTGCTGATAGGTCCAGACGCGCAGGGGTGGGCTGGCCAGTGCGGCGAGGACGTCCCGTTCCAGGCGGGTCAGGGGGAGGATCCGGCCGGCCCAGCTGACCTGTTGCCGCTGCTGATCGACCACCAGCCGTCCCAGCGCCACCACGCCGGTCTCGGGGGCGGCGGAAGCGGCCGCCTGGTCGAGCAGCATCGCCCGAACCGTCTGCAGATCAGGAAACATCAGCACGACACCGTGACCACTCATGAGTCGAGCCACTTGCGCTCGCTTGCTGCGGCTGGCGGTCACACAGAGTATGACCGGCTGCTCGTCGAAATCCCCCACCGGAGTGCTCATGGGTGTAGGAAAGCAACTTGCACAACGCAGGTCAATATCAAAACTTTTGTCGTTGAAACCTAAAGCTCAATCTTGACCCGATTTTGCCCCTCTTCTGCCCACCATTTGCGCTTGAGTGAAGATCGAAGCCCATCGACGATGATCGCGGGATTCCGCTTACCTGCGGTTTCCAGTCCTGCACCCTCGGTGGCCAAACACCCTTGGCCGCCACCAGCCAGGAGGTCATCACCTGATGCGCAAATCACGAAGAGGACTGCTGAGAGCGGGCCCGGTCGCCGTCGTGGCCGTCGCCGCTCTGCTCCTCGGTGCACTACCAGCAGCCGCCCAACCCGTCGACCCGGAAGCCGCCGCACCCGCGCCCGCAGCGGCAAAGGCCGAAGTGCGCCAAGCCGCCAAACACGATGTTTCTCAGAAACTGCGCGACATCGCTCCGAAAACCAAAAACGGACAAGACTCGAAAATTGCGGCCCAGCCAGCTCAGTCGCTGAACCGGCAGGCGGACGCTTCCGCAAAGGCCGGAAGTGACGGCGTGCAGCGCGGCTTCACCGCCAGCCAGGTGCCTGAATTCAGCGCGAACTTCGAAGGCGTCGGCAACATCGACGGGGTGCTGCCACCGGACACCAACGGCGACGTGGGGCCCAACCACTACGTGCAGATGGTGAACCTGCACTACGCCGTCTACAGCAAGACCGGCAGCCTGCTGCTCGGCCCGCTGCCGGCCAACGCGATCTGGTCCGGCTTCGGCGGCCCGTGCGAGACCCGCAACGACGGCGACCCCGTCGTCCTCTACGACGAGGCCGCCGACCGGTGGATGGTCACCCAGTTCGCCCTGCCCGGCGGGACGGCCGGCAATCACCAGTGCATGGCGATCTCCCAGACCCCGGACCCGACGGGCGCGTACTTCCGGTACGACTTCTTCTACCACCAGACCCGGATGAACGACTACCCGAAGTACGGGATCTGGCCGGACGCCTACTACATGACGGCCAACGAGTTCGCGCCGTCGTTCGTCGGTGTCGGCGCAGTGGCGTTCGAGCGGGAGAAGATGCTCTCCGGCCAGGCGGCCCGGATGGTGTACTTCCACCTCGGACCGGACTTCGGTGGCGTGCTGCCGTCCGACGCGGAGGGTCTCGCCCCGCCGGCCGGAGCACCGAACCCGTTCGTCATGTTCGACGACGACGCGTGGGGCATCTCGCCCACCGACCGGCTGCTGATGTGGGACTTCAAGGTCGACTGGGCCACTCCCGCGAACTCCACGTTCGGCAACAACCTCGCGCCGAGCCGATTCCTGGAGACCGCGCCGTTCGACTCGAACATGTGCAACTACGCCCGCGCCTGTGTTCCTCAGCAGGGCACCTCGGCGCGGTTGGACGCCATCGCCGACCGGTTGATGTATCGGGCCGCGTACCGGAACTTCGGCGACCACGCCTCGATCGTGCTCAACCATACGGTCGACGCTGACGGCACCGACCACGCCGGCGTGCGCTGGTACGAGCTGCAGAGCACCTCGCCCACCAACTGGCGGATCAACCAGCAGGGCACCTACGCCCCCGACGCCGAGCACCGCTGGATGGCCAGCGGCGCGATCGACGTCTCCGGCAACATCGCCTTCGGCTACTCGGCGTCGAGCAGCAACTCGTTCCCGTCCATCCGGATGGCCGGCCGGCTCTCCGGTGACCCGCTGGGCCAGCTCGGGCAGAGCGAGCGCACGCTGATCGCCGGCACCGGAGCGCAGACCCACTCGGCGGCCCGCTGGGGTGACTACAGCTCGATGTCGGTGGACCCGACCGACGGCTGCACCTTCTGGTTCACCTCCGAGTACCTGACCACGACCAGCTCCGCCACGTGGCAGACCCGGGTCGGCGCGATGAAGTTCCCGAACTGTGTGGCCGGACCGCGCGGTGAGGTCACCGGCAAGGTCACCAAGTCCGGTGGCGCGCCGATCGCCGGTGCCTCGGTGCGCGTCGGCGGCGGCGGCACCGTCACCGACGACCAGGGCAGCTACAAGCTGACCCTGCCGGTCGGGCAGCACGAGGTGACCGCGTCGGCGTTCGGCTACGCCCCGAAGACCCAGACGGTCACGGTTACCGACGGCGGCACGGTCACGGTCAACTTCACCCTCGACGCCGTGCCGGCGCGCAAGATCTCCGGTGTGGTGAAGGACGGGTCCGGGCACGGCTGGCCGTTGTACGCGCGGATCGACGTGGCCGGCAAGCCGGGTGGACCGGTGTTCACCGACCCCGTCACCGGCGCTTACTCCGTCGACCTGCCCGCAGGCGAGTACGGGCTGACCGTCAAGGCGATGTACCCGGCGTATCAGCAGGGCACCGCGCAGCTCACCGTCGGTGACGGCGACCAGGTGAAGAACTTCGACCTGGCCGTCGAGAACAGCTGCACTGCCGCCGGCTACAAGTTCAACTACGGCACCCCGGTGCTCACCGAGCAGTTCGAGTCGGGGACGACCCCCGAGGGCTGGAACGTGGTGAACCGCACCGCCAACGGCGGCTGGGTGTTCAACGACCCGAAGAACCGGGGCAACCTCACCGGCGGCACCGGCAAGTACGCGATCGTGGACAGCGATGCGGCCGGTTCCGGCAAGCCCGTCGACTCCGACCTGATCAGCCCGTCGCTGGACCTGACCGCCGTGCCGTCGCCGGTGCTGCGGTTCAACAGCGACTACCGGGCGCTCAACGGGTTCGCCAACGTCGAGTTCAGCCTCGACGGCGGTAACACCTGGGTGATCGCCGCGAACTGGACCACCACCAGCCGCCGTGGCCCGGTGCTCGAGGAGGTCCAGATTCCGCAGGCCGGTGGGCACGCCGACGTGAAGATCCGGTTCCACCACCAGGCCACCTACGCCTGGTGGTGGGAGGTCGACAACGTCTCCGTCGTCAACCGGGCCTGCGACCCGGTCCCCGGCGGACTCGTGCTCGGCCAGGCGCTCGACAGCAACACCTCGACCGGCCTCAACGGCGCCACGGTGACCAGCGTGGACAAGCCGGCCGAGAAGGCCACCACCGGGTCGACGCCGGACGACGAGAACCTCGGCGACGGCTTCTACTGGATGTTCTCCTCGTTGACCGGTGAGCACCCGTTCACGGCGGCGAAGAGCAACTACGGATCGGTCACCTCCACCGTGAACGTCGCGGCGGACCGGAGCACCCGAGCCGACTTCTCGCTCAAGGCCGGCCGGTTGACCATCACCCCGCCGTCGCTGACCGGCACCCAGACGCTCGGTCAGAAGACGACGGTGACCACGAAGATCACCAACACCGGCGACGCGCCGGCCAGCGTCGACCTGTCCGAGCGGCGTGGCGGCTTCGAGATCCTCGGACCGCGCGGCGCGCCACTGCAGAACAACCTGGTCAAGGGCAGCGGCACGTCCATCGGCTGGCTGGGCGACAACAAGGCCGGTGACCCGGTCGAGCCGTCCCCGTACGCACCGCCGTGGGTCAACACCGCCAACTACCCGATCCCGGTCATGGACAACGCCGTCGCCTCGTTCGACGGCAAGGTGTACTCGGTCGGCGGCACGAACGGCACCGCCAACCTCGCCAACAGCTACGTCTACGACCCGGCCACAAACGTGTGGACCCGCATCGCGGACCTGCCGGCGGCGCTGGAGAAGCCGGCGGCGGCGTTCGTCGACGGCAAGCTGTACGTGTTCGGCGGCTGGGACTCGGTCGGCAACACGTCCAGCAAGGTGTACGCCTACGACCCCGCCACCAATGCCTGGCAGACCCGGGCTTCGGTCAACCCGGCGCCGAGGGCAGCCCCCGGCATCGCGGTTTCCGACGGCCAGATCTACCTGGTCGGCGGGTGCACGGACGGCAACTGCACCAAGTCCAACGCGGTCGTCCGGTACAACCCGGGAGCCGACTCGTTCACCACCGTCGCACCGTACCCGGTCGCCATCGCCTGGCAGGGCTGCGGCGGCATCAACGGCACGGTCTACTGCGCCGGCGGTAACGGGCCGACGACCCTGAAGAGCACCTACGGCTACAACCCGGGCAACGACACCTGGACCCAGCTGGCCGACCTGCCGGTCGACTTCTGGGGCGTGGCCGCGGACACCGCCAACGGCCTGCTGCTGCTGTCGACCGGTGTCATCAACAACTCCACCATCGTCACCAACCAGGGCTGGGCGTACGACCCGGAGGCCAACTCCTGGTCGGCGCTGCCGAACGCCAACTTTGCCCGCTACCGGGGCGCGGCGGCGTGCGGCTTCGTGAAGGTCGGTGGATCGACCGGCGGGTTCACCCCGACGCCGGACAGCGAGATGCTGCCCGGCTTCGACCAGTGCGCCACCGTCACCGACGTGCCGTGGCTGGCCGCGTCCCCGACCACGGCGACGCTGCAGCCCGGACAGAGCGTCACGGTGACCGTCACGCTCGACGCCACCTCGGCGGCGGGCGTGGGTCAGCCCGGCACCTACACCGCGCAGCTCGGGGTCAAGTCCAACACCCCGTACGCGGTGGCGCCGATCGACGTGACGATGGTGGTCCAACCGCCCAAGGACTGGGGCAAGGTGGCCGGCACCGTCACCGGCGTCGACTGCCAGGGCAAGAGTGCCGCCCTGCGCGGTACTACCGTCCAGATCAACGGCAAGGGTGGCTGGACGTTCACCTTGGAGGCCGACGCCGACGGCAAGTACGCCATCTGGGCGCCGTCGGGCGCCAACCCGATCGAGGTGATCGCTGCCCGGGACGGTTGGATCCCGCAGACCCAGAAGACGAACATCAAGTCAGGCAAGACGGTGACCGCCGACTTCGTCCTCCGACCCACCAAGTGCTGACCGACAACTGAGATCAGCCGGGCCCGCGCCGATCACTCGGCGCGGGCCCGGCCCGTCGGCAGGGCGTGGCCACCTTCGTGGTCCGCCAGCACAAACGACCCGGCCGGCCCCCGCCGGCTGGACCACTCCCCGCGTCGCCCGGCCCCCATCGCTGGTCACGGCGGGTCACCTCGACCATGCGCTTATCATCACCGGACATGTCGCGAGATATTGCCGGCAAACTCCGCACGGGCGCTCGGCAGCGTGCCGGCGCGCGCCCCAGGGGACCCGAACTGGTCCACGTCGAGGACGTGGCCGGCCCGGCGGGTCTACGGTTGCGCCGCTACCGGCCTTCCTCGCAACCGCGTCCCCTGATGGTGTTCCTGCACGGTGGCGGCTGGGTCGTCGGTGATCTGGAGACCCACGACAGGACCTGTCGCCGATTCTCGAAAGAATGCGATGTCGAGGTGCTGGCGGTGGACTACCGACTGGCCCCGGAGCATCCGTACCCGGCTGCGATCAACGATGCCGTCGACGTGCTCCGATGGGCCAGGCCCGCCGCCGTCGCGGGGGACAGCGCGGGTGCGTACCTCGCCACCATGGCCTGTCTGCGGCTACGTGATCAAGGTGATCCGCTGCCCGCCGTGCAGATCCTGATCTGCCCCAACACCGACCTCCTGCTGTCCCAGCCCAGCGTCACTGAGAAGGGCACCGGCTACGGGCTGGACACCGAAATGCTGAGTTGGTTCGTTGCCCAGTGGGTGCCTGATCCGACCGAGCGGCGCGTGGCGAGCCCTTTGCATCACCCCGACCTGTCCGGCCTGCCGGCCGCTCTCGTGGTGACCGCCGAACACGACCCCCTACGCGACGAGGGCGCCAACTACGCCCGCCGTCTGGCTGATGCCGGAGTAGACGTGACCTACCGCTGCGAACCTGGCTTGCTGCACGGGTTCATCCAGGGAATGGATCTGACCGATCCGGAAGCGGCGGCCGCACACGAGCGGATCTTCGCTGACGTCCGATTGTTGATCACGCGACACAACGCTGGAGCAGGGTGACGGCTGCCTGCGGGCACGGTCCATAAGGCGGAAAGGCCCGACGGCGGCCAGACCTGGCCGCCGTCGGGCCTTTCCGATAGCCCGGCAAGGTTCAGTTGCTGGCGTTCTCGGCTCTGGATGGTCGCTGCCGGGGTAGGCGGAAACCCGCGGTGATCAGCCAGGCGAGGCCGGTGAAGCGGGCGATCGGTAGGAGGATCGCCGCGTTGTCGATGAGCAGGCTCAGCGTGGCGATCTCGGCGACGGCGGCGATGGCCAGGCCTGACCAGGCAAGCCAGCGTGGCAGTAGCCGGGCGAGCAGTCCGGGCACGGCCACGCCGGCGATCAGCAGGCCCAGCGGCACGACGTGCCCGACGCCGCCGGTGGCGAAGGTGAGGAATTGCAGGGCGCGCACGAGGGCGGGCTCGTCGAGTACCTCGGGTTGGGAGGTGACCCAGCCGAGCAGGCCGCAGAGGGCGAGGAATCCGGCGGAGAGAGCCCCGCCGATGAGCGCGATGGTCGCACCGGGTGCCCGAACGCCGAGCTGGTGCAGACGCGCGGAGGCGGTCGCGGTGTAGATGGCCAGCGGGATGGCGGCGGCGAACTGCAGCGCCCCGCTGACCTGCACCGCGCGCTGATGATCGCGGAAGTACGCCAGGATGTCGGCTGCCGGGCCGAACGGCGACGGGTAGGGCTTGCCGCTGGCGAGCAGGGTGCCGAGGACCAGACTGGCGATGAACAGGGCCGCGAACACGACGGCGAGGACGCCGAGCGGCGGCCCGGCTTGGTGGCGGCGGCGCTGGGGCGCATTGGTGGCAGTCACGCGATCACCCGTCCGCCGGTCAGGTCGAGGGTGACGCCCGTGATCCAGGACGACGCGTCGGAGGCCAGGAACAGCACCGCCTCGGCGACATCGTCGGGCTCGCCGATGCGTCCTAGCGGGAAGTGTCGGGCCAGTTCGTCGAGCTGCTGAGCGCTCATTGCTTGCTCCATACGGTCGTTGCGGACAGCGGACGGGGCCAGGCAGTTGACCCGGACGGCATGCTGACCGACCTCGTTGGCCAGGTGTCGGGTGAACATGACGACGCCGGCTTTCGCGGCCGCGTACGCGGCGTTGGCCTGGCTTGGTTGGCGTCCAGCGCTGGAGGCCATGGTGATGATCGCGCCGCGTCGGCGGCGCACCATGCCGGGCAGCACCTCGTGCACGGCAAGGAACGTCGAGGTCAGCTCCGACTCCAGCGTCGCGCGCCACCGCTCGGCGTCAAGGTCGACGGTAGGCACGGGCCGGCCCTGCCCGCCGGCGATGGTGGCGAGGATGTCGACCGGACCGAAGGCGTCCTCCACCTCCTCACGGATACGGCGCACCGTGGTGGCGTCGGTCACGTCACCGGGCACGGCGATGGCCTCGCCGCCGTCGGCGGCGATGCCGGCCACGACGCCGGCGAGCGCCGCCTCGTCCCGGCCGTTGACGGCGACCCGCACACCGTTGGCCGCCAACGCGCGGCAGGTTGCCGCGCCGATGCCGCGTGAACCGCCCGTGACGAGCGCAACCCTGCCGGCCAGATCGGGATAACGGATGGCTGGCATTCCAGATCTCCCTTCTCGCAGGTGAACAGTTCAGCTGACTGAACCGTTCACTTCTGTGTAACATATCTGGGTGACCTCACGACGGCAAGCCGGCCCCAGCGGAGCCGCGTTCCTGCTGGCTCAGCTCGGCGCACACGCAGCCGAGCGCTTCGCCCAACGGGTGAAAGAACTCGGGTTGACACCGCCCGACGTCGGGCTGCTGCGCATGATCGCCAGCCAGCCCGGGCGAAGCCAGCGGTCAATCGCCACGGACCTCGGTGTCGTACCGAGTCGGGTCGTCGCGCTCGTGGACAACCTCGAACGCAAAGGGCTGGTCGAGCGGCGGCCCAGCGCGACCGACCGCCGGCACCACGCGCTGCACCTCACCACCGCTGGCGAGCAGGTGCTGATGCGGATGCGGTCCATCGCCACCGCCCACGAAGACGACCTCTGCGCCGCCCTCAGCACCGACGAGCGATCCCAACTCGCCAGCCTGCTGCAGCGGATCGCCGACCAGCAGGGACTCGTTCGGCACGTGCACCCCGGATACCGAAACCTGAGCACCCCACGATGACGAACACCTCAAGCCACCGGTCAGGTCGAGCCGGGCCAGCCCGATGGCGGGCGGTCGCCATTTCCAGTAGTCGCCACCGGTCATGCTGTCCGCCGCCGGTCCGGCTCGACTATGAAAGGGGGACGCATCTCTGATCAATGGGAGTCCCATGACCATGCCACTTTCGGCCCGGCACCGGGCGAGCGCTGCCTCCTTCACCTCGCTCGCCGTCGTGGTCGGCCTACTCACCGCGGCGCCGTGGTCCGCGGCGAACGCGGCGACCTCCGCTGACGGCCTCGCCCCGGCGCCGGCCGGGCGGGTTGTCTCCGTGGGCGGCGGAGCCGAGGTCGCCCTGACGCCGCTCGGAGACACCGGCGCCACCTCGCTCGCCGCGCTGCCCGACGCCGACGGTGTGACTCCGGGCCTCGTCGTCGCGACGACCAAGACAGGCACGACCGTCCAGACGACCGATGTCGCCAGCACGCCGACCGTGATCGAGGGCCACGCCGCCCTTCTGGACGCCAGCGCTGCCGACACCGTGCCGCTGCACTTCTCCGCAGTGGGTCGGGACGGCCAGGCCGCCCAGGCCTACATCACGGTGTTCGACCTTGAGCACGGCGCGGCGTGGACCCGGCAGATGGCCACCGACCCGGCTCCGGGCAACGAGTGCTCCGGGGCCACCTTCGCCCGGACCACCTGCGTGCTCGTGCCGCCCGGCGAGTACTCGGTGATGGCGTTCGTCACCACGCTGCCCGCCGAGAAGCCGGCCATCGGAAGCAGCCGCACGGTCCAGAACATCTCGCTCGTGGGTGAGCCGGAGACGACGGTGAGCGGTGAACGGACCTTCGCGTTCGACGCCCGCGACGCCCGGCAGCTCACGATCAGGACCCCGGGGCGCAGCACCAAGGTGCCGCCGCAGGGCGCCATGCTCATCGGCTACGACCGCACGGCCGCGGACGGGTCCGCAGTCCACCTGGACATGCGCCCGGCATACCTCCTCGACCAGCACTTCTATCTGCAGCCGACGCCGCAGGTGTCCATTGGGACGTTCCAGGCGCGCACCCGGGTCCGGCTGGAGGCGCCCGACATCACCCTGTCTGCGCCGACCGCGCCGACCCTGCACCCCGAGTACGTCGACCGGATTTGGTTCTCCGACGTCCCTTCGGACTTCCCGGTCGTCAACGGCCGGTCCCGCCTCCCCGTGGTGGACGTCGGCCACGCCGCGGCGGCCGATCTCGCCGGCCAGCAACTGCACGGGGCGCTGGCGCTGGTCGCGCGCTCCCCCGACATGTCGATCGCGGAACAGTCCAACAATGCCGCCGCGCACGGTGCGGGCGTGGTCGTGATCCGCAACGACGGCCCCGGTGACATCAGCGACCCGGGCGGCACCGGGGTCAAGCTGCAGGTGCCGACGATCCGGCTGAACGAGGCCGAGGGTCTCGCGCTCGCCCGCCTCCCTAAGGGGGCCATGGTGACCGTCGAGGGAGAGCCGGCCAGCCCCTATGTGTACGACCTCTACCTGAAGGAGAAGGAACGGATCCCGGAGGACCCCACTTACGTCGCCCTCCCCCAGCAGCTCACCACGCAGGTGCGTCAGGTGTACGGGCAGCCGACGCTTCCCTCGACGTTCTCCGAGGCGGCGTACCCGTGGCAGCCTGGCAACTCGTTCGTCGTCTCGACGGTGTTCCCCTTCCAGGGCGGGCCGCGTACGCGCACCGAGTACCGCATCCCTGACCCCGACACGGAGTGGAGCCACGCGGTGTTCGCTCCGGAGTCCCCCTACAACGCGATGTTTCCCAAGGCGCCGGTGCTGGCGATGAGCCTGAGCATGCCGGGGCGCCAGGCGTACGCGGACCGCGAACAGGACCAGCTGCCCTTCGGCCGGGCGCCGATCACGGCGGCCCCGAATCCCGCTCGGCCCGTCCAGCGCTCCGGTGATCAACTGCGGGTGGCCGTCGACGGCTTCACCGACGCGGACGGAAACCACGGAACGGAGTACACCCACCCGAGTGGGGTGCGCACCCACCTCGAGATCAGGGCCGACGGCGCCCTGGTCGGGGAGACGGACAACCTCCCCTCCGGCACGGTCCGGCTTCCGGCCGGCGAGTCTCGTGTCTCGATCTCGTTCACCGCGGACAACCCGCAGGCCTGGAACGAGCTGTCGACACACACCGACACCGCCTGGAGCTTCCCGTCAACGACGACCGCCGAGGGTGCAACGGAGACCCAGCCGCTGCTGCTGCCGGACTACGACGTCGGCGTCGACCTGCACAACCAGGTCCGGGCCGACCGCCAGGGCCAGGTGGCGTTCGACCTGCGGCTGCGGCGCCCTGACGGCGTACCGGCCACGCCGGCCGGCGAGCCGAGCATCGACGCCTCGTACAACGACGGTGCAACCTGGCAGCCGGCGACCGTCACCCGCGGTACGGACGGCTGGCGCGTCGAACTGCCGGCGGGCAGCGGCCTGGTGTCGCTGCGGCTACACGCGGAGGACACCGGCGGCTCAGCGGTCGACCAGACGATCGTCCGGGCCTTCGCCGTCGTGCACTGAGCTGTCGAGCCAACCGAGCCGGACCGCCTGCACGCCCGCCTGGAAGCGCGTGCGGACGTGCAGGTGGTCCATCAGCTCGGCGATCCGGCGGCTGAGCGTACGGGTGCTGGTGCCCAGCCGGCGGGCGACCACGTCGTCCTTCGCGCCTGAGGCGAGCAGCGCGGCGAGCTGGTGATCGCTGAACCCGCCGTCCTGTGCCGGGGCGACGATCGGCGTCGCCTGCGCCCAGAGCAGCTCGAAGAGCTGGACCAGGGCGTCGAGGAGGGTGGACGGTCGGATGCAGACCGCCGCATCGGCGCTCTGCGCGCCGACCGGCAGGATCGCCAGCCGGCGGTCGCCGATCGCCAGCTTCATCGGGAGGCCGGTGTGCACCCGGGATTGCTCACCCACGCCGGCTGCGTCCTGGACCTCCTCGAGCGCGCCCGGCAGCTCCAGCGCCTCTGGGGCGTAGATGCCGCGCACCCGCACCTTCGCGCGCAGGAGCCGGCGGACCGAGTTGTCCGACCGCCGGGGATCGGCGACGTACGGCGGACGATCGATCACCATGAGCTCGTGCCGGGTGGTGCTGAGCAGTTGCTCGAACCGGGCAGCGATCGCTGCGCGGCCGACCAGCACCTCGACGATCTCCTCCGGGCGGTACCGCTCCTCGGCGGGCATCTCGGCGAGCAGCGTGCGCGCGGCGAGCTGTGTGCGCGCCAACTCCTCGCGGCGTCGGTCGACCAGCGCGTCGACGGCGACGTCGGGTCGCGCCGCGCGCATCCTGGCGGGCTGGCCGGGCAGCCGGTGCACCAGGCCCAACTCCTCGAGTCTGGTCAGCGAGCTGCCCACCTCGGCCATGCCACGGCTCAGCGCCGCGGCGAGGTCGCGCTGGGACGCCTCGGGGCGGGACAGGAGTTCGCGGTAGACCGACTCGTCCTCGGGGCGGACACCGATCGGCTCGAGCATCCGCCCATCTTGCCCCCGGTCGGCGGACGGCCACCCAGGCACCCGTCCGCCGGTGACGAGTTCTACGTGCGACCGGGGCGATGACCCGGATCGCGATCAGCCCACGCGCCAGCGAGACAGCCCGGACGAGACAGCGCCCAGCCCGACGAAGCATCGAGCTGGGCGCGTCGAGCGGGCTATGCCACGAAGCGGGAACGGCGTCGGCGTCCGATCAGGTAGCCAGCGCCGCCGAGGAGCAGAAGCGCACCGCCGATGCCGGCCACGGTCGCGGTGTCGTCACCGGTGACGGGCAGCCCACCGCCCTCACCGCCGCCGGGGGCGCCCAGGCTGGCGGAGGAAGCAGGAGCCGGTGCAATGGTCGTCGTGGCGCTGGGCGTGGCGCTCGGTGTGGGCGTGGGCTCAGACGTTGCTGTCGGTGCGGGCTGAGACGCGCAGTCGAGCGCACGTGCGGCGTACAGGCCGTTGTTCAGGTAAGCCAGGTAGGCATCGACGGTCCCCTCATCAAGCGCCTTCTGCGCGGCCGCCTTCACGTTGGCACCAGCGCCCGTCAACGTCCGGACCACCGTGACCCGCAGAGCCGTTGACCAAGCGTTCTGCACGTCCGCCTTGAGGAATGCGCGCAGATCATCCGCGGTGCCGTCCAGGCGCTCCTGAATGGCGTCAGGCAGGACGGGCAACGAGTCGGCCTTCGCCGCGGCCAGGATCTGGTTGGCCAACAAGCGCACCTCTACATTGGTGGCGGTGTCCAGGTCGATGGTGACGAGCTCGCGGATATCCTTGTACACCTTGCGCTCGACCGTTTGGCAGGCCTCGTTCAGCACGGGCGGTTCCGTTTGAGCCATCGCCGGCGCCGCCGGAACCAGGAAGGCCAGCGCCATTAGGACGCCGGCCCGTAGCTTCCATCGCATGTGGATTTTCCTCCCCGCTGCAGGCAAAACGTGGAGATATTACCCGTCGCTCACGCCAAGTCGTTGCCCCATCCGTGACCGGCCTCGCGTCGGGGCTACGGATCAGGGGGGTCAGCGGTCCGCATCCAGTCCGCAAGAGGCCGGCGGACAGTGAGGCAGTGGTGTGAGGTGTCGAGAGGCGTTTCCGCTGCTAGGCCGTGTTTCGTAGTACGTCGACTTGTCGCGCGGTTCCAGCTTGTCGACCAGCTGCGCAACGTCCCCGACGGCAGCTTGACCGGTCTCACTTCACCGTTCCGCCTGGTGGCCTGCGCCTCGGCGCCTGCCGCGAACGGGCCTTTTGATGTTTGTCGGATCCTTCAGGCACCATGCCCGGCCATGGATGTACGACAGGAGTTTCGGGGCGCAGCCCGGGAAAAGGGCGTGCCGGTGGACGAGATCGAGCGCTGGGTGCGGCTAGCCCGACCACAGACGGAGCTGGTCCCGGAGGGCGACGGCCTGCCTGTGGCCGGTCGGTTCGGCGGTCTCGCGGCGTTGCCGGAGGGCGAGGAGTGGCCTCCCGGGCAGTGTCTCGTGTTAACGCTCGACCTCGCCGCGATCCCCTCGCACGGGCACGACCTTGACCTGCCGGCCGACGGGTCGCTGCTGTTCTTCGTCGAGCCGGACTTCACGCCCAACGACTGCCGGATCGTTCATGTGCCGGCCGGCACTCCGGTAACCGAGCACCCGAACCCCGGGGTGCCGGTCTTCGGTCCGATTCTGCTGCACGCTCGTGCCGGCTGGAGCCTTCCGGAGAACGAGCACGAGGTGCCGTTCGACCTTCGCTTGGACGACGAGGTCGAGGAAGTGATCGGAGAGGTGATGTGGGACCTCGAGGACAACGATTACGAGTTTTCTCTCGGCGGTTACGGCGGCGCCAGCACCGGCGGCGCGGACAACCCCATCCTCAACGCAAACGAGCACACCGTGCTAGCCACCGTCTGGCTGGACGAGGGGCAGGTGGGTGACGCGTTCGGCGAGACGCTGATTGTAGTCAACTTCATGATCAAGCATGCGGATCTGGCCGAGCGCGCCTTCGACCGGATCTGGCTGATGACTGACTTCAACGGCTGACGCGGTTTGGGGCCTCCTCCGAGATCACGCGGGTGCGGTCGGTGTGGGAGGCCAGCAGGTTGTCGTATTCGGGCAGGAAGCGGTCCGGCGCGTGGGCGTCGGCGCCGGGGCGTGGCGCATCCGGGAGGTCGAACAGTTCCACCCCGTGCTCGTCGTGGAAGACCGCCAGTTGCGGCCGCAGCCTCTCCAGGACGGGACGCAGCCGGGTTCGGCCGGCCCATGTCTGCACGTCGGTGACCGAGGCCGGGCCGAACGCGGCGAGGTAGCGCAGCACGATGTGTTCGGAGTCGGCGGCGGGGGCGGGCTCGGCTCCGGTCCAGCCGGCGGCCGTCGCGTACCGGGTGGTGCCGCTGGCGCCCCAGATGGCGCGTGGCGGCACCTGCACCAGCGGCACGAGGTTGCGCACTACGGTGGCGAGCGCGCGGGGCTCGCGATCGGGCCACCGCTGGTGCAGCGCCGCCCCGAACTCCTTGGGGGTGAGGTGCCGTGTGCCGAGCAGCGCCCGGCCGGACTCCGCCACGGCCGCACGGTCCAGACCGGTGAGGGCCGTTGTCAGCTTCTCGGCCCTGAAGGGCCGAGCTTGCAGATCGCGCTCGGTGCTGGCTGCATCGGTCACGCCGCGTTTGGCAGGCTGA
>NZ_JBUEGB010000098.1:0-17451 GCF_054963695.1 Micromonospora sp. RTBAU3-60 | reverse complement strand
CGTCGCCGAGCAGAAGGGCACCCGCCCCGAACTCACCGAAGCCTCCGTCGTCGTCTCCGGCGGCCGCGGGGTCGGCAACGCCGACAACTTCAAACTCGTCGAGGAACTGGCCGACCTGCTCGGCGGCGCCGTCGGCGCGTCCCGCGCCGCGGTCGACTCCGGCTACTACCCCCACCAGTTCCAAGTGGGCCAGACCGGCAAAACCGTCTCCCCCCAGCTCTACATCGCGCTGGGCATCTCCGGGGCGATCCAGCACCGGGCCGGCATGCAAACCTCGAAGACCATCGTCGCGGTCAACAAGGACGCCGAGGCGCCGATCTTCGAACTCGCCGACTTCGGCGTCGTCGGCGACCTGTTCAAAGTCGTCCCCCAGGCCGCCGAGGAGATCCGCAAACGCAAGTGACTCCCCGGCTGACCCGACACCACCCACACGCCATCCGCATGCTCGCCCGCGGAGACGACCGGGTCAGCGCGGCCTGCCCCGCCGGCGGCGTACCAACCACAGCACCAGCAACACGGCCACGAAGATGACCACCAGGCAGCAGACCAGGCCCGCACCGCCTCGCGGCCTGCGCGCGACCGCTTCCACCGCCCGCTCGCCGGTCCCGGTGGACGCCCAGGCCGCGACCGGCACGAACACCGAGAACACGACCGCACCAAGGACCGCGGCGAGCCGGCCCCACCACTTGTTCCCCGCAAACATGCCCTCATCCTTGCCGAGAAGGACAACCGAGGCATACCAGATGGAGGAGACGAAACATCACCAACACGGCGAATAGTCGGGGAGGCCCCTGTGGGCCCTTCGCGACGAACAGCGCCGCCCACCACCGACGAGACGGCCGTCGCGCGGCCCTTGCTTGCGATGCGGATCGCACGAGAACGAAAGGGCCGTGCGCATGGAATCAGCTTCGATCCGCCAGGCAACCGCCGCGCCTCGCCCGGGCGGCACCCCTCCGGAGCCGTCTTGACCCACAGAAATAGGATCGGGCCTCGTCGTTCCGAGAGGAGAGTGTCGATGGGCCGGGTACTGCGGGTGGGTACACCGTTCTTCCTGCTCCTCTTGCTCGGCGCCATCGCCTGGTACGCCTCGTACGCCACCACTATCCTCGTGTGGGAGCTCCGCAAGCTCGTGCCCTGGCTGGTGGCGCCGGCCCTGCTGGCCCTGCTCGCCGGGGCGCCGGCCCTGGTGCGACTGCTCGCCTATCGGCTCCGCGGGCGCAGGACCGCGCCTCCGGCAACGGGCGGAGTCGTCGTCCTCGGCTGGCTGGGCGCCGCTGTCGGCCTGGCGCTGGGGGTGTGCTGGCTGGTCTACGGCGAATACCTCCAGGACCGGGCGTACGTGAGCACCATGCGGGTGGTGACCGATCCGGTCCCGGAGCTGACCGCGCGGGCGCCGTACTTGGTCGGCAAGGCACAGGCCGCGCCCAACCTGGGTGACGTCACCGGCGAGATCACCGACATCAGCTATCTGCCCGACTCCGACCGGTTCGGTGTCCTGGTCGAGCGGCGCGGCTGGCTGGCCGGTTACGAGGTCGGCCTGGTGCAGGAGGTCCCGCTGGGCGGCACCAGCCGCATGCAGCAGCGGTGCCAGTTCGACGTGTCGGCCGCCGACGCGCGGATCGGTGGCTGGTTCACCCACAACCTGGGCCGCAAGATTTCCGCCGAGCGGCGCTGGGTCCGGTTCTCCGCCGAGGACGCGTACGTCCACTGCGAGGGCGACACCCCGATCGTGGTGGTGCCGCTGAAGCGGCAGACCGGAATCCTGGTGGTGACCGAACGGCCGGCCGGGGTGGCGCGGTACGACGGCCGGACCGGGCAGGTCACGATCATCGACGACACGACGAAGGTGCCCGGACCGTCGTATCCGATCAGCCTGGCCGCCCGGCAGCGAGAGGGCACCACCGCCGTCGGCAGCTTCGCCGACTGGTGGTTCGAGCGCAGCGGCTGGGACGCCTCCGAGGACGGCGCCAACGAGGGCAACGAGTCGGAGTTCGCCCTGCGCTACGGCGACAACAGTGGACGCAGCGCCTACGTCACCCCGCTCACCCCGCAGGGCGAGGCCAGTTCGGTGGTGGCGGTGTCAACCGTGCCGACCCGGCACTCCGGCAGCGGTCTCGCCCCGCTAACCGTACACCGGCTCAACCCGACCTGGTCGTCGCCGCAGGCGATCGTCGCCCTGATCAAGGCGGAGTACCGGGACGTCTGCTGCTGGAACGACGACCAGGTGTTCGAGGTGGTGCCGACGGGCGGCAGCACGTGGACCGCCACGGTCGGCAGTGAGCAGAGTCTCCGGTACCGGGTGGAGGGCTGGGGCCAGATCAACGGCCGGGAGGCGACCTGCCTCAAGAACGCCGACGGAACCCTGGTCCGGTGCGCATACGCCGCCCCCGGCTCGCCGGAGGAGCAGGAGCTGCAACGCCGGGAGCAGCAGAAACAGCAGGAGCAGGCGGCGAACGGCGGCACGGCTCCGGGCGACCTGACCAGGTACACCGATGAGCAGCTGGCCGAGCTGAACCGGCGGGTCGCCGATGAGGTGAACCGCCGCCTCAAGGAGCAGTAGTGGCCGGCGGGAACAGCCGGTTCGCGGTTGCGTGGCGCGCCGCCGCCCCGTACCGGCCATTGATGGTGTTGATGCTGGTCAGCTCGACGGCGTCGTTCGCGGCGCTCGGTGCGCTGTCGTTGTTCGCCCGGAACGAGCTGGGCGCCTCGGACACCATGGTGACGGTCAACTTCGTCGTCGTGGCACTGGCCAGCATGGCGGTGCTGCTCGCCACGGGCCACGTCTCCGACCTCCGGGGCGTGCGACGCGTGATCATTCCGGTGAGTCTCGCGTGGCTGGGCATCGGCTACGCGATCCTGGCGAGCGTGCGGTCGTACCCGGCGATGCTCGCCGTCGGGGTCGTGTTCTTCTGCGCGGTCGGCGTCCCCAACGCGCAGCTGATGGCCTACGCGCGTGACCTCGTCGAGCACCGGGACGACATGGCCACCTCCACCACCGTGATCGCCATGATGCGCGTGGTGTTGTCCATCGGCTCGTTCACCGGATTCGGCATCGGCGGTCTCGGCCTGGCCTACCTCGGGGCGCGTCCGCTCTTCCGGGTCGTGGCCGTCGCATGCCTCGGCTGCCTGGCGCTGTCGTGGTACCTGCTGCGCGGGCGTGACACCGTCGCGGCACCGCAGCCGGCGCCGGAGGACAGCACCGACGACCGGCGCGGTGTCGGGAAAGGGGTGGCCGGTGGTCAGCGGCCACTGCTGGTCCTCGTGGCCGTCATGGTGCTGTTCTCCAGCGGACGCGTCATGCTGCTGGCCCAGCTGCCGATCCTGGTGACCGTGTCTCTGCACGCCCCGGTGCAGATGACTGGCATCGTGCTCGCGCTGCCGCCGCTGTGCGAACTGGTCCTCATGCCGATCGCGGCGTTCGCGGCCCTGCGTTGGGGACGCGGGACGGTGTTCCTGACCGGCGGTGCCGCGATCGTGGTCTACTACGGCGCCCTCGTCGTCGTCACCACACCTGGACAGCTGATGCTGCTGCAGGTCGTCTACGCGGTCTTCGGCGCCGCCACGGTCATCGCCGGCCTCGACCTGGCCCAGCGGTTGATGGCCGGACGTGCCGGCACGGCCACGTCGATATACCTCAGTCACGAGAACGTGGCGACCGTCAACGGAAGTCTCGTGGCGACCGTGTCCGTTGCCGCGCTGGGACACCAGCTCGGCTTCGTCGTTCCGGCAGCGCTCTGTCTGATCGCTCTCGCGATCGCCGGCTGGGCGTTCACCCGGTGTCCAGGCACATTCGACCTGCGCCGCAGGCCACCGCGCGAGCAGCGGCCCCTGACGTCCGCCGATACGACGTAGACACCACCAGGTCCGCGTATGCGACAACAACCATCAACGGCACGCGGGGCGTCGGTCAAACCGCCTGGAGGTGGTAGCAGCGCCAGTCGTACGCGTCGCCGGTCGAGTTCTGCGCGTACGCGTCCGCGCCGTATCGGTCGCGGCAGGCGGTGTCCATGTTGACGATCCGCGGTGACGCGAGGAAGCGGCGGCATTCCCAGCGGCCGTCCGAGCGGGCACTGGCTGAGCTCGACCCCGAGACGTGCCGGTCGCAGTAGCTTTCCGCCATGGCCGCCAGTTCGCCTGCGCCGTCCGGGCCGAGCAGCACCGGCTGGGCGGTGGGGCCAGGGGTCGGCGACTGACTGGGCGACGGCGATGCGGTGGGAGTTGGGGTGGGTGTCGGAGACGACGTCGGTGTGGGCGTCGGAGAGGCCGATTCGGATACCTCGGGCTCGGCCGTCCGGGACGCCGGGGCCGGCGTCGGTGTCTGATCGGTCAATTCGATCGGATCGGTCTCCCGTGGCAGGCCGATCGCCGGGCCTGGGGCCACGGGCTGCTGGTCCTGGTCGGTGTCGGCCGAGCCTGGCCGGAGGGCGAGCAGCAACACGCCGGCGAGGCCGCTGAACAGGACCAGCCAGAGGTAGGTAGGTGGTCGCCTGCGGCTTCGACCGGACAGGGCTGAACTCGGCGCCCGATGGCGCGCGCCGCGATATGCGCGTCTGGCCGAACGATCGGCCGTTTGTTCCATTCGACGCACTCTAGTTTGATTTCTGGCGCTGTGGGTCACACGAAACGGCCTACGGGCATCGCGGGCACGCCGAGGCGGTCGCTCGTACACATGTCCGGGTGATCAGCCGGCCACGGACACAATCCCACCGCAGATGCCGCATGCTTGCGTAATGTGGCCGAGCGACCTGGCGCTCATGCGGGTGAGGACCGGGTACAGCCGGTCCTTGCGCCCGGACGGCTCGCCGACCCCTTCCCCGCCGAGCCGTCCGAGTCGGTGCAGCGGTTCAACTGGAGGCAGCAATGACGTCCCGAGAGCGAAGTTCGCCACCAGAGTGGCCGGTGATGAACTCTCGGGCCGCGCCAACCCGACCACGGGTCGCAGACCTGCCCCGGCTGCCACCCAACGGGGCCCGACGCCTTCATCGATGGCGGACCAAGGCACTGGTTGGCGGACTCACCCTGGTCATCGGTGGCCTCGCGCTGCTGGTCGCCACCAGCAGGCCCGCCCATACGACCGCCACCACGGCAACGCACCACACTCCGCACAGTTCACCCGCACATCCGGGCCACCGCGGTTGACCGCGGACGTGCCCCGACTGGCGGGCCGTGGAATCACAAGAGGTCACGCCGCCGAGGTCGATGATCAGCTGCCCGGGCCGGGCCGTCGGCCGGCCGATCTCGGCGGACGAGTACCGTGGCGACGTGATTCCCACCTGCCCTGAGTGCGGCGCGCCGGGGGTGCCGCTGATGTTTGGTCTGCCCGTCCCGGAAGCGCGCGACGCTGCCGCCGACGGGCACCTGGCGCTCGGTGGGTGTCTGGTTCCCGAAGCGGCGCCGAACTGGCAGTGCCCACAGGAGCACCGATGGTGGGACCCCGACGAGACGGCGTGGGAGGAACGGCTTCTCGCCGCGCTGCTCGCCCACGGCTACACCGAGGCGGACACCACTTCCTGAGCTGGTCGCGGCCGGGGACGACGCCTCCGTCGCCCACCGGGACAGCTCGTCACCGGACGAGGGCGGGCAGGGTGATGGTGAAGGTGGTGCCGACGCCGACCTGGCTGGCGACCGTGATGGTGCCGCCGTGGTCGGTGACGATCTGCCGGGCGATCGCGAGTCCGAGCCCGCCGCCGCCGGTCTGCCGCCCACGGGCCGGGTCGGCTCGCCAGAACCGATCGAAGATGTGCGGTAGCGCCGAGGGTTCGATGCCGGTGCCGGTGTCGGCGACCCGGATCACGGCGGCCGCCGCGGTCCCGGTGGCGTGCAGGGAGATGCTGCCGCCGGGCGCGGTTGCCCGTACCGCGTTCGTGATCAGGTTGCCGAGAACCTGGCGCAGCCGGTCCGGGTCGACGCTCACCAGCGGCGGCGCGGCACCCCCTCCCGAGACGGCCGGCTGCGGCTCGACCTGGACGGTCAGCGTCACTCCGGCGGCCTCGGCCCGCGCCCGGTGCGCCGTCCGGCAGGTCTCCAGAAGTTCGGCCACGTCGACCGCTACCCGGTGGTAGGCGAGTCTTCCCGCCTCGGCGAGCGCCAGGTCCTGCAGGTCGTCGACGATCCGTTGCTGGAGCACGGCCTCCTCGTGCAGGGAGGCGAAGAGTTCGGGGTCGGGGGCGATCACGCCGTCGGCGAGCGCTTCGAGGTAGCCGCGCAGGTTGGCCAGGGGGGTGCGGAGTTCGTGCGCCACGTCGGCGACGAGGCGCCGTTGTCGTTCCTCACCGCGTTGCAGCGAGTCGGCCATCCGGTTGAACGAGCGGCCGAGGTGGGCCAACTCGTCGTTGCCGTGCACCGGCACCCGGCTGCTCAGGTCTCCCCGGCCCAGGTGCTGGGCGACCGTGGTCAGGGTACGGATGGGACGCAGCACCCGGTGGCTCACCAGGGCGGTGCCCAGGATGACCACGAGGGCGACGCCGGCGGCGGCGCCGAGCAGCGGACCGGTCGCCACGGGGCGAGCAGCCTCCCCGCGAGCGCCGAAGTAGATCCGGACCGGCACGGGCGTCACGTCCCGGATCCCCTCGGTGAACGCGTCGGCCAGGCAGCGCAATTCATCTTCTCTGTTCGCTGCGGTGGAGGGCGCGGGCTGGACGGGCAGGGTTCTTCCGTCGATCGTGACCCGGGAGGCCGTGAGGCAGGACTGCACCTGCCGGCTCGCCTCGACGTCGTCCCCGGGGAGGGCGGCGACTTGCTTGCAGGCCCCCATGATTTCTTTGAGGCCGGGCAGCCCCTGCTCGGTGGGGGCGAACTGCGGCAGCCCGAGGTAGCCGGACGACCGGTCCAACGAGACGCCCTGGGCGGTCAGACAGGCCGCGTACCGGGCGGTGTGGCGGTACTCGGTGATCGCTTTGGCGGTGGCCTTCGCGGCGTCGGGTCCGGCGACGGTGACCGGCAGGGTCGGCCGGGGGTCGACGATGGTGCTGCTGCTACCGAGCGGGCGGGCCGACCGGCCTTCCTCGGTGTCAGTGTCGACGAGCACCACCCCGGACTCGGCCACCACGTGGATCCGCTGGCCGGTCCTGGTGCGCAGCTCCCGTACCAGGTCCACCACCCCCGTCCACGTCCCGTGCTCCTGGCCGTACCGGGTCAGCTGGTCGGTGACCAGGTCGATCTGCGTCTGGTCGGCCGCCGCGGAGTCGAGGACCTGCTGGGAGGCCTGGCGCAGGGTCAGCCAGGCCGTCGCCACGGTCGCGGTCACCGCGACGAGGACAACCAGCAGCAGTAGTCGCAGCCGGAAACTCACGGCCGGCGATCCGCGGGCTGCCGGACCGATGCATCGTCGGGGTCGGTTGACCCCGGCCGGGGAGCGGCGAGCCGGTAGCCGCGGCCGAACACGGTCTGCACGTAGCGCGGCGACGCGGGATCGGTCTCGATCTTGCGGCGCAGGTTCACCACGTGGGCGTCGACCGTACGCTCCAGCACGAAATGATCGAAGCCGAACGCCCGGTCGATGATCTGGGCCCGGGTGAAGGCGCGCCCCGGCTCGCCGGCGAGCACCTCGAGAATGCCGAACTCCTTGGCGGTCAGCGTGACCGGCCGGCCCGCCACCCGTACCTCGAACCGGCCCGGGTCGACCTCCAGGTCGCCCACCCGCAGCACCGCCTGGCTGCCCGTGGTGACGACGCCGGCCCGCCGCAGGAGGGCCCGCACCCGGGCGGTCAGCTCGCGCGGGCTGTACGGCTTGGTGATGTAGTCGTCGGCACCGATGTCGAGGCCGAGCAGGACGTCGTCCTCCGTGGTACGGGCGGTCAGCAGCAGGATGGCCACATCCGATTCGGCGCGCAGGATCCGGCACACGTCGAGTCCGTCGACGACCGGCATCATCACGTCGAGGATCACCAGGTCCGGACGGCGGGTCCGGGCATGGTCGAGCGCGGCTCGCCCGTCGCCGACCACCAGCACGGTGTGCCCCTCGCGCTCCAGGTAGAGCCGGATCAGGTTGGCCTGCTTGGGATCGTCCTCGGCGACCAGAATCCGTCCGCCCATGTCGCTCCGTCCTGATCGGCCCCTCAGGCGGCCGGCACGTCACGGGGAACCGGCCACCCGCCGTCACTGACGGTGACGCTACTGAGGGTGTTTCGTAAGGCCCGCCGCGCGGGCCTCGTCGCAGAGGGTAGCCATGCTGGCGGCTTCAGCGCAGCCAGGGGATCTGCCGGTCGAGCAGCCCGCGCTGCTTCAGCTCCCGGCGCAGGGGAATGCCGTCGTCCACGTGGCCGTCCCAGTCGATGCCCCAGTAGTTGGCCGTGTGCTTCCCCTCCCCCAGCAACTGGCGTTGCACCGGTGTGCGGGCCGCCCACCACGGCCCGCCCTCGTCGACGTGCAGGTCGTCAAGGGGACGGATCCAGCGGTAGGTGTAGCCGACGAAAAGCATCTTGCGGGTGACCGCGGAGCGGTTGGTCGATCGGGAGTGCCACAGCCGGCGGTCGAAGACGAACGCGTCACCGGGCCGGGCGGTGATCTCGACCGTGCCGGCGGGGTCCGGATGGTGCGCCGACACGTCGTCGGGCCGAGGCAGGCTGTTCCGCACCTGGCTGCCGGGGATGATCTTCGTGGCGCCGCGACCGGTCTCGGTGAGGTCGGACAGCACATAGGCCACCTTGAGCGAGAACATCGGCCGAGCCAGCTCCGGATCCAGCGTTTCCGGGTCGGAGTTCTGCCGGTAACCGTCCTGGTGCCATCCCCAGTACGGGCGCTCCGGCTCCCGTGCGGGCGGGGTCACGTCGAGATGGTTGTGGTGCGTGTAGATGTTCCAGCCGAGCAGCCCCCACACGTAGGGGAACGTGACGGGATGGGTGAGCAGGTCGCCGAAGAGCTGGTCGCGCTCCAGGAACCCGAGCAGGTGCAGGGACCCGTCCGCGCTGGTGCCGCCGGTGGCGGCCGCCCCCGTGTAGATCCGATCCACCGCCTGCTCCAGCGCCGCTCGGTGTTCCTCGGTCAGCACGTTACGCAGCAGCAGGAAGCCCTGCTCGTGGAACTCCTTGCGGTCGACGTCGCTGATCGGCTCGTAGCCCGTCCGGCCGTCGTAGTCAAACATCCGGCGATCTCCATCGGCGTGGTCCTGTCGTGGTGATCAGGAGCTAACCGGTCGGCTGTGAAGAACCTGTGCGATTCGCATGGGTAAGCCGTGCCCGGATCCGCCGCCCCTTGCCGCAGGGGGAAGACCATGACTACGGTGCCGGCATCGACCTGACCCTGCGTCGTCGCCCTGCAACTGTCCCAGCCCGGCCGGCTGTTTTCCGCACGGAGCAACGATCCGCCCGCGGAGGCCGCCCGACCGGGACCGTCTTGTTCGTGCGCCGACCGCAGTGACCCCGACATCAGCGCGCAGCCGGCGCCGTGGAACCGGCCGGCCTGCCACACGGAAAGACATATCCGAATGCTCGACTCTGCGACGACCCAGGTGATCAACGCGGTCCCGCCGCAACGCCCGACCCGGCACCGGGCGGGCGGTCACTGGTTGCTGATCAGTGGCCTGCTGACCCTGCTCCTGGCCGCTGCCGCGCTGGTCGCGGTCGCGCCGCTGCGCCACCCACTGCCCGCACCGACGGTCACGCGGACCCTGCCCGCGTCGGCGACCATCCCCGGCAAGGCCCCCAGGGTGCCGTGGCCGACGACCGGGCAGGCCGCCCTCTCCGTCGAGGGGGTCGGCTCCCTCGGCACGTCCGGCGGTAGCAAGCCGGTGCCGATCGCGAGCGTGACCAAGGTGATGACCGCCTACGTCATCCTCACCGAGCACCCCCTCGACCGGGGCGAGCCGGGCCCGAAGCTCACCGTCAGCGCGCAGCAGGCCGCCGCGTACCCGGCGGAGCAGGCGCGCGGCGAGTCGCTCGTGCCGGTCGTCGCGGGCGCGGTCTTCACCGAACGCCAGGCGCTGCAGGCGCTGTTGCTCCCCTCCGCGAACAACATGGCGCGGATCCTCGCCGCCTGGGACGCCGGCAGCATCGACGCGTTCATCGCCAAGATGAACGACACCGCCGCCGCGCTCGGCATGACCGGCACCCACTACACCGACCCGTCCGGATACGATCCCGGCACCGTGAGCACCGCCGTCGACCAGGTGATCCTGGCCCGTAAGGCGATGCAACTGCCGGCGTTCGCGGAGATCGTGGCGCAGAAGCAGGCCACCCTGCCGGTCGCCGGCACCGTGCGCAACTACAACTCCCTGGTCGGCAAGGACGGCGTCGTCGGGATCAAGACCGGATCCACCGACGAGGCCGGCGGCTGCCTGGTCTTCGCCGCCGTCACCAAGGTGGGCGGCCGGACATTCACCATCGTCGGCGCCGTCCTGGGGCAGCCCGGCGCCAACACCCCCGTGCAACTGGATCGGGTGTTCCGGGCGACCCGACCGCTGGTCCGCACCGCCGCCGCCGCGATCGGGATGCACCCCGTCGTCCGGGCCGGCGATCAGATCGCCACCGTACGCGGACCGCTCGGCGCCGGCACCGCGCTCAACGCCGCGCAGGACCTCACCGTGGTGGGCTGGCCCGGCATGCGGGTACGCCTGGACGTCGATCTCCCGGCCGTACCGGCCCGGCTGCCGGCCGGCACCGAACTCGGCCGGGTCAAGGCCGTCCCCGGCACCGGCGCCCCGGTCGCCACCCCGCTCCACAGCGGCGTAGGGCTGGAGCCGCCGAGCACCTGGGACCGGATCCGACAGCACCGCTGAGTCGGCGGCAGCCGGTGGAGGCAGGACGGAGATCGTAGGTGCGCACTGAGCAGGGCGGTGAGCCGTCGGTGACGGAGTTGCTCGCCGCGGCGCGAGCCGGTGACGGCGACGCCTTCGGTCGCCTGGTCGGGCCGCTGCGCGACGAACTGCGGGCGCACTGCTACCGGATGCTCGGGTCGGTGCATGAGGCGGACGACGCCGTCCAGGACACGCTGGATCGGGCGTGGCGCAGCCTGGAGCGGTTCGACGACCACGGGTCCATCCGGCCGTGGCTCTACAAGATCGCGACGAACCGGTCGCTGACGCTCCTGGAACGCAGGGGCCGGCGGGAGCTGCCCACCGACCTGAGCCCGGCAGGTGCGCCGCTGGCCGAGCGGGTGTGGCTGGAACCGTACCCGGATCAACTCATGGGCTGGAGCGCGCGGCTGGGCCCGGAGGAGCGCGTGGTCGCGCGGGAGAGCGTCGAGCTGGCGTTCGTCGCCGCCCTGCAGCACCTGCCGCCTCGGCAACGAGCCGTCCTGCTGCTACGCGAGGTGCTCGGCTACGCCGCCGGCGAGGCCGCCGAACTCCTGGACACCACGGTCGCCGCGGTCAACAGCGCCCTGCAGCGGGCCCGGAAGGTCGTCGCCGACCTGGGGCCGGAGACCAGCCAACGACAGACCCTGAACGCGCTGGGCGACCCGGCGCAGCGGCAGGTGGTCGACCGGTACGTGACGGCGTGGGAAGCCGGCGACGTCAACGCGATCGTGGCGATGCTGACCGAGGACGCCCGGTACTCGATGCCACCGCTGACGGCCTGGTACGACGGCCGGGACGCGATCCGCGAATTCCTGCACGAGGCAGTGCTGTCGCATCGCTGGCGCTTCCTGCCGGTGCGGGCCAACGGGCAGCTCGCGTTCGGCACGTACCTGTGGCACAACGAGCGGGCCGCGTACGTCCCGGCCGGCCTGGACCTGCTCCGGCTGCGCGGCCGCCGGGTTGCCGAGGTGGTCTCGTTCCTGGACGCCGACTTCCCCACCTTCGGCCTGCCGGCCCAACTGGGCGGAAAAGGTCCAACGACAAGCGATGAGTTTCCGGAGCGGCCGGGGTTGTAGTCCTGACGGAAGCACCAACCGAGAGGACCGACCGTGCCTACCGACGAGGAACAGATCCGCACCCTGATCGAACGCTGGGCCGAGGCGGTGCACCGCGGCGACCTCACCGCGGTCCTGGCCGACCACGCCGAGGACATCGTGATGTTCGACGTGCCGCCACCGCAGCAGGGCGTCCGTGGCCTGGACGCCTACCGGGAGACCTGGCCCCCGTTCTTCCAGTGGCAGGCCCAAGGCGCCACGTTCGAGATCGAGTCGCTGGACGTCACCGCCGGCGACGAGGCCGCCTTCGCGTACGCGCTGCTGCGCTGCGGCACCCCGGACGAGTTCGCCCGCGACCCCGACAACCGGCTGCGGCTGACGCTCGGCCTCCGCAAGCAGGACGGCCGGTGGGTCGTCGCCCACGAACACCACTCGTTCCCGCTCACCGACTCACCCGCCGAGCCCAATCCCGGCCGGGGCGACGCCGCCGCCGAACAAGACCTGCGCGGCCTGCATCAGCGGTGGTTCGACCGGACCACCGCGAAAGACCTCGACGGGCTGATGGCCGGCATCGCCGAGGACGTCGTTTCCTACGAACACGACCTGCCCCTGCAGCACCTGGGCGTCGACCAGGTACGCGAGGTCTGCAAGGCCGGCCTCGACGCCGCCGGCGACGGCAGCGTCACCTGGCAGGTTCCCGACCTGACGATCCTGGTCAACGGTGATCTGGCCGTCGCCTGGGGCCTCAACCAGGTCCGGGTGACGCCACCGAAGGGCGAGGCTGTCGACAGCTGGTCCCGCGGTACCCGGATCTTCGAACGGCGCGACGGCGCCTGGCTGATGATCCACCAGCACCTCTCGTACCCGTACGACCCGACCACCGGCCAGGCGCGGACGGACCTGCACCCCTGACTCCCCCACGGCACGGGTCGGGCGGCACCCTCACCTGAGCGGTTCGGCCGGCGCGATGGCGGGGGCGTCCCCGGGTCCCTGGTGCGCCGGCGGGTCCGGCACCGCGGCCGCGGCCCCGAGGGGCGCCCTCGCCTGCAGCCGACGGACGTCCCGACTGGTCAACATGCCGAGCACGGAGAGCACCACCAACGCCGCGAGGATCAGCAGCGTGTCGCGGGTGCCGATCGCCGCGGCGGCCGGTCCGACCGCCACCTGGCCGAGCGGGATGGCGACGAAGGATCCCAACATGTCGTACGAGTAGACGCGGGCCAGCCGGTCGGCGGGGATGTGCTGCGCGATCGACGTGTCCCAGGCGACCGCGAACTGTTCGACGGCGACGCCGACGGCCACCCCGGCGGCCAGCAGCACGCCGATGGTCGGCGCCAGGGCCAGCCCCAGCAGCAGGAACGACTCGGCGAACATGCAGGCCACCCCGAGCAGCAGCAGCCGGCGTACCCGGATCCGCAGGGCGATCAGCCCGCCGGCCACCATTCCGGCGGTCTCCGCCGCCAGCACCACGCCCCAGGCGCTGCGGCCGATCGTGTCGTCGGCGACGGCCGGACCCAGCACGTTCACCCCGCCAGCGAGGGCCGCGTTGAGGAACATGAAGCCGAGCACCACCACCCAGACCCAGGTCCGCGCGGTGAACTCGGTCCAGCCCTCGCGGAGGTCGGCCACGACGCTCGCGCCGCTGCGCTCTGGTCGCGGGACAGCGACGCGTACGCCGGTGAAGGCGAGCGCCGCGAAGGCGAAGGTGAGCGCGTCGACGGCGAGGCCCCAGCCGGGTCCGACGGCGGCCACCAGGAGGCCACCGAGCGAGGCGCCCCCGATCATGCCCGCATTCATGCCGAGCCGGATGATCGCGTTCGCCGGCTGGATCATCTCCGGCGGCACGGTCTGCGGCGTCACGGCGGCCGAGGCCGGCTGGGCCAGCGCGCTCACGATGCCGTTGGCCGCGCCGAGCACCAGCAGCAGCGGGATCGTCGCGGTGCCGGTGAGCACCAGAGCGGCCACCGCCGCCTGGGTCGACGCGCCGAGCAGATTGGAGCCGACCAGCACCACCCGGCGCGGAATCCGGTCAGCCACCACCCCGCCGAAGAGCACGAACAGGACGTTCATCAACGACCGTGCGCCGACCACCAGGCCCAGGTCGCGCACCGAGCCGGTCAGATCGAGCACGGCGAAGGCCAGCGCGATGGGAGCGACCCCGTTGCCGAGCATGTTCACCAGCCGGCCGGCAGCCAGGTAACGGAACGCGGCAAACCGCAGCGGAGCGAACATCACGCTCCCATCCTGGGCAGCCATCCGGATCGCCGGCTCGGGGGCAGGTGTGGCGGCCTCGGCATCGCACCACTCAACCACGTCGGGCCATCGTGCCGCGTCCCGCAAACCGGCGACCCGGCCGGCACCGCCGCGCAGGCCGGCACGCGGTCAGCGGGTGGGCGCGGTGAGCAGGTAGGCGTCGCGCGGATCCCAGCCGGCCCGCCAGCCGGCCGCGAGCGCCTCCTGCAGCACGCCGCCGACCGCGTGCTGCCAGGCGCTGGCCGCAGCCGGGGCGTCCCGGCGCAGCGCGGAGATGTCGGCCGGCACCGCCACCAGCGCGGCGGGAGCGACGGCCCAGGCCGGGTCGAGCACCGGCTGCCCGTCCGGGGCGACGGCGACCGCCCACACCGGCGCGGCGTGTCCGTCGGACGGTACGGCGGGTTCGCCGTCGAGGTGCCAGGTGACGAGCAACCGGTCGTAGGGCAGCGGGATGGGGCTGCCGCAGTCGCGCAGCCCCTCGTAGCCGGGCAGGAACGCCTCCACGGTCGCGCCGAGCCGGCGCAGGTTGAGGTTGGCGTTGACGACGGCCATCGCGTCGAACGTCCAGCGGATCTCGGTGACACCCCGCTCGAGCGCCCAGGCCCGCTGAGCGAGCTTGAGCGCGACCGACACGCCACGGCCGCGAGCGGCGGGCAGCACCGCCATCGGACCGGACTGCACCAGCGGCCGGCCGTTGGCGGTCCACCCCGGCAACGCGAGCACCACGCCGACGGGAGCCTCGCCGTCCCAGGCCAGCAGCACCGGCGCGCCGGCGGCGAGCAGGTTACGCAGCAGACTCGGCGGATAGAAGTGGTGTCCCGCGCCCGCGGCGAAGACCCCGTCGAGGACGCTGACCGCGGCGGCGACGTCGACGTGCGTCTCGACCGCCCGGACGTCGACGCCGGCGCGGGTGGCGGCCGCCGTGGCCGGATCGGCCGGCTCCGGCGGGGGCGTGGTAAGGGCCGCGACCGGATCGGCCAGCGGATCGGGGGCGAACACCTGCCGGGTGGCGGCCTCGACCAACTCGGTGAGGGCGGCGACGGCCTCCACCGAGTCGTCGGCGAGCGCGTGCGGGCCCTCGGCGGGCAGCAGTTCGGCGATGACCTCGCCGATGACGGCCTCGGGCACGTCGGCGGGCAGGAAGTCGGCGACGATCTCGGCGAGCGGGCCGGCAACGGGGTCGTGCTCGGTGATGGGCTCGGACACGGTGGCCTGCCTTCGGGCGTACGAACGGAACGAGGTGGCGACGCCGGTGTCCGGAGGCCGGGCGTCGGACCGCCACTGTCCCCGCACTGGAGGCCGAGTCAGCGACAAGCCGGTGACCTGCGGATGAACATGTCTCGACCGGCCCCGGCAGCCGCGAACAGGGGCCCTTGCGGCGGCCTGCGCTCCCCTGGTGGCTGGGCCCGATTGTCGTCGGAACGGCCGCAACGGGCGGCTGGCCCGCCGCCTGTCGCTACGCGACCGTCAAGAGGCTTTCAAGACCACGAAGCGCACGGCGCCGGCCTGCTGATCTGCGCGCCACCACCCAGCCTGCGACAGGAACGCCGGGACCCGAAAGTTACGGCCCGACAACGACGTTCGCGAGCGGCTCGCCCGCCGCGTACCGCCGGACCTGGTCGACCAGCAGCCGACGGGCCCGGGGCGCCAGCGCGGCGGTCAGTCCGCCGACGTGTGGGCTGATCAGGACGTTCGGTGCGGACCACAGCGGGTGGTCGGCGGGCAGCGGCTCGGGTTCGGTGACGTCCAGGGCAGCGTGCAGCCGGCCCGCGCTGAGCTCGGCGAGCAGCGCCTCGGTGTCCACCACCCGCCCCCGTGACACGTTCACCAGCAGGGCGCCGTCGGCCATCCGGGCGAGGAAGTCCTTGTTCACCAGGCCCTCGGTCTCCGGGGTCAGCGGCGTGGCCAGGATGACGACATCCGCTCGGGGCAACAGCTCCGCGATCTCGGAATCTGGCCGTACGCCGGGGCGGGCACCCCGTGCCACCCGGCTGATCTCCACCTCGAACCCAGCGAGCCGGCGCTCGATCGCGGCGCCGATCGAGCCGTAGCCGACGATCAGCACCCGGGCGTCAGCCAGCCCGGTCGACCAGCCCGAGGCCCAGCGACCCTCGCGCCCCGCCCCGACGAAGTCCGGCAGCCGGCGCCGGGCGGCCAGGGTGAGCGCCACGGCCAGCTCGGCGGTGGCCGCGTCGTGCACGCCCCGGCCGTTGGCCAGGGTCAGGCCGGGCCGCAGGTACGGCAGGACATGGTCGTAGCCGGCGGTCACGGTCTGCACCACCTTGAGCCAGGGCATCCGGGCGATCGGCTCGCAGAAGCGCGGATCAATAATCCCGTACGGAACCGCGTAGAACTCGACCTCGTCCAGATTCTCCGGCAGAGGCTGCGTGCCGTCATACAGAGCGACGTCCAGATCGCCAAGCTCGGCCAGCGCGTCGGGGTGAGGGATCAGGTAGCGCACGGCAACAATCATGCAAGATCGGGCCGAGCCCCGGAGATCAAACCCGCCTGACCCTCCCGCCCAGATCCCCAAACGGCGCTCCAGTTGCCGGCTCGCTTGCCAACAGCTGGGCCGGGACACGCAGGTGACGGATCGCTCGCCGGGGGTGGGTGAACGCGACGTGCAGGTCACCCGCGCCGTCCACCACCAGCGACGGGTAGCTCAGCTCCCGGTTGATCCCGTCGCGGGAGTTGTTCGACAGGGCGTACCCGTCGCCGTCGGCCAGCAGCCAGCGCCGCGGCCAGGTCGACCCGTCGTCGGCGGAGACGGCGAGGACCAGGGGTGCGCGGGGATCGCCCCAGAAGGCGGTCCAGTCACCATCGTCCTCCCCGACCGGTCGCACCTGGGGGACGGCATCGGCGACGACCCCTGTCCGTCGATTTCGTCGTACAGGGAGACCCGCCGGGCGACCGCGTCGCGGCGACTGCTGTCGGTCAGCTTCTCGGCCCTGAAGGGCCGAGCTTGCAGATCGTGTTCGGTGCTGGCTGCATCGGTCACGCCGCGTTTGGCAGGCTGGCGGCTGCCCAGTCCGTTGCACCGCGTGTGGCGATGTTGCGGGCTGCGTTGACGTCGGCGTGCTCAGCGAAGCCGCATGACGTGCATCGGAAGGTGGATTGGTTGGGGCGGTTGGCTTTGGCGATGTGCCCGCAGGTGGAACAGCCCTGCGAGGTGTACGCCGGATCCACATGAACGAGCGCCACCCCGGCCCGGGCTGCTTTGTAGGCGAGGAACTGGCCGAGTTGGTGGAACGCCCACGAGTGCAGGGTGACCCGCTGGGGCCGTCGGAGCCGGACCCGGTCGCGGATGCCGCTGAGGTTCTCCAGGGCGATCCCGCGGCCGGTGCGTTCGGCCTCGGTCACGATCTGCTTGGCGATGCGATGGTTGGTGTCGGCCGCGAACCGGGCTTCCTT
>NZ_JBUEGB010000097.1:0-17631 GCF_054963695.1 Micromonospora sp. RTBAU3-60 | reverse complement strand
CAGCGCCGTCTCCAGAGAACGCCGCCTCCAGAGAACTTGGACAGCCACCGTCAGCAGCGAACGGAACGGCCCAAGATCGGAAAACGGCACGGGTTCCTACCAGAGGAAGAACCGTGACCCGGCGGGCGGGCAAGGCGCACGACGGGGCTGGGGGCGAGGGTGACCGGCGCAGGGATCAAGCCTGACCGCCCGGAGCCGGTCACCCTCGCCCCCAGCCCCAACCGCAACCACAGGCCGACCGGGACCCAGCCCATAAGCGCAAGTCAGCTCCGACGACGGAACCGCAGCGCCAGGGCCGCGACACTCCCCCAGATCCCCCGCCGGAACAGCAGCACGACCAGGACGAAGATCCCCCCGGTGACCAGGCCGATCGCCTCGAACCCGGAGAACGACAGCAAGTCCTCCAGGCGGACCACCAGCGCCGCGCCGAGCACGCCACCCCAGAGGGTGCCGATGCCGCCGAGCACCACCACGATGACGGCCTTGCCGGAGGTGGTCCAGTGCAGCACGTCGAGGGAGACGAACCGGTGGCCGACGGCGAAGAGCCCACCGCCGAGCCCGGCGAGGAAGCCGGAGAGGACGAACGCGGTCAGCTTGTACCGGTGCACGGGGTAGCCGAGCGCGCGGGCCCGGGCCGGGTTGTCCCGGATGCCGACCAGCACCCGGCCGAACGGTGAGTGGACGATCCGCCAGGCGGCGAGCAGGCCGAGCAGCACGATCGGCAGGATCGCGTAGTAGAAGTAGTAGTCGTCAGAGAGGTCGGCGCCGAAGAAGGAGCGGGGCACTCCCTGGAGGCCGTTTTCGCCCTGGGTGACCGAGCGCCATTCGTTGGCCACGTAGTAGACCATCTGCGCGAAGGCCAGGGTGACCATCGCGAAGTAGATTCCGGCGCGCTTGACGGCGAGGTAGCCGATCGGCAGCGCGAGCAGCGCCGCCGCGAGGGCCCCGGCCAGCACGGCCGCCGGGAACGGCAGGCCGGCGTGGATGGCCACCAGACCGGTGACGTACGCCGAGGTGCCCCAGAAGGCGGCGTGCCCGAAGGACATCAGCCCGGTGAAGCCGAGCAGCAGGTCCACCGAGACGGCGAACAGCGCCCAGCAGAGGATGTCCACCGCCACCGCCGGGTAGAGCCCGTTGGGCAGCCAGAACGCCACGATCAGGCCGACGGCGAGCAGCGCGTACCGGACCCAGCCGGGGGCGCGGGCGACCGCCACCAGCCCGGACGGGGGCGCCGGGCGGGCCGCGTCGGCGGGGGTGTCGACGGCGCTGGTCATGCCGGTGCCTCCTCACGGCCGAACAGGCCGGCCGGGCGCCAGAGCAGCACGGCGGCCATCACCACGAACACGACGGTCTGCGACACGATCGGGAAGTTCGACAGGTACGCCTCGCCCCAGGCCTGGATCAGGCCGATGCCGAAGCCGGCGGCGACCGAGCCGAAGATCGAGCCGAGGCCACCGATCACCACCACCGCGAAGACCACGATGATCAGGTCGGCGCCCATCAGCGGGTTGACCGCGCGCATCGGAGCAGCGAGCACCCCGGCCAGCCCGGCCAGGGCGATGCCGAAGCCGAAGACCGGGGTGACCCACTTGCCGACGTCGATGCCGAAGGCGCGGGTCAGCTCGGGCCGCTCGGTGGCCGCCCGGACCACCATGCCGACCCGGGTCCGCCCGAGCACCCACCACACTCCCACGCAGAGCAGCACGGTGAAGCCGAGGATGAAGACCCGGTAGGTGGGGAAGTCGAAGAGCCCGAAGTCGACCGACCCGCTCAGCTCGGTCGGGGTGGCGTACGGGCTGGACTGGATGCCGTACCGCGACTTCACCAGGTCCTGGAGGATCAGGGTCAGGCCGAAGGTGAGCAGGAAGTTGTAGAGCGGGTCGAGGCGGGTCAGCCGGTGGATCACCGCCCGCTCCAGCACCATGCCGAGCAGGCCCAGGGCCAGCGGCATGATCACCAGTGCGGCCCAGAACGGCACGCCCGCCTCGGCGAGCAGCACGTACGCCCCGAACGCACCGAGCATGTAGAAGGCGCCGTGGGCGAAGTTCACCACCCGGAGCATGCCGAAGATGACCGCGAGCCCGAGGGCGAGCAGGGCGTAGAACGCCCCGCCCACCAGCCCGTTGAACGTGTTCTGCAGGAAGCCCGACATCAGCTCGTCACATCTTGCAGTCCGGCGACGGCGTACGGAACGCCTCGGCCGCCGGGATGGTCTTGAGGATCTTGACGTAGTCCCACGGCTCGGTGACCTCGGCCTGCGGCTTCACCTGGGCCAGGTACGCGTCGTGGATGACCCGGTGGTCCTCGGCGCGGATCTTGCCGTTGCGCAGGAAGAGGTCGTTGACCTCCTTGCCCTCGAGGCCCTTGACCACGGTGTCCGCGTCGTCGGTGCCGGCGGCCTGCACCGCCTCCAGGTACTGCATGGCGGCGGAGTAGTTGGCCGCGTGCGCGAAGGACGGCCGGGTGCCGGTCTCCTTCTGGAACCGGTCGGCCCACTCCCGGTTCTGCTGGTCGAAGTTCCAGTACCAGGCGTCGGTGTAGGTGGTGCCGGCGAGGGCGGCCGGGGTGAGCGAGTGGATGTCGGTGATGAACATCAGGCCCACGGCCAGCCCGATGCCCTTGTCCCGCAGCTTGAACTCGTTGTACTGCTTGACCACGTTGACGAGTTCCGCGCCGGCCTGCATGGTGCCGAGCACCTGCGGCTTCGGGTTCAGCGTCGGGGCCTTGAGCAGGAACGACGAGTAGTCGCCGCTGGTGTTCGGGAACGGCGCCCCGTCCTTGCCGACCACCGCGCCGCCGGCGGCGGTGATGGCGGCGGAGAAGCTCTTCTCCATGTCCTGCCCGAAGGCGTAGTTCGGGTAGAGGATGTACCAGTTCTTGCCGACCTGCTCGGTGGTCACCGTCCCGGTGCCGTGGGCCAGCATGTAGGTGTCGTACGCGTAGTGGAACGTGTACTTGTTGCAGCTCTTGCCGGTCAGGTCGGTGGTGGCCGCGCCGATGTTGAAGTAGAGCTTCTTCTTCTCCTTGGCCACGTCGGCGACCTTCAGGGCGGCCGAGGAGGTGGGCACGTCGAGGATGACGTCGACGCCCTTGCGGTCGTACATCTCCTGGGCCTTGCTGTTGGCCACGTCCGGCTTGTTCTGGTGGTCGGCGGTCTCCACCGAGATGTTCTTGGTGATCGCCTTGTCGCCGTACTTGGCCTTGAAGTCGGCGATGGCCATCTCCACGGCCTTGACCGAGTTCTTCCCGGACAACTCCGAGTAGGCCCCGGACTGGTCGTTGAGGACACCCAGCACGATCTTGTCGCCGGTCAGCTTCTGGTCGCCGCCGGACTGCGGGCCACCGCCGCCGCAGCCGGTGACCAGCGCCGCCACCGCCGCCGAGGCGGCGGCCACACCCACGCTCCTGCGCATCTCAATCCCTTCCGTACCGCGCGGTCCGCGCGGGTCAGCCGTCGTTTCAGATCCCGAGGTACGCCAGCAGCTCGCGCTCCCGCGAGCGCACCTCGGAGTTGTCCATCGCCTCCGCGATGCGTCCCTCGGCCAGCAGGTAGTGCCGGTCGGCGACGCCGGTGGCGAAGTGCAGGTTCTGCTCGACCAGCAGCACGGTCACGCCGTGCTGCTTGGCCTCCCGCAGCAGGTCGCCGACCTGCTGCACGAGCAGCGGCGACAGCCCCTCGGTGGGCTCGTCGCAGAGCAGCAGCCGGGCGCCCATGCGCAGCACCCGGGCCAGGGCGAGCATCTGCTGCTCGCCGCCGGAGAGCATGGTGGCCGCCGAGTCGCGCCGGCTGTAGAGGGCGGGGAACGCCTCGTACACCCGCTCGAGCGGCCACGGGTCGGGACCGACCCGGGGCGGCAGGGTCAGGTTCTCGGTGACGGTGAGGGTGGCGTACGCGCCACGGTCGTCGGGGACCCAGCCGAGCCCGAGCCGGGCCCGCTTGTAGGCCGGCAGCCGGGTCAGATCGGCGCCGTCCAGGGTGACCGTGCCGCGCTGGCCGGGGTGCAGCCCCATCACGCAGCGCAGCAGGGTGGACTTGCCGGCGCCGTTGCGGCCGACCAGGGTGACCACCTCCCCGGCGGCCACGTCCAGGCTCACCTCCCGCAGCACCTGCGCCTCGCCGTACCAGGCGGAGAGGTTGTCAATGCGCAGCATCGGTGGCTCCCAGGTAGGCGGTGATGACCCGCTCGTCGGCGCGGACCTGCTCGTACGGCCCCTCGACCAGGACCTTGCCGGCCTGGAGGACGGTGACGGTGTCGGCGAGCCGGCCGACGACGCTCATGTTGTGCTCGACCATGACCACGGTCCGGCCCTGCCGGACCCGGGCGATCAGGTCGACGGTGCGGTCGACGTCCTCCAGCCCCATGCCCGCGGTGGGCTCGTCGAGCAGCAGCACCTTCGGGTCGAGGGCGAGGGCGATGGCCAGCTCCAGGGCCCGCTTGCGCCCGTACGCGAGGGCCTCGGCCGGCGCCTCGGCCAGTTCCCCGAGGCCGACCATGGTCAGCAGCTCGTCGGCCCGCTCCCGGTAGCGGTGCATCAGTTTGGCCGAGCGCCAGAACCGCCAGCCCAGCCCGCTCGGGCTCTGCAACGCCAGCTGGACGTGCTCGCGGGCGGAGAGCTGGGGGAAGAGGCTGGTGATCTGGAAGGAGCGGGCCACGCCGAGCCGGGCGACCCGCTCCGGGGGCAGCCCCGTCACGTCCCGGCCGGCCAGCTCGATCCGCCCGGCGGTGGGCGGCAGGAAGCCGGTGAGCAGGTTGAACAGCGTGGTCTTGCCGGCGCCGTTGGGCCCCACGAGGGCGTGCACGGTCTCCGGCGCCACGTCGAGGTCGACCCGGTCGACCGCCCGGAAGCCCCGGAAGTCCCGGGTCAGCCCGCGGGCCGACAGGAGCGCTTGCCCGGCCATCGCCACACCTTCCGCAGGTCCGTCTCGCGACGACCAGGTCGGTGACGGGGGTCACAGGGTCGTCGCGTGCAGGAAACCTACGGTGCGCCGCGGGAGTCGATCCATGTCGATGACCCACATATTCGGGGGCCGGCAGCCGGGTTCGACAGCCATGCGCGGCGGGTCAGGTGCGGGTCCGACCCGCCGCCACATTCGGATAGACCAGGGCCGATTGCGCTCGGCATGTGGGCCGACCACCATGGGAGCGGTTCCCGGGCGGTCGGCGCAGGGCGGGTCACGCGTCCGCGTGGCGCGGGAGGCGTCGGGCGGCGTAGTCCTTGAGGACGATGCCGTCGGACTTCTGGAACTGCCTGGCCAGGATCTGGCGCATCGGCCACCGGGTCATCATCCGCATCGAGAGGGCGCGTAGCGAGATCATCAACTGCGACTGCGGCGCGTACCCGTTGACGCCACCGGGCGGCAACTCCATCGCGGCCGCGACGTAGTCGCGCATCTCGTCCTGGTAGCGGGCGAACGACGCCTCGTGATCGTCGGGCGTCGACGCCAGCTCCCCGGCGAGGACGTACGCGCCGACGAGGGACATGCTGGTGCCGAGGCCGACCAGCGGCGAGCCGCAGTAGCCGGCGTCACCCACCAACGCCACCCGTCCCCGCCACCAGCGGTCGACCCGCACCTGGCAGATCGAGTCGAAGTAGAAGTCCGCGGCGTCCGGCATCGCCGCCAGCAACTCCGGCACCCGCCAGCCGGCGCCGGCCATCCGCTCGACCAGGATCCGCTGCTGCTCGCGGACGTCGCGCCGGTCGTAGTCCAGCGGTGGCGAGGTGAAGCCGAGTGACGCCTTCGCCGTACCGCCACGCTCCGGGCGGAGCATGGCCACCCGTCCGCCGGGCGCGTTGTACATCAGGAACCAGTTCTCCAGGTCGCCCGGGTCCGGCACGGTGAAGTACGCCGTGTACGCGCCCAGATGGCGTACGTGGTCGGACTCCGGCCCGAAGGCGAGCGCGCGTACGCCGGAGTGCACCCCGTCGGCGCCGACGACGAGGTCGAACCGGCGGGCCGTCCCGCTGGCGAAGACCACCTCGACCCGGTCGTCGTCCTGGGTGAGCTCCACGATCCGGTCACCGAAGAGGTATTCGACATCCCCGCTGGTCGCGTCGTAGAGGATCCGTGACAGGTCGCCCCGCATGATCTCGATCTCGGCGACGATCCCCTCGCCGCCGAACGCGTCCGCGGGCATCGTCGCGGTTCGCCGACCATGGCGGTCGACGAGCGCGACGCCGCGCTCGTCGACACTGTCCTGGCGCACCCGGGGCATGATCCCCATCCGCTCGACGACGTCCCGGGCCGCACCGCGCACGTCGACCGCGTGGCCGCCCGCCCGCAGGGTCGGGGCCTGTTCCACCACCGTCACCGAGAAGCCGAAGCGGCGCAGCCAGTAGGCCAGCGCGGGGCCCGCCACGCTGGCGCCGGAGATGAGCACGGTCCTGTCGTCCATCGCAGCGCTCCTGTAGTCGTGCGTACACCGTCAACCCGGGCCGTCCCGGGTCCGCTGAGGACCGTAGGCCCTCAGCGCCGTGCCGACCCGCCGCGACCTAGTACGCTCACCCCGGCGAGGGGCACCTGGCGCACCTCGCACTAGTACGCTGCGCCGGAGGTGGACCGTGTCCGGACCGGAGCCGCCGTACCGGCGGATCGCCGGGGAGATCCGCCGCCGGATCGCGCTCGGGGAGCTGCGCCCCGGCGACCCGGTGCCGTCGGCCCGGCGGATCACCCGCGAGCACGGCGTGGCCATCGCCACCGCCACCAAGGTCCTCGCCCTGCTGCGCGACGAGGGGCTGGTGCTGACCCGGCCGGGAGCGGGCACGGTGGTCGCCCCACCCCGCCCGGTGACGCCCCGGGCGCGCCCCGGCCCGGACGGGGCGGAGCCGGAGCTGAGCCGGGAGCGCCTGGTGCGTGCCGCGATGGCCCTGGCCGACGCGGGTGGCCTGGCCGCGGTGTCGATGCGGCAGCTCGCCGCCGACCTGGGCGTCGCCACCATGTCCCTCTACCGGCACGTCCGCGGCCGGGACGACCTCGTACTCGCGATGGCCGACGCGGCGCTGGCCGACGCGCCGCTGCCCGCCGTGCCGCCGGCCGGCTGGCGGGCCCGACTGGAGCTGCTCGCCCGTGGGCAGTGGGCGGTCTACCGGCGGCACCGCTGGCTGCCGCACGTCATCTCGATGTCCCGCCCGCAACCGCTGCCGAAGGGCATGGCGCACACCGAGTGGGCGCTGCGGGCCACCGTGGGGCTCGGGCTCGACACCCGGCTCCGCTGGCACTTCGCGGTGACGCTGATGGCGTACGTCCGGGGCATCGCGACCAACCTGGAGGCGCAGGCGCACGCGGAGCAGGACACCGGCCTCACCGACGAGCAGTGGGTCGAGACCCACGACGCGACGTTCCAGCGGCTGATGGCCGGCGGCCGGTACCCGACCATGGCGGCGCTGGACGAGGCGGTCGACCTGGACCTGGACAGCGTCTTCGAGTTCGGCCTGCACCGCCTGCTGGACGGCTACGCCGCGCTGATCGACCCTCCGCAGGCCGGGTGAGGCCGGCGGGAAGTGCCCGTCAGTCCGGGAAGGTGACCACCCAGCGCGCGCCCTCGCCCCGGGCGAGCCGGCCGAACGCCGCCGGCGCCTCGTCCAGCGCGACCGTGCCGCTGACCAGCGGGCGCAGGTCCAGGGTGCCGTCGGCGAGCGCGGCGGCAAGCTCGGGCACCTCCCGGTCCGGGTCGGACGAGCCGTACACCGAGGAGCGCAGAGTGCGGGCGGAGTGGAAGATGTCCAGCGCGGAGAGGCTGACCAGGTCGTCCCTGCCGCCCATGCCGACCACGGTCACCGCTCCCCCGCGCCGGGTCAGCCGCCAGGCGGCCCGGATGGTGGCGGCCCGCCCGACGCACTCGAAGGCGTGGTCGACGCCGCGCCCCTCGGTGCGCGCCCGGACCTCCTTGGCCAGCGTGTCGTCGGAGCGCAGGAAGTCGGTGGCCCCGGCGGCGAGCGCGAGCTCCCGCTTGGCCTCCACCACGTCGACGGCGAGGATCGGGGTGGCACCGGCCCGGCGGGCGGCGGTGAGCACGGCGAGCCCGACCCCGCCGAGGCCGATCACCGCGACCGACTCGCCGGCCGCCACCCGGGCGGTGTTGCGGACCGCGCCAGTGCCGGTGAGCACCGCGCAGCCGAGCAGCGCCGTGCGCTCTGGCGGCAGGCCGGCGGGCACCGGCACGGCGGCGTGCTCGGGCACCACCACCTCCTCGGCCAGCGCGCCGAGGCCGAGGGTGGCGTGCAGCGGGCTGCCGTCGGCGGTCTCGCCCCGGGCCACCGCCGGGGCGGTGTTGGCGGCGCAGAGCCAGGGTTCGCCGTGCCGGCAGTGCCAGCAGGAGCGGCAGGCCGGGGCCCAGTTGAGCACCACCGGCGTACCGACGGCCAGCCGGGCGCCGGGGCCGGCCTCGGCGACCACGCCGGCCGCCTCGTGCCCGAGCACCAGCGGGTACGCGGGCGCGAGCGTGCCGTCGACCATCGCCAGGTCGGAGTGGCAGATCCCGGCGGCGCGGATGCTTACCCGCAGCTCGCCGGGGCCGGGGGCGGGCAGGCGTACCTCCTCGACCGCGGGGCTGGCGGCCGGCCCGCGGACGACCAGGGCCCTCACCGCTGGATCGCCTTGAGCTCGGTGAACTCCTCGACGCCGGCGGCGCCCAGCTCGCGGCCGAGGCCGGACTGCCGGTATCCGCCGAACGGGGCGAGCGGGTTGAACGCTGCCCCGTTGACGTCGACCTGGCCGGTGCGCAGCCGGCGGGCGACAGCGAGGGCGGCGTCCTCGTCGGCGGACCAGACGGCGCCGGCCAGCCCGTATCGGGAGTTGTTGGCGATGGCGACGGCGTCGTCGGTGTCGTCGAACGGGAGGACCGCGAGGACCGGGCCGAAGACCTCCTCCTGGGCGAGGGCGCTGTCCGGGTGCACGTCGGCGAAGACGGTGGGCGCGACGAAGTGCCCGCGTGCCGGCAGCGGCACGTCCGGGCCGCCGGCGACGAGGCGGGCGCCGTCGGCCAGGGCCTGCGCGACGTGGCCACGGACCCGCTCGGCCTGGGCGGCGGAGACCAGCGGGCCGAGTCGGGTCGCCGGGTCGAACGGGTCGCCCAGCCGGTATCCGGCGACGGCGGCCCGGATCAGGTCGATTGCCTCGGCGTAGCGGTCCCGGTGGACCAGCATCCGGGTCCAGGCGGTGCAGGTCTGCCCGGAGTTGAGGAAGGCGTTGCCCACCCCGACCTTGACCGCGGTGGGCAGGTCGGCGTCGGCGAGGACCAGGTTGGCGGACTTGCCACCGAGTTCCAGCGCGACCCGGGCGATCCGGTCGGCGGCGAGGTGGGCGATCCGGCGGCCGGTGGCGGTGGAGCCGGTGAACGAGACCAGGTCCACGTCCGGGTGGGCGGCCAGGGCCTCGCCGACGATCGGCCCGGTGCCGGGCACCAGGTTGACCACCCCGGCCGGCAGCCCGGCCTCGGTGATCGCGTCGAAGAGCAGGTACGCGGTGAGCGGGGTGAGCTCGCTGGGCTTGAGCACCACGGTGCAGCCGGCCGCCAGGGCCGGGGCCACCTTGGCGACGACCTGGTGCAGCGGGTAGTTCCACGGGGTGATCGCGCCGACCACGCCGACGGGTTCGCGGACCACCAGCGAGTTGCCGACGGTCTGCTCGGCCGGCGGGCGGGCGGCGAGGTCGACCATGCCGCGCAGCACGGTCAGCGGCAGGCCGGCCTGCACCCGGGTGGCGAGCTTGAGCGGGGTGCCCAGCTCCAGCGCGACGGTGTGCGCGATCGCGTCGGCGCGGGCGGCGAGCGCGGCGTGCAGCCGGTCCAGGTGGGCGGCGCGCTCGGCCGGGGCGGTGGCCGCCCAGCCGGGGAAGGCGGCGCGGGCGGCGCCGACGGCCCGGTCGACGTCGGCCGGGGTGCCGGCGGGCACCTGCCCGACGATCTCCCCGGTGGCCGGGTTCTCGACGGGGATCGTCTCGCCGTCGGCGGGGTCGACCCACTCCCCGGCGACGTGCAGGTGACGGCGGACCAGGCGGGCGGGAGGCGCGGTGGCGAGATCCATGTCGTCCTTCGCGGGGAAACTAGCGCTGGGAGTTTTGACGCTACTCCGGAGCGGCGGCCCGTTCCAGGGGCGCCACAGTCCGCTCGTACTCGGCGCGCAGGCCGTGCAGCAGCGCGTCCAGGCCGAGGGTGAAGGCGCCCTCGTCGACGCTGTGCTGGTGGCCGGCGAGCCGGTGCGCCTGACTCAGGTGCGGGTGCGCGGCGTAGAGCGCCGGGTCCTCGACGAAGCCCCGGGCGAACGAGCCGAGCGCGGAGCCGGCGACGTAGTAGCGAAGCGCCGCGCCGATGTGGGTGGCCCGGGCCGGTGGCCACCCCGCCCCGACCAGACCGCCGTAGACGGCGTCGGCCATGGCGAGCGCGGCCGGCCGCCGGCCCGGCCCCTGGGCCAGGTACGGGACGATGTTCGGGTGCGCGGCGAGCGCCGCCCGGTAGGACCGGGCCCAGCGCCCCAGCGCCTCGCACCAGTCGACCCGACCGAAGGCGCTGACATCCACGGTGGCGGTGACGCTGTCCGCCACCGCGTCGAGGATGGCGTCCTTGGTGGCGAAGTGGTTGTAGAGCGAGGGACCCTGTACGCCGAGCGCCGCGGCCAGCCGCCGGGTGGAGAGCGCGCCCAGCCCGTCGGCGTCGATCAGCGCCAGCGCGGTGCTGACGATCCGGTCCCGGGTGAGCAGCGCCTGTCGGGGTCGCGGCACGTCAGGCCGCCCGTGCCGGGTCGCCGTCGTACGCCTGCCCGCGGCCGAGTTCCGCCACGCCACCCTCCCCCGTCGGCACCACCTGCTCACGCACCCTAACCGGGCCCGGCCGGGCGCGGCCTCACCTCGACGGTGGAAGGCGGGGGCTGGACGGATGAAAACTTACACCGCTAGTTTGAGGACGATCCGCCGCGCCGACGCCGAGGGAGCACCGTGGACTTCGCACTGTCCGACGAGGAGCGGGCCGTTCGGGACACCGCCCGGGCGTTCATCACCCGCGAGGTGATGCCGCTGGAGCAGGAGGTGCTGCGCCGCGAGCGCGCCCACCGCCCCGGCCTGGAGCGGTCCGAGTTGCGCGAGCTGCAGCTCAAGGCGCGCACGTTCGGCTTCTGGGGGCTGGCCACCCCGGAGCGGTACGGCGGGATGGACCTGCCGGCGGTCCTGCAGTCGCTGGTCTGGACCGAACTGGGCCGCACCTTCGTGCCGTTCCGGTTCGGCGGCGAGGCGGACAACATCCTGTTCGACGCCACCGAGGAGCAGCAGCGCGAGTTCCTCCTGCCCACCATCGAAGGGGAGCGGATCTCCTGCTTCGCGATCACCGAGCCGGGCGCCGGCTCGGACGCGGCGAACATCCGGCTGCACGCCCGGCGGGACGGCGACGACTGGATCCTCGACGGCGAGAAGACCTTCATCACCAACGGCAACGACGCCGACTTCGCCATCGTGATCGCGGTCACCGACCCGGCGAAGGGCGCCCGCAACGGCGGGGCCACCGCGTTCCTGGTGGATCGGGCGATGGGCTGGCGGTCGGAGTTCATCCAGACGATGGGCGAGGGCGGCCCGGCGTCGCTGGTCTTCGACGGCGTACGCGTGCCGCACCGCAACATCCTCGGCGCGGAAGGGCAGGGCTTCGCGCTGGGCATGGAGTGGATCGGCAAGGGGCGCTACACCATCCCGTCGCACGCCCTCGGCATCGCCGAGCGGGCGTTGCAGATGGCGATCGACCAGGCCAACACCCGGGAGACGTTCGGCGCCAGGATCGGCACCAACCAGGCGATCCAGTGGATGATCGCCGACTCGGAGACCGAACTGGAGGCGGCCCGCTGGCTGGTGCTGCGCGCCGCCTGGACGGTCGACCAGGGCCTGGACCCGCGGCACGCCTCGTCCATGGCCAAGCTCTACGGCGCCGGCATGGTCAACCGGGTGGTGGACCGGGTGCTGCAGATCCACGGCGGCATGGGCTACACCCGCGAGCTGCCGATCGAGCGCTGGTACCGGCAGGTCCGGCTCTACCGGATCTTCGAGGGCACCGACGAGATGCAGCGCCTGATCATCGCCCGGGACCTGCTGCGCGGGTACACGAAGATCGGCGCCCACCTGGCCTGAGCTGCGAGGGCTCCCGCCCGGTCCCGGGGTGGGAGCCCTCGCTCAGTCCGTCAACGCCGCCAGGGCCCGGTCGACGTCCTCCTCGGTGGTGTAGAGGTGGAAGGAGGCGCGCACCCGGCCGGCGCGGACCGCCGCCCGCACCCCGGCCCGGGCCAGCTTCTCCTCCGCCCCGGGCACCGCGACGGTCACGATCGCGCTGTCGCCGGGCGGCCGGCCCAGCCCGACCAGGAACCGGTTGGCCAGTGCCACGTCGTGATCGCGCACGGCGGGCAGCCCGATCTCGGCGAGCAGTTCCAGGGCGGGTGCCGCGCCGACGTAGCTGAACCACGCCGGGGAGATGTCGAAGCGTCGGGCGTCGTCGGCCAGCCGCAGCGGCGGGCCGTAGTAGGAGGCGTGCACCTCCTGCCCCGCGTACCAGCCGGCGGCGTCGGGGCGCAGCCGCTCGCGCAGCGCCGGGGCCAGGTAGGCGAAGGCGGTGCCGCGCGGCGCCATCAACCACTTGTACGCCGAGACCACCACCGCGTCCGCCCGGCCCGCGTCGAAGGGCAGCCAGCCGCACGCCTGGGTGGCGTCCACCGCGACGAGGGCGCCGTGCGCCCGGGCCGCCGCGACGATCTCGTCGTACGGGGCGACCGTGCCGTCGGCCGACTGCACCAGGCTGAACGCGACCAGGTCGGTGTCGGCGTCGATCGCGTCGACGAGGCCGGCCAGCGGCACCGTGCGGACCTGGACGCCCCGCTCCTGCTGCACCAGCCAGGGGAACAGGTTCGAGGTGAACTCCACCTCCGGGACGACCACCGTCGCGCCCGACGGCAGCCCGGCCGCCACCGGGGCGAGCAACTGCGACGCCGTGCTGCCGATCGCCACGTCCGCCGGGGCCACCCCGACCAGCCCGGCGAACGCGCTCCGGGCCCGCTCCGCCGCCTCGCCCCAGCCCTCCCAGGAGATCCGCCCCACCCGCCAGTCCGCCAGGGCGTCCTGCAACGCCACCCAGGCGGGCTCGGGCGGCAGCCCGTAGCTGGCCGTGTTCAGCCAGCCGGGCTTCGGCTGCCACAGCTTCTGCGCCTTGTCCAACTCCACGTCGCCGACGGTAGTGACGACGCCGGCGGCGGGGCACAGCCAATTCCGGCGTCGTGGTTCCCGTCGCCGGGTACGGCTCCGGGCCGCACCGCACGACGGTCCGGCGCGGCCCGGGACGGGTCGCTGAGCGGGGCGGCCGGCTCAGGCCGGCGCGTCGGCCAGCGGGGCGGGGCGCGGCGCCGGGGCCGGCGCCTCCGGCGCCCCGTGCGCGCCGTCCTCGTCGAGCATCGTCGCCTCGTCGAACGGGCGCTCACCGGCGAGCACGGCCCGGGCCTGCTCCCGGTCGAACTGGCTGGTCCAGGTGCCGACCAGCACGGTGGCGACCGCGTTGCCAGCGAAGTTGGTCAGCGCCCGGGCCTCGGACATGAACCGGTCGATGCCGACGATCAACCCGACGCCGTCGACCAGGTCCGGCCGGTGCGACTGCAGCCCGCCGGCCAGGGTCGCCAGGCCCGCGCCGGTCACCCCGGCCGCACCCTTGGACGCGATAACCATGAACACCAGCAGCGACACCTGCTCGCCGAGCGACAGCGGCTTGCCCAGCGCGTCGGCGACGAAGAGCGACGCCATGGTCAGGTAGATGGCCGTGCCGTCGAGGTTGAACGAGTATCCGGTCGGGACGGTGATCCCGACGACCGGCCGGCTCACCCCGACGTGCTCCATCTTGGCGATCAGGCGGGGCAGCGCCGACTCCGACGAGGAGGTCGACAGGATGAGCAGGAACTCCCGACCCAGGTAGCCGAGCAGCTTGAAGATCGAGATCCGGGCGATGAGCCACAGCAGCGCGCCCAGCACCAGGAACACGAAGAGCGCACAGGTGACGTAGAAGCCGAGCATGATCTGCGCCAGGCTCTTGAGCGCGTCCACCCCGGTCGCGCCGACCACCGCGGCCATCGCACCGAACGCGCCGATCGGCGCCACCCACATGATCATCGCCAGCACCTTGAAGACGAGGCGCTGGATCACGCCCACCGCCCGCAGCACCGGCTCGCCCCGCGTACCGAGGGCCTGCACGCCGAAGCCGACCAGCAGCGCGACCAGCAGCGTCTGGAGCACCTCGCCCTCGGTCAGCGCGGAGAGCAGCGAGGTCGGGATGATGCCGAGCAGGAAGTCGACGGTGCCACCGCTCTCGCCACCGGCCGCGGCCTTGCCCGCCTCGGCCACCTCCGGGCCGAGGTTCAGCCCGGTACCGGGCTTGATGATGTTGCCGACCACCAGGCCGATGGCCAGCGCCACGGTCGACATGATCAGGAAGTAGCCGAGGGCAAGGCCGCCGACCTTGCCGACCTTGGCCGCCTGGCGCACGGATCCGACGCCCAGCACGATCGTGCAGAAGATGACCGGGCTGATCATCATCTTGATCAGGTTCACGAAGCCGGTGCCGAGGGGCTTCAGCTCCTTGCCGACCTCGGGGGCGGCGAAGCCGACCGCGATGCCGGCCAGCACGGCCACGATGACCGCGAGATAGAGGTACCGGGTCCGGTCCCGGCGGACGGGCCGGGCGGCCGCGGGGGTCGGTGTGGTGGTGTCCATGCCCACAATGTGAACCAGGTCTCAGCACAGGGCATCCTTGCGTTCATTCTGTTCACCCCTGTGACTCGCGGCCGAAACGGGCCGCTGACCAGTGCGCCACACTTGCGACGGCGTGCGACGGAAGGAGGGGACGTGGCCCGACGGCAGTGGAGCATCGCGGGACAGCTGTTCGCCCTCCAGGCGCTGGTGGTGACGCTGCTGGTGCTCGCCGGCGCGGCGGGCGTCGCCCTGCTGGCCCGCAGCGACTCCAACCAGGCCGCCGAGCAGGAGGTCCTGGCGGTGGCGCAGACCGTCGCCAACGCTCCCGGCGTCCGCGCGGCCCTCACCGCCGCCGACCCGTCGGCCACCCTCCAGCCGTACGCCGAAGCCACCCGGATGGCCACCGGAACGGACTTCGTGGTCGTGATGGCCCCGAACCGGACCCGGTACTCCCACCCCAACCCGGACCTCATCGGGCAGCCGTTCATCGGCGACATCGGCCCCGCCCTGGCCGGCCAGCCGTTCACCACCACCAACGTCGGCACGCTCGGCGAGTCGGTGCGCGCGGTCGTCCCGGTGTACGGCGACGGCCACCGGATCATCGGGCTGGTCTCGGTCGGCATCACCACCAAGGCGATCAACCGCAAGCTGCTCGGCCAGGTGCCCGTGCTGCTCGGCGGGGCCGTCCCCGCGCTGGCCCTCGCGGCCACCGGCTCCTGGCTGCTCAGCCGGCGGCTCCGCCGGCAGACCCACGGCCTGGGCCCGAGCCAGATGACCCGGATGTACGAGTACTACGACGCCGTCCTGCACTCCGTACGCGAGGGGCTGCTGGTGCTGACCCGGGACGGCCGGGTGGCGCTGGTCAACGACGAGGGACGCCGGCTGCTCGGGCTGGCCGAGGACGCGGCGGTGACCGACCGGCCGGTGTCCGGCATCGACCTGCCGCCCGCGGTGGCCGAGCTGCTCGACTCCGGGCGGGATGCGCACGACGAGCCGATCCTCGCCGGGGACCGGGTGCTGGTGGCCAACCAGCGGACCACCCGCTTCGAGGGGACCGTGCTCGGCACCGTGCTGACCCTGCGCGACCAGACCGAGCTACGCAACCTGGCCAGCGAGCTGGACTCGGTACGCGCGCTCACCGAGGCGTTGCAGGCCCAGACCCACGAGTCGGCCAACCGGCTGCACACCGTGCTGACCCTGGTGGAGCTGGGCCGCACCGCCGAGGCCGTCCAGCTCGCGACCCGTGACCTGGCGCTGGCCCAGCAGCTCACCGACCGGGTCGTCGGGGCGGTGACCGAGCCGGCGCTGGCCGCCCTGCTGCTCGGCAAGTCGGCCCGGGCCGGCGAGCGCGGCGTGGACCTGGTGATCGAGCCCGACTGCCGGCTCGACGACAGCCCGCTGCCCACCACCGACCTGCTCACCGTGGTCGGGAACCTGGTCGACAACGCCCTGGAGGCGGTGGCCGGCACCCCGCCGCCGCGCCGGGTGCGGGTGTTCGTCGGCGCCACCGACGACGAGATCATGGTCCGGGTCGGCGACAGCGGCCCCGGCCTCGACCCGGACCGGGTGGCGGACGCGTTCCGACGCGGGTGGTCCACCAAGAGCGCCGGCCGGGGGCTCGGCCTGGCGCTGGTCGGGCAGGTGGTCCGCCGACACGGCGGCCGGACCGACGTGGCCCGCGCCGAGGACGGCGGCACCCTGTTCACCGTCCGCCTGCCGATCCCGCGGGAGGCCACATGAGCGAGCGCAGCGAGCGAATCATCAGGCGTAGCGCGGGGGAGCCTCATGCGACCGCGGAGCGAAGCGGAGCGGTGGCATGAGCGACATTCGGGTGCTGGTGGTGGAGGACGAGCCGCTGCTGGCCGAGGCACACAAGGCGTACACCGAGCGGGTGCCCGGCTTCGTGGTGGTCGGGGTGGCGCACACCGCGCGGGAGGCGATGGCGGCGCTGCGGCAGCGGGGCGGCGCGGACATCGACCTGGTGCTGCTCGACTTCCGCCTGCCCGACCTGCACGGCCTGGACGTGTGCCGGGCCCTGCGGGCGGCGGGCAGCAGCGTCGACGTGCTGGCGGTGACCTCGGCGCGGGACCTGGCGGTGGTCCGCACCGCCGTCTCCCTGGGGGTGACCCACTACCTGCTCAAGCCGTTCACCTTCGCCGCCTTCCGCGACAAGCTGGAGCGGTACGCCGACTACCGGCGGCAGGCCCTCGCGGAGGGCGAGGTGGCCGCCCAGCACGAGGTGGACCGGATGTTCGCCACCCTGCGCGGGGCGGCCCGGCACACCCTGCCCAAGGGGCTGGACGAGCAGACCTTGAACCGGGTGCTGTCGGCGCTCGGCGGGGGCACCGGGCGGTCCGCGGCCGAGGTCGGCCGGGAGACCGGGATCTCCCGGGTCACCGCCCGGCGCTACCTGGAATACCTGGTGACCAGCGATCGCGCCGTGCGCGCTCCGCGGTACGGCACCCCCGGCCGTCCCGAGGTCGAGTACCGGCCGGTGTGAGTGCGGCTATCGGATGTTGCCGGTGTGGCCGAGGGAGTAGCGGCCGGGCTGCGGCCAGACCGTCAGGCCGTGCGGGCCCCGGCCGACCGGGATCCGGGCCAGCAGCTTGCCGTTCTCCGTGCTCAGCACGTACACCTCGTCGTGGTAGCGCCCGGAGAGCCAGAGCTGCTTGCCGTCCGCGGAGAGACCGCCCATGTCGGGGCTGCCGCCGCCGGGGATCCGCCAGGTCGTCCTGGGTTTCAAGCTGGGCAGGTCGAGGACGGTCACGCTGCCCTCGTCCCGGTTGGTGACGTACGCCAGCCGGGCGTCCCGGCTGAAGTAGATGCCGTGGGCGCCCCGGCCGGTACGGATGAACCCGGTCTGCCGGGTGGCCTGGCCGTCGAAGACGTACACCCCGTGGGCGCGCATGTCCGCGACCAGGAAGTGCTGCCCGTCC
>NZ_JBUEGB010000096.1:0-18734 GCF_054963695.1 Micromonospora sp. RTBAU3-60 | reverse complement strand
TACCACGATCTGATCGTGGGTATGGTTGTGGCCACGTTTCCAGTGCTTGCGCATCTGCCGAGCGAGGAACGGATCGTCGGCCCATTGGTTGGCCTTTAGCGCGGTGAGCATTCGCTTGCGTTCGGCCGGATCGCTCGTGCGTCGGCTGATCGCCCGCCGGACCTCGACCTTCGCTGCCTCCAGGTTCGCGGCGATGTCGGCCATGGCGTCGCGGACGGTTTCCTTCCACGCATTCGCCAACACGCCAAACAACGCGTGTGTGCCGTCGGCCAGCCACCGGTCGCGCACCTGCCGGTCCCTCAACCCGGACCCGACGCCCTTGATCGAGCCGTAGCGCTGCCACACCTCGCTGCGCACCCGGCCCAAACGGCGGGCCTGCTCCGCCAGGGCGGCGTACTTACCTGGGTTGAGTCGGGCCGAGCAGGCGATGCGTGTGACCTTCACCGGTCACTCTCCATGGTCAGGTCCGCCGTCTTCAGCTCCTTCTCGTAGCGGCGCAGACCGTCCAGCTGGCCAGCGAAGGTGCTCAGCGAGCGGCCCACCCACTTGGCAAACTCGCCGATCTGATACACGCTACCCACGACAGTCAATCGTCGACAGCTTTAGAACGGAAAGCAACCACCAGTCGCGGTGGCCGGCGAGCCGGCTGAGGCGAATGATTGCGCACGGCGGGTGGAAAGGTAAAGACGTCAGGGCCTGGCGACGTGCAGCCGGACGGCCCGGTTGGCCAGTTCGTCGAGCACGTCGCGGGGGGCGGCGTCGTCGGTCACGAGGTGATCGATCTCGTCCGTGGGGACGGTCTGCACCATGGTGTCGACTCCGATCTTGGTGTGGTCGGCGAGAACGACGATCTCCTCGGCCGCCGCGGCGAGGGCCCGGTCGACGCTGGCGACCTGCATGTTCGGCGTGGAGACGCCGCGTTCGGCGGTGAGGCCGTTGCCGGAGATGAAGGCCCGGCGGACCCGCAGGCCGGCGAGTGAGCGCTCGGCGGCGCTGCCGACCAGCGCGAGGATGGCGCCGCGCAGCGTGCCGCCGGTGAGGACGACCTCGACCCGTGGCGCGTTGGCGAGCGCCTGGGCCACCAGCAGTGAGTTGGTCACGACGGCCAGCTCGGCGTACCGGGTGAGCTGCTGGGCGAAGAGTTGGGTGGTGGTGCCGGCGCCGACGACGATGGCGTCGCCGTCCTCGACGAGCGAGGCGGCGAGTTCGGCGATGGCGGCCTTCTCGGCGGCGGCGACCTGGGCCTTCTGGGCGTAGGTGGGTTCGCGGGACAGTGCGCCGGGCAGGGTGGCCAGCGCGCCGGGCAGGGTGGCGCCGCCGTGGTGGCGGTTGAGCAGTCCGTCGGCCTCCAGGATCCGCAGGTCACGTCGGACGGTGACTTCGGAGGACTGCACGGCCTGGGCGATGTCCCGTAGCGAGACCGCGCCGTTGGCGTGCATCAGTTCGAGGATGCGTTGCCGGCGTTCGGCGGCGAACATGGTCCGCCGGCCCTCGGTCGCCGTCCGGGAGTCGTCGCCAGGTGCCACGTTGTCCTCTCTTCGTGATCGGGTCGGCCTGGTTCTGATCGTACTCTGCACCGCTCTCGCGCCTGGTGAGAGCGCTCCCGGATCGTTTCTGATCGGATCTGATCGAATAGTATTGACTTGAGATCGTGACGATGATTGATTGTTTCCCAACGATTTCAGGCAGGTCGCCACCCGGTCCGGCCGGCTCACCTCCGGCCCGGTGCCCGGGCGCTCCGGCTTGCCCTCTCACGCCCGAGTTCGTGAGAAAGGGGCCCTGAACGATGAGAAGAGCAGCTATCGCGCTGGTCGCCGCGGCCTGCGTGCTCGGCGGCGTGCCCGGGGTCGCGCACGCCGAGGCGACCTGGCATCCGGGCACACCACCGATCGCCACGCCGTGGACCGGCCAGGTGTCGCCGGACAACGCGCTTCCCGACTACCCCCGTCCTCAGTTGGTCCGCAAGAGGTGGGAGACCCTCAACGGGGTCTGGCAGTTCGCGGGGGCGCAGGAAGGCGAAGCGCCACCGATCGGCGAACAGCTCAGCGAGCGGGTGCTCGTGCCGTACCCGATCGAGTCGGCCTTGTCCGGCATCCAGCGGCACGAGGACCGGATGTGGTACCGGCGCTCGTTCGACGTGCCGGCGAACTGGCGGATCGGCGGCGACCAGCGGCTGCGGCTCAACTTCGGCGCCGTCGACTACGACGCCACGGTCTGGGTCAACGGCGTCAAGGTCGCCACCCACCGCGGCGGCTACGACGGCTTCAGCGTCGATGTCACCGACGCCCTGCGCGGCCGGGGCGCCCAGGAGCTGGTGGTCGGCGTCGAGGACCGCACCGACCAGACCTGGCAGCCGGTCGGCAAGCAGCGCAACGTGCCCGACCGCGGCATCTTCTACACCTCGTCGTCCGGGATCTGGCAGAGCGTATGGATGGAGCCGGTGTCGGCGAGCCACGTCGAGCGGTTGCGGATGACGCCGGACGTCGACGACGCCAGCCTCCGGCTCACCGCGCAGGTCGCCGGCGGCAGCGGTCGTACGGTCGAGGCCGTCGCGTACGCCGGCAACAAGCCCGTCGGCCGGGTGTCCGGGCCGGCCGGCGCCGAGCTGCGCGTCCCGGTGCCGAACCCGCAGCTGTGGTCGCCCGACTCGCCGTACCTCTATGACCTGAAGGTGCGGGTGCTGGACGGCCCGAAGGAGACCGACCGGGTCGAGTCCTACTTCGGCATGCGTGAGGTGAGCAAGGTCAAGGGCGCCGACGGCAAGCTTCACCTGGCCCTCAACGGCAAGATCCTGTTCAACATGTCCACCCTCGACCAGGGCTTCTGGCCGGACGGCATCCACACGGCGCCGACCGACGAGGCGCTGCGCTTCGACATCGCCGAGACCAAGCGGCTCGGTTTCAACACGATCCGCAAGCACATCAAGGTGGAGCCGGACCGCTGGTACTACTGGGCCGACCGGCTCGGCCTCATGGTGTGGCAGGACATGCCGGCCATGCGTACCGGCGGTGTCCCACCGGTCGACGCGCAGCGGGAGTTCGAGCGGCAGCTCAAGGAGATCGTCGACGAGCACCAGAGCTGGACCTCGATCACGGTCTGGGTGCCGTTCAACGAGGGCTGGGGCGAGTGGGACCGCACGGCGACCGGCCGGATCGCCGACGAGCTGCGCGCCCAGGACCCGAGCAGGCTGGTCAACGCGCACAGCGGCGTGAACTGCTGCGCCTCCAAGGGTGATTCGGGCCGCGGCGACATCATCGACTTCCACCAGTACGTTGGCCCCGCCTCGCCGGTGCCCAGCGGGGACCGCGTCGCGGTGGACGGCGAGCACGGCGGCTTCGGGCTGGAGGTCGACGGCCACATGTGGTTCGGCGACGGCCACGCCTACGAGATGACGCCGGACAGCGCCACGCTGACCCGGCGCTACGTGGAGAACCAACGTGACCTGCTGACCGTGGCCAACCGGTGCGGGCTCTCCGGCGCCGTCTACACCCAGACCACCGACGTGGAGCACGAGGTAAACGGGTTCTACACCTACGACCGGCAGGTCCAGAAGATGGACTTCGACCAGGTCCGGGACGTCAACCGGGCCATCGTCCGCTCCGTTGACGGCACCGGGGCGAACGCCCCGCAGCTGCCGCCGGGCACGCCCGGGCTGACCGGGGTCGGCTGGTGGCCGCTGGACGAGGGCGCCGGCACGGTGACCGACGACAAGGCCGGCAACCACGACGGGACGCTGGTGAACGGCGCGACGTGGACCACCGGCCACTCCGGCGCCGCGGTGCACCTCAACGGCGTGAACCAGTACGTCGACACCGGCACCGCGATCCTCGACACCACCGGCAACTACACCGCGTCGGCCTGGGTCAAGCTGGACAGCCTCGGCGGGTTCGCCACCGCGGTGAGCCAGGACGGCGGCAGCCACAGCGCCTTCTTCCTGCAGTACTCGGGTGCCGACAACCGGTTCGCGTTCAGCTTCGCCGGGGTCCGGGCGCTCGCGCCGACCGCACCCGAGACCGGCCGCTGGTACCACCTGGTCGGCGTGCGCGATGCCGCCGCCGGCACGCTGACGCTCTACGTCGACGGGCAGCAGGCCGGCACGGCCAGCTCCTGCCTGGGCGAGGCGTCCAGCGGACCGACCGTCATCGGGCGGGCCAGGTTCAACGGCGGCCCAGTCGACTACTGGCGCGGCGCGATCGACCAGGTGCACGTCTACGACCGCGCCCTGTCGGCCGCCGAGGTCGGCCAGCTGTACACCTCCGGAGGCTGAGGCGACGACGCCTCCTCGCCGTCGCCGCCGCGGTGCCCACCGCGGCGGCGACCGCCCCCGCTCCACCCCCTGAGTGAGAACCGCCTCGGGAAAGGAAACCCCATGCCCAGGACATCCGGATTGGCGGCAGCGGTCACGCTGGCGGCCCTGCTCGCCACCGCTGCGTGCGCCAAGAGTGAGGACAGCGGCGACACGCCCGCACCGGTCGGCAGCGCGGGCCAGCAGGTCGTGCAGAGCACGGGCGCCACCGGCCCGACCTGCACCCTGCAGAGCTTCGGTGGGCAGAAGTTCGACGTCAAGAAGGACGTGGTCGGCTTCTCCCAGTCGGAGAAGGAAGCCAACCCGTTCCGTATCGCCGAGACCAAGTCCATCAAGGACGAAGCCGGCAAGCTCGGCATCGCCAACCTGCGGGTCACCAACGCGCAGTCCCAGTTCTCCAAGCAGATCTCCGACGTGCAGCAGCTCATCGCGCAGGGCGCCAAGCTGCTGGTCATCGCGCCGTTGAACTCCGACGGCTGGGAGCCGGTGCTGCGGCAGGCAGCGGAGAAGAAGGTCCCGATCATCACCATCGACCGCAAGATCAACGCCCAGCCGTGCACCGACTACCTCACCTTCATCGGGTCGGACTTCTATGAGCAGGGCAAGCGGGCGGCCGACCAGATGATCCAGTCCCTCGGCGGCCAGGGTGAGGTCGCCATCCTGCTCGGCGCGCCCGGCAACAACGTCACCACCGACCGGACCAAGGGTTTCAAGGACCGGATCCAGGAGAAGGCGCCGGGCATCACCATCTCCTTCGAGCAGACCGGCGAGTTCACCCGGGAGAAGGGCCAGCAGGTCACCGAGCAGCTGATCCAGTCCCGCCCCGGCACCAAGGGCATCTACGCGGAGAACGACGAGATGGCGCTCGGGGCGGTGACGGCGCTCAAGGGGGCAGGGAAGTCGCCCGGCCAGGTCAAGATCGTGTCGGTGGACGGCACCCGCGCCGCCGTGCAGGGCATCGTCGACGGCTGGCTGTCCGCGGTCGTCGAGTCGAACCCGCGCTTCGGACCGCTCGCCTTCTCCACCGCACAGAAGTTCCTGGACGGGGAACCGATCCCCGCCACGGTGATCATCAGTGACCGGGAGTACACGACGGCGAACGCCAAGGAGAGCCTGGGAAACGCGTACTGATGGCGACCGCGGTTCTGGAGGCCCGGGGAATCTCGAAGGGATTCCCCGGGGTCCTCGCCCTCGACGACGTGTCCTTCCGGCTGGACGCGGGGCAGGTGCACGCCCTGGTCGGCGAGAACGGCGCCGGCAAGTCCACCCTCATCAAGGTCCTCACCGGCGTGTACCGGCCGGACCGGGGGACGCTGCTGCTGGGCGGCGAACCGGTCACCTTCGACAACCCCCTCGCCGCCCAACGGGCCGGGATCTCGACCATCTACCAGGAGGTCAACCTCGTCCCACAGATGAGCCTCGCGCACAACCTGCTGCTCGGGCGGGAACCGCGCAGCCGGCTCGGGGTCATCGACATGACGCAGCTGTACGCCGAGGCCGAGCGTGTGATGACCCGGTACGGCATCCGGGCCGACGTGCGCCGGCCGCTGCGCTCGCTCGGCATGGGCACCCAGCAGATGGTGGCACTCGCCCGCGCGGTCTCCATCGAGGCCCGCGTGGTCATCATGGACGAGCCGACCTCGGCTCTGGAACCGCGGGAGGTGGACACCCTCTTCGGCGTCATCGCCGACCTGCGAGCCCAGGGCATCTCGCTGATCTACGTGAGCCACCGCCTCGACGAGCTGTACCGGATCTGCGACCGGGTCACCGTGCTGCGCGACGGCAGGGTGGCGCACACCGGGCCGCTCGACGAGCTCCCGCGGGTGGATCTCGTCGCGCTGATGCTCGGCCGCGATCCCGCCGAGATCAGGCGGGAAGGCGCGACGAAGTTCTCCGGCGAGCACACCACCGCCGCCAGCGGGCCGCTGGTGGAGGCCCGCTCGTTGTCCCGCCGACCCGACCTGCGTGATGTGTCGGTGCAGGTCCGCCCCGGCGAGGTGGTGGGCCTGGGCGGGCTGCTGGGCGCCGGGCGCAGCGAGACGGCCAAAGCGATCGCCGGTGCCCTCCCGGTCGACGGCGGCACGGTGCTGGTGGCCGGGCAGGAGGTGCGCCGCGGCTCGCCGGCGGCGGCGATCCGGGCCGGCGTCAGCCTCGTCCCCGAGGACCGCAAGGTCGAGGGCATCGTGCCGACCCTGTCGGTACGGGACAACATCGCGCTGGCCGCCCTGCCCCAGCTGTCCTGGTCCGGAGTGGTGTCCGACGCCCGGGTCGACCGGATCGTCGACACCTTCATGCGGCGGCTGCGCATCAAGGCCGCCTCCCCCCACCAGAAAGTCTCCGAGCTGTCCGGCGGCAACCAGCAGAAGGTCCTGCTGGCCCGGTCGCTGGCCACCGGCGCGAAGGTGCTGCTGCTCGACGAACCGACCCGGGGCATCGACGTCGGGGCCAAGGCCGAGGTGCAGGCACTCATCGACGAACTGGCAGCCGAAGGGCTCGGGGTGCTGCTGATCTCCTCCGACCTGGAGGAACTCGTCGAAGGGGCGGACCGCGTCGTGGTCCTGCGCGACGGCGCGGTCGCGGGCGAGCTGAGCGGCGGCCAGGTCACGGAACAAGCGATCATGGCAACGATTGCCGCGACAGGAGAGACCGATGGCTGAGATCGCGGTCGCACCGCGCGCCTGGGGCGGGCGGGCAGGACTGCTCGCGTGGCTGCAGGAGTACGGCGTCTACGCGTCGGTGCTCGCGCTCCTGCTCTTCAACGTGGTGTTCACGCCGCACTTCCTGGAAGTGGCGAACTTCCGGACCCAGCTGATCCAGGTGGCCCCCGTCGTGATCACCTCGCTCGGCATGGCGCTGGTGATCGGCACCGAGGGCATCGACCTGTCCGTCGGTTCGGTGATGGCGCTCGCCTCGGCGATGGTGGTGCTCTACCTCGGGTACGGCGCTCCGGTCGCGATCGTCGCGGCCCTGATCGCCGGCGCCGCCATCGGCGCCGGCGGCGGCGCGCTGGTGGCGTACGTGGGGGTGCAGCCCATCGTGGCGACGCTGGCCCTGCTGGTAGGCGTACGTGGCCTGGCGAACGTGCTGGTGCCGCAGCTCACCGAGTTCCGCAACCCCACGCTGATCACCCTCGGCAGCCGGTCCGTGCTCGGCCTGCCGCTCGTGGTCATCATCGCGGCGGCGCTCACCGTACTGATCGGGTTCCTGGTCAAGCGCACCACCCTGGGCCGCCAACTGGTGGCCGTCGGTGGCAACCGGGCCGCGAGCCGGCTGTCCGGCCTGCCGGTACGACGCGTCCTGGTCACCGTCTACCTCATCTCCGGCCTGCTCGCCGCGGTGGCCGGCGTGCTGGCCACGTCCCGCCTGCAAGCCAGCGACCCCACCTCACTGGGCCTGCTCATGGAACTGTCCGCGATCACCGCCGTGGTCGTCGGCGGCACCCCGCTCACCGGCGGCCGGGTCCGCGTGCTCGGCACCGTGATGGGCGCCCTGCTCATCCAGCTCCTCCAGGCCACACTCATCAAGCACAACCTGCCGCAGTCCTGGACCCAGATGGTCCAGGCGGTCATCATCCTGGCCGCCGTCTACGCCGCCCGAGGGAGGCGCGCATGACCACCACCATCGCCGGCGCGGACACCAGCGCCGACGCGCGGCGCCGGCCGGGCGGGCTGCGCCGCGAACGTATCGGCCATCTCCTCCAGCACCACGGCGCGCTCATGGTGCTGGCGGTCACCGTCGTGGTCGGGGCCGTCGCCTTCGACTCGTTCGCCACCCCACAGAACGCCGCGAACATCGTCGTGTCCTCGTCGTTCCTGGCCATCGTCGCGATCGGGATGACCTTCGTCATCATCAGCGGCGGGATCGACCTCTCCGTCGGCTCGTCCTTCGTGCTCGCCGGGGTGCTGGCCGCCTACGGCTCCCGGTACGGGCTGCTCGTCGCGCTCCTGCTGCCCCTCGCCGTGTGTGGCGCGATCGGGCTGGTGCAAGGGCTGATCGTGGCGCGCACCGGCATGGCGCCGTTCATCGTGACCCTGGCCGGCCTGCTCGGTATGCGTGGCCTCATGCTCGCGGTCTCCGGCGAAGGGGCGAACACCTACCTGGTGCAGAACGACGCCTTCAGCGCGCTGGGCCAGACGTCCATCCTCGGCCTCACCGTGCCGGTCTGGATCACGCTGGGGCTGGTCCTGCTGGGCGGGGTGCTGCTGCAACGCACCAGCTTCGGACAGAACGTCTACGCCATCGGCGGCAGCGAAGAGGCCGCGGTGCTCATGGGCGTGCCGGTCACCCGAGTCAAGGTTGTCGTCTATCTCATCTCCGGATTGCTGGCCGGGTTGGCCGGGGCGCTCAACGCCGCCCGCCTGTCCTCCGGCGTCACCATCCTCGGCGCCGGCATGGAACTCGACGTCATCGCCGCCGTGGTCATCGGCGGCACGCTGCTCACCGGCGGCGCCGGCGGGCTCACTGGCACGATGGCGGGGGTGCTGCTGCTCGGCGTCATCCAGAGCCTGATCAACCAGATCGGCGTGCTCACCTCGTCGTTCCAGCAGGTCGTCAGCGGCGCGTTCCTCGCGCTGGTGGTGGTCATGCAGCGGATCCTGCACCGGGCGCAGCGGCTGTCCTGAGGGCTGCTTCCCGATCGCCCACCGGCCGCGACCGGGCGAGTCGAGGGCAGCCGCCCGCGGTGGATCTACCGGGAGGTCCGTCAGTCAGGTGGCCGCTGCGGGGTGCCGCATCAGCCGCCGTGTTGGTGTGGGGCGCCGACGGTGTAGAGCAGAGTGGCGAGTGCGGCCAACGCGAGGACGATCCGTAGCTTCATGGCCATCGATGCTAGGGATTGGTGAACATCAACTGACTCGGCGGTGCCGGTGGGCATCTGAAGCTGTTCGTACAGAAACGCCAGGCGATCGGGCCGCTAACTCATCGATCGGTGTGCCCTGCCTCGCCGGGATTCGCCGGCGCCGCCGAGGGCCGGTTCGCCAGGGCGGCAGCGAAACGCGTCGCGAGCGCCGCGACCGCGGCACGGAGTTCTGGTCCGCCGACGACGCGGAAGGCGAACGGCACACCCGCCAGCCACTCCTGCGCGTACATGGCCGGATTGCTCGTGCTGCCCACGAGCACGCACCCGTCTCCTGATGGTTCGAGCCGTCCCATGGGCGGCCGGATCCACGGGGCCACCTCAGCCAGCGGGGCATCGAACACCACGTGGGTGGGGAACTCCCACCCGATGCCCAGGTGCTCCTCCAGTGCGGCGACCGGGTCGAGGCCGTCGGGGGGCTCGAACTCGTGCGCGGTCTGCCGGACTCCGCAAATCCGGTCGACCCGGTAGGTGCGGATCGCGTCCACCCGATGGGAATGGCACAGGAGATACCAGCGCCCGTGGCGGACGACGACCGCCCAGGGGTCCACCTCCGCGTCCCACTCGTTGCCGGTCTCGCTCCGGTACGTGACCAGCACGCGACGTCGGGCCGCGCCGGCCGCGACGAGTGAGCTGGTCAGGGTGGGATCTGGACGGGCCGAGCGCCGGTCGGGCGCAGCTGACGCATGCTCTCGCAGTGCGGCCGCCTGCCGGCCGACGCCCTCGGGCAGGGCCTGGATGACCTTGCCCAGGGCAGCACCCACAGGATCGTCGACATCGGCGGCCGCCGGCTGGCCGTCGAGCACCGCCATGACCAGGCCAAGCGCCTCGGCCTGCGTGAAGACCACCGGAGGCAGCCGCGTCCCGCGCCGAAGCCGGTACCCGCCATGGGGCCCCCGGGCTGACTCGACGGGGATGCCGGCCTCCCGGAGGATCCCGACATACCGGCGCGCGGCCCGCTCCGTGACACCGAGTCTCTCGGCGAGCTGGTCGGCCGTCGTGCCGGGGCGGGCCTGCAGGATCTCGAGGGCACGCAGCGCCCGTGCGGTGGGGCTGAGATCGGTCGGCACCCGAGCAGACTAGGTCGCCACGAAATGAACCGGAAGTAGATCGTCCGGAACTGGCCCTAGCGTGATGCCCATGACCACCGCGGGAAAAGGAAACTGATCATGGATATTTTGCTCATCGCCGGCCTGTGGCTCGACGGCTCCGCCTGGGACGAGGTGGTGTCCGCACTCGAGCCGCTCGGCCATCGCCCCGTACCGCTCACCCTCCCGGGTCAGGGTGACGGATCCGCGTCCGCCTCGCTCGACGACCAGGTGGCAGCGGTCCTCGCCGCCGTGGACTCGGCATCCGGAAAGCCCATGGTGGTGGGGCATTCCGCCGCCTGCACCCTGGCCTGGCTGGCCGCTGACGCGCGACCGGAACAGATTGCCAAAGTCGCTCTCATCGGTGGCTTCCCGTCCGCCGACGGGGAGCGCTACGCCGACTTCTTCGAGCTGAAGGATGGCGTCATGCCCTTCCCCGGCTGGGGCCCATTCGAGGGACCGGACTCTGCGGACCTCGACGAGGCGGCCCGGCGGAGCATCGCGTCCGCCGCGATTCCCGTACCGGAGGGGGTGGCCAGGGGGGTGGTGCGCCTGGCCGACGAGCGACGCTTCGACGTCCCGGTCGTGCTCGTGTGCCCGGAGTTCACACCAGCCCAGGCCAAGGAGTGGATCGACGCCGGCGACGTGCCCGAACTGGCAAAGGCCAGGCACCTCGACTTCGTCGACATCGACTCCGGCCACTGGCCCATGGTCAGCAAGCCGAAGGAACTCGCCCGGCTCCTTGCCGCGGCGGCTGCCGAGGTCTGACCTGCCGCCGCGGCCGTGAGCCGGGAGGATGAGACGCGCGGAAGGATGCGAGGGATGGCATACACGATCCGACCCCTGGACGCCTCGACCTGGGACGCATTCGCGAAGCTGGTCGAGCGCAACAACGGGATCTTCGGTGGGTGCTGGTGCATCGGTTACCACCCGGAGTGCGGCCAGCGGGGGATCAGCCACCGCGCGGTCAAAGAGGACCGGGTCCGGACCGGCCGTGCTCACGCCGCGCTCGTCCTCGACGAGGACGGCACCGCACAGGGGTGGTGCCAGTACGGCAGCCCCGAGGAACTGCCCGGCATCAAGCACCGGCGGGCGTACGACAGGGACGCGCCACCGCGTCCGGACTGGCGGATCACCTGCTTCTACGTCGACCGGAAACATCGCGGTCAGGGCATCGCACGGGCAGCCCTGGAAGGCGCTCTCGACCAGATCGCCCAGGCCGGCGGCGGCCTCGTCGAGGCCATCTCCGAGGTCACCACCGGCCGCGAGGCGCCCGGCCGGTTCCTGTTCAGCGCGACCGTCGAACTCTTCGAGCAGTTCGGATTCACCCGCGGCCGCCAGGTTGGCAAGCACGCATGGATCGTGAGCAGGGTTGTCGATCCCGTGTGACGTCGGCCGTCCGCTCCCAGCGAGCGCGACCGTTGCCTCGTCAGTGCGGGCGAAACCGCACTGACGAGGCAACTGACCACGATGGGCGGGTTACTGCTTGGCGACCGTGATCGTCGCCGTGCGGTAGTTGTTGCGCGTGTCGTTGTTGCTCGGGTCGTAGTTCTGCTCGATGTTGCCGGCGCTGTCGACCGAGAACCAGCGGAACGTCGTGGTCTCGGTCACGTGGAACACCTGTCCCGGCTCACGGAACTCGGTCGCCGCGTAGCGGGGCGACTCGAGGGTGGGCCGGCTGCCGTCCGTCGTGTAGTAGATGGTGGCCGGCTCGCTCGTCTCGAAGCGCACGTCGACGGGCCCGGAGTACTTACCGCCGCCGGGGACGAGCGTGGACGTCGGCTTCTTGTTGTCCTTGCCCCACTCCGCCGCGATCCGGAACATCTCCATGAGCCCGTTGGCGTACTCCATCGTCTCGGCGTGGCCGCTGACGAGCTCCGGGTTGCCCACCCACGCCGGCTGGAACGAGCCGCCCTGCCAGTTGCCGGTGGCCGGGTTGTAGACCGAGCCGCCGACCTCCCAGCCGAAGGCGTAGATCCCGTAGTTGTGGTACAGGTCCTCGCGTACGTTGCCGGCGGAGGAGTAGAGGACGTCCGACGAACCGCCGACGTTCTCCGGCGTGACGACGGTCTGCCGGTGCGCCTTGACCTGCGACAGGATCCGGGCGGCCGACTGCCAGTAGAACGCCTCGTCACCCAGCGGCGGGCGCGGCGTGGTGATCCGCCCGTCCGCGATGTAGGCGCCCGGCTGCCAGAACAGCTGGCCGCCGTTGGAGTGCACCGACATCATGAACTTGATGTTCCGGTACTTCTCGACCAGCCAGATGATGTTCTTCGACTCGGGCTCGGACAGCTTCTCCGGTCCCTGGTAGGTGTCGCTGACGCAGCTGGTCGACCCGCCCGCATAGCCGTCGTGGCCCGACCCGACCCGGTAGTTCCGGTTCAGGTCGACGCCCCACGAGTTACGCCGAGCCGGATCGGCGTTGTCGTCCGCGCAGTGGTTCGTCATGTTCCGGCGCTGCGAGGCGAAGTTGTAGAAGCTGTAGTTCGCCCCGTCGGGGTTGTTCGACAGGATGAAGAAGACGTCGGTGTTGTCGACGATCTTCTTCGTCTCCCAGTCCGACTTGTAGTTGTGCACCAAGCGCTCGGCCGCCTCCAGCGACGTCGTCGCCGGCACCCACTCACGGGCGTGGTCCTGCGCCTGGATCAGGACACCCGGGTTCCTGCCGTCGCGGTGCTTGCCGATCCGCAGCACGGGGATCGTGGCCGGACCGCGCGGCACCTCGCCCTCCGGCGCGCCGGCGCGCTTCTGATCGAGGAAGTCGGTCAGCGCGACCGGGCCGGACGTCGCGGCGACGATGCCGGTGCCCGCGTTGGTCCGGTACGGGTGTGCCCGGTCGATCAGGCCCTGGGACTGGGTCCGCAGCGCCGCCGCCACCTGGGCGGCCGTGCTCGCCAGCGCACCGGAGGCGTCCGTGGCAAGAAGGACCCGCACCGCCTTGCCCGCCACCTCGACCGTGAGCGGCAGGTTCGCCCCCGGCCGGTTCACGAACTCGACGGTGACGTCGTTGCCACCCTCGTGGCCCCACGCCGCCGAGCTGACCACGACCGCCGATTGCCCGGTGCCGCCGATCGTGGCCTGCGCCTTACGCTGGTAGCCGTTCGTCTTGTTCGGCAGGTAGACGATCTCGGCGATGTCCGGGTACTGGCGGGCGATCTCCTCGGCGCGGCTGTAGAGCTGCTGCGGGTGCTTGTAGCCGTCGATGAAGTCCGACTGGTAGCCCGGGTTCGCCGTCAGCGGCGGCGGGCCGTCCTCAAGCCAGTTGGAGACGTAGCCGGTGGTGGCGCCGCCGCTCGAGCTCGTGACCCGGATCTGGTTCGGGCGGGTGTCGAGCTTGAACAGGTTCCGGTGGAACATGTACTGCCCGGAGTCGACGAACCGGCTCATCGTCCGCGCGAAGCCGAACGTCGTGCCTGCGCCCGAGTCGTTCTCGAGCTGCATCGTGACGATCGGGTTCGTCTGCTGCCCGTCCGTGGTTCGCGCCTCGACGTACAGGAAGCCCTGGCCCTTCGTGGTGAACCAGTCGGCGCGGACGATCCGCACCGTCGCCTCGTGGCCGGCCGGCTGGACGGCCTGCGCGCGCAGGGCTCGGATGCCGCCGTCGGCCTCGTCGCTCCATGCGAAGCCCTCGTCGTCGCCGAGGATTTCGACGCCCATCGCCTTGAGCTCGGCGATCTGCTCGGTGCTGACCACCGCCTCGCCCTCGATGCCGGTCGGCACGCGCCTGAGACCGTGCTCGAGGTCGAAGCCGGCGGCGACCACCTTGTCCAGCATGTCGGCGCCGGTCAGCTGGATGCGGACGAGGCGTACCGACTCTGAATCCTCAAGGTGGGATCGCCCCGAGCCCGCCGTGGCGGTCGACCCCGCGGGATCCGCGCCTGCAGGCGCGGTCGCCATGAGGACGCTCCCCACCAGGGCGGGCAGTGCGAAGAGCGCTATGCGCAACTGTCTGCGTCGCATTCTCCCCTCCTTCTGCTTGTGGCGTCTGGTTGATGTGCGGACCGGCCGCGGTGCTGGGCGGTCCGTTCAGGACGGTCGTGCTGAGCTCGCGCACGGTGATCCTGGGTACGACAAAGGTCACCGCCGTGAGAGGTGCACAAGGGCCGCGAGCGAGCTGGGTGCGGTGAGCGTATGTGCATCTTTCGCATCGACGGCTCGCATGAACCGGATTTGAGCATTACTTGAGGCATCGCCACGCGGCAGTGCGCATCTGGCTGGCCAGCCCTGGTGTCGCCGCACGCAGTCCACCCGAACCTGGCGAAGTCCACCTGCCGACCACCCGTCAGCGCCGGCTGCTCCGCTTGTGCTTGGAACGGCTCGTGAACCGGCCGCTGCCGCCGACCGAGGCGGCGGGCCGACGCGGCCGCGTACGCCGAGGGAACCAGCGCTGGAACGGGATGCGGGACAACAACATCGGCACCGCCACGACCAGGATCGCGAACCCGGCGACGCCCAGCCCGCCCTGTACGCGGCCCCGGTGCCCGCTGAGCTGATCGAAGTCGGTGACAAAGTCGCTCGGGTCGGCGGGATTCACCCAGATCGCCACCCGGTCACCACTCGACCGGCACACCTCGAAGCAGGCGACCTCCTCCTCGTACGTCCGGCCGCTCAGCTCGTACCGGAAATACATGGTGCTCGACGGGCTCGATCGGTTGCCGCGGGACTTGGTCACCTGGTCGTAGACGACGGCTCGCGCCGGCACCCCGGTGGCCCGTAGTTCCTTCGCCCAGTCGTCGAGCGCGTACTGGGTGTGGAACGGTAGCCAGAGCAGCAGGCCGCCGGCGGCGACCAGCAGGGCGCAGCCGAGGGTCACCCACGCCGACGAGAGTTGCCGCTTGAACACTCGATCATCGTGGCGTAAGGACGCAACCCGGCCGCGGAGGGCACCGGCCCGGCTCACCCAGGACGTTTCCCGGCGGCCACGCGGACTCAGGATCGCAGCTCGGGGGCGTCTCGAATGGCGAGCGCGGCCTGGACGAGCGCGGCGTGGGTCAGCGTCTGGGGGTAGTTGCCGAGGTGGCCGCCGGTCGCGGGGTCCAACTCCTCGGCATAGAGGCCGAGGGGGCTGGCGTGGTCGAGCAGGGTCTGGAACAGCTCGACGGCCTCGGCGCGGCGCCCGGTGCGGGCGAGGGCCTGCACGAGCCAGAACGAACAGGGCAGGAACGCGCCTTCGGCGCCGGGGAAGCCGTCACGCCCCGGCGGGTAGCGGTAGAGGAGCGGGCCGCCGGCGGAGAGCCTGTCCCGGATGGCGTTGATGGTGCCCTGCACCCGGGGCGAATCGATACTGTCCAGGTCGAGCAGCGGCAGGACGAGCAGGGCCGCGTCGAGGTCGGGGGAGCCGTAGCTGCGGACGTAGCTGGCCGCCGTCAGGTCGAAGCCGTGCGCCCGGACCTCGGCGGCGATGGCGTCCCGGGTTTCCTGCCAGCGCCGGCGTTGGCGGTCCGGCAGCGGGTGAGTGTCGGCGATGCGCAGGGCCCGGTCCAGGGCGAGCCAACCCATGAGCTTGGAATGTACGTGCTGATCGGGTTCGCGGACCTCCCAGATGCCGGCGTCGGGCTCCTGCCAGCAACGGGCGACCAGGTCGGCGAAGCCGCGCACCGCCCGCCACGTCTCGCTGTAGAGGCGCTGCCCGGCCTGCGCGAACGCCCAAGCGGCGTCGATCACCCAGCCGTAGCCGTCGAGCTGGTGCTGGCCGGCGGCGCCGTTGCCGATCCGTACCGGCACGCTGCCGAGATAGCCGGGCCAGCCGGGCAGTTCCCGTTCCGCCGGAACGTGCCGGCCGTGCAGGGTGAGTAGCGCCGGCAGGCGTGGCCGCTGAAGCCGGCTGGCGTGCAACAACCAGGCGAGGAAGCCATGGGCCTCGTCGGGTTTGCCGACGCTGAGGAAGGCACTGACGCCGATGCTGGCGTCACGGGGCCAGACATAGCGGTAATCCCAGTTCCGTATCCCGCCGGGGTCCTCGGGCAGTGACGTGGTGGGTGCGGCCACCGGAGCCTGCGACGGCGAGTAGGTCAACAGTCGCAGGGTCAGCAGGCTCCGCACGACCTGCTCGCGGAACGGCAGCGACCCGTCGATCTCGGCGGTCCAGGCTCGCCACCGGTTCTCGTCCTCGATGAGCAGGTCCCAGGCCGTTGCCGGCTCGACGTGGATCAGCGGTTCGCGGTGGGCCACGGCCAGCACAAGGGTGACCGGATGGCCCGGCCTGACCATGATCGAGCTAGGCCGACCCGGCTCGATGGTGAGCCCGGGTGTGCTGCCCACGGAGACCGCGTTCGCGCCCCACTCACACACCAGGTCCCGGCCCCGGTGCTGAACTCGGGGCCGGCGGTGCCGTACGCCGAGGCGGGGGTCGAACTCGACGACGGCGTCGACCGACGCCTCCTCGGCCGACAGACGCCGGACGAGCAGAGTCGTCGGCAGCAGGCGACCGCTGATCTCGGCCACCATGGCCTCGGCGAGGGTGAGTCGTCCCCTGCCCACCGCCCAGGTCGTCTCCAGCGTGGCCGTGTGCTGCCGGTAACGCCGGTCGACGACCGTGGCCGGCCGAGCCGGGCCGACCCGGAACGTTCCCGCCTCCGGGCCCCCGACGAGCCGGCCGAACAGGGGCTCGCCGTCGAAACGGGGCACGCAGAGCCAGTCGATCCCGCCGTCACCGGCGACCAAGGCAGCGGTGCGGGTGTCACCCAGCAGCCCGTAGTCGCTGAGCGGCGCTGGGCGCCGAGGCCACGTCACGTCGGGCCACCAGTCATGAAGATCGCTCCCTGCCGAGGCGCGACGCGGGTCAACCGGCCTGGAGGAGCAGGCCGAGGACGATCCCGTACAGGACGTGGACGACAGCCGCGACCGCGGGAGTCTGGACGCCGTAGTTGAGGGCGAACACGCCAGGTGGCTCCAACACGGCCGTGCTGGCCAGGCCCGCCCGCTGCGAGGCCATGCGCGGGTGGACACCCGGAAGCAGCGGCAGGAGCACCGTCAGCGCTATCCCGACGTGCAGGGTCCCGAGCAGCGCCCCGATCCACCAGGTGGCGCGGTGCAGCAGGGCGAACGTGGCCGCGTAGCCGAGGGCGAAGCCCTGACCGGCGCAGAGGTGGATGAAGAACCCGAAGACCCGGGCCCGGTCGGGATCCTCGGTGACCAGGGTCCCGAGCACCAGGGGAAGGTCGAGGCGGGTAAGGCCGGCCAGTTGAGCAGTGATCAACGCTGCGGTGAGCGCCACCGTGGCGACCAACCCGAACAACGCCCATCCGGCCCAGTCCATCTCAGCAGCGGCCGACGCCGCGGGCGTTCACGGTCGGGACGGCGAGAGCTCCGGCGCGGGCGCCGCCCGGCCTCCCGGCGTCCAGGTCGACACCGGCGCCAGCCAGCGGCGCAACTGACCGGGTCTGGCCCGCCGAACAGCGGTTCCGGGTCGTCGCCCCGCGGCTCGGCGGTCGCTCGGTCATCGGTCCATCCTCCGGCCGGACAACGTGAAGGCCCTACGGCTCTGATCGGGGTGCCCGCCGCGCACCAGCATGGACCACAGTGGCGGCCCCGGATCTCACCATAAGCCACCGGACCCGGGACGCTGGCCCGCTTGCTGAGGTGCACCGGGCCCGCCGGGCCTCATGATCGCGCTGCCTCGGCGAGCCTGCGCACCGGCTCCGACCAGGCCTGCGGGTCAAGCCAGGGGAACGTGTGGGCACCGGGTACTTCCGCGTACCGGCCATCGGGCACCATCTCGGTCAGGTGCCGCGCCCACCGGCGGGTGCTGAGCCGGTCCTCTTCGCCTCGCAGGACCAGCAGCGGGACCGTCAGCCGCGCCACCGGCTGCTCCATGTCGTGACGAAGATGAGCCCGTACCAGATGCACCAGCCGGCGCAGCCCGGCCCGCTTCCACTCCGGCCAGTGCGAGTCGGTCAGGCCGGGAGGTTCGTGCCGGCCGTCGAGCTGCCACCGGACGAGCAGGCGTACGGGACCGCGGGCGACCGGGTCGACAGTGGGGCTGGCCAGTACCAGCCCGGCCACCCGGGGATCGCCCACGGCGGCTTCGGCGGCGACCTGGGTGCCGCTGGAGTGCCCCGCCAGGATCACGCGGTCCGGTTGTCGGGTGGTCAGCCAGTCCGCCACGGCGTAAGCGAACTCCGGCACCGACAGTTCGTGCGGCGGCTCGCCGCTGCCGCCGAACCCGGGCAGCTCCACCAGATGCGCGCGCGTCCACCTGCCGAACGCCGCCAGTCCCGGCAACAGGTAGTCGGCCACCGCCATGCCTTGCACGAGGACGACCTGCGGCACGCCGGTTCGCGGGACGCCGACTGCCCGGGTTCGCATCCGGCCCAGCACCCCGTCGTGGTATGACGTGGTGACGTCGCGCGGGAACTCGGGCATGACGCTGGGTACCCGCGCTAGCAGGCTTGACATCCTCCCGGCCCTGATTGGCCGGGATTCTCACGGTCGCCCGTGAGGTTTCCTGTTTCATCGCCGATTGCCTTTCCGGGAGGATTTTCCC
>NZ_JBUEGB010000095.1:0-19311 GCF_054963695.1 Micromonospora sp. RTBAU3-60 | reverse complement strand
ACCGCGTGGGGTGATTGGCCCCTGAACCGCGTCGCGGCCAGCGACATCGAGGCGATGAAACAAGACATGATCGCTACGGCGCGATCGCGGCGCAACAGCCGCAACGGTCGGCACGCCGGCGAGCACGTCATCGCCGCCGCCCGCGCCTTCTACTCCCGGGCTGTCGCTGACGGCCTGATCGACGCCTCGGCCAGTCCCGCCCACCGCGTCGCCAAACCCCGCCGCCTCCCGAGCACACGCCGCGCCTTGACGCCGCACGAACTGGAGGCGATCAACGCGGTGGCGCGGACCAGCGGCAACGACGTCATCCTCGACGCCCTATGTGCTGGCCGGCACCACGCCGGTCCTGGTTCACAACTGCGGTGACGGGACGCCACACGGCAACAGCCTGGACAGCGACGAGCCAGCCTATCTGTACGCTCTGGTCGCGCCGGAGTCCAGGGTCGTCGCCAAGCGGGGGATCACGGCCACGCCGGCGACGAGGTACTCGAAGTCGAAGCTGGGCGGCCTGCAGATGGTGGTCCTGGCCACGGGGCCAGACGAGAGATGAAGGACTTCGAGACGTGGTTGGTATCGCGATTCCCGGGTCAGGCCAACCATGAGAAGGGGCTGGCCGGTGAACTCTGGCCGTCGGCGGACGATTGGAAATTCATCCACTGGTTCACGAACAAGCACGACATCTCCATTCCGGACTTGCAATAGGAGGCTGGCAAATGTCGTCCGGGTCCGGTAATGACGACCGCCTAATCCTTGACATCGGTGGTGTCGAGGGCGGCGGGCGGATCGCGAACGTGCACGTCAGAAGCGCGGCGAACGCGGCCCGGAACATCGCGCTGACGTTGCACGATGAGCGGAGCGACGGGAACATCGGTGACGATCAGATCGGCTTGCTCCTGGTGTTCCTGTACCCCGGCATCGTCTGGGCGCGCCGGAACACCAGGGTATGCGCGTCGATCAGTGGTCGAAGAAGAAGCGTCAGATGGTCGTCCAGGTGGCCGTCAACGACGAGGTGGTCCTGGACGCCACGGAAGCGAGGACGTACGTTGCCGAGAACCTGCGAGCGGCCGGAGCGATTCTCGACGCCGGGGTCTCGAAGCGCAAGATCCCCGGATCGACAGCGACCTGCCACCGGTTGATCGAGGCTGTGCTCGCCTCCGAGAGGTTCAAGCGTTGACCGGTTCTCGACCGCCCTGCCGAGGACACCTGCCGTGTCGGCGGATCTGTACGCCCTCGCTTGCTCGCAGCCGGCGTAAAAATCAGCCTCGCTCGTGCAGAGTGAAATTGATGCATCGAGGGTGATAAGGGAAAGGTGCACCCGAGCTGCAAGGATGTGAGTGTCTACGTCATATCCATAGCAGAAATCGGGTGCACCTTTCTGGTGGGCAAGGGCCGAGCCGGTAGCCACGGCTCCGTCTGTAGATCACCCAGTCCTCTACGGCACGTTCGGCGCACTCTTTGATGAGGAGACCGGTCGTGTCCACCCGGTCGTCAACAGTGACTTTCGCCGCGCCTTGTTCGGCATGCGCGGCGCAGGCCATCAACTCGGCGGGTATGCCTATCCGGTCCAGGGTGAGGTCGAGTACGAGGTGGCGCAGGCCGTGCTCGGCGGCAACGTCAAGTGGGAAGATCCGGCGCTGCGCGACGAGGCCGTCAAGTGGGTCCTGCTGGCCCAGTTCGACAGCGATGATGCGGCGGACATGATGTGGGGCGATAGCGGGATGCTCTACTGGCTGATCCGGCCGGAGGATCTCGCGGCCCGCCGTTTCGATCGGGCCACCTTCACCTGGCAATGCTGTTAGGACCGTGCCCGTGAAGTGCCCTGATGCCGATGCTGCCGAGATCGAAGGGTAGGAGCCAACGCACACCGGATCTACCGCGTGGCGTTGTTCGAACGGGAAGGTCTGCGGTTCGCCCTGGTGCCGGGCGGGCAGGTGCAGCTCGGTTACGACGGTGGCCGGGTTTCGGCCGTCGCCCGAGCAGGTAGGGATTCATCGTGCCGGCGGTGATTCTGTTGGTGCGTAGTGGGAGCTGACGGCGGGTTGGCCGGTGTAGTTCGGGCCGGCGGTGTCGTCGGCACCGAGGTAGGTGAACGGGAGCTTCACCGGGTTGCCGCTGCCACGGTAGGTGATCCGCCGGTTGCGGGTGTCGTAGGCGAAGCCCGTGTTGCGCAGGGCCGCGGTGAGTGGCCTACCCATGACGGTTCCGTCGGCCCGTCGGATGCTGGCGGTGTCGAGGTTCGCGGCGAAAATGCCGTCGGCGGTCAGCCAGGACGGGACGCGGGACAGGACGGCGAGCTTGTCGCCGACATAGTGCAGGCCGTGAACGCAGGTGATCACGTCGAAGTGGTGTCCGGCCGGCGGGGCCCAGGCGGTCACGGAAGCGGTGACGAGCCGCACGGCGGGATGCGATGCGGGGGCGAAGTGGTCGACGAGGTCGACGCCGACGATCTCGACCCGGTCCGCTACACCGAGCGTGTTGAGTAGTTCGGCGGCCTCGGTCAACGCTCGGCCCGAGCCGCAGCACAGGTCCAGCCAGCGCACCGGGCCCGTCGATCCCGCGGTCCGGCTGCGTAGTTCGGCGAGCAGGTCCAGGCCCAGCTCGCGGCCGTATCCGTTGGAGCCGGTCAGGGTCCGTTCCCGGTTCATCGCGCAGTTGGCTACCACCGAGGACATCTCCAGCTTCCGGTCCGGCAACAGGTCCATTGCTCTACCGCCGCTGCTGGTCGACGGATGCTGGCCGGCGCATTTCGATGACCAGGGACCGTAGCCATGCCTCGCGCATGGTCGGCTCCGCGGTGATCGCGGCGATCAGGCCGGCGCGTCCCTCGGCGGAGCGGCCGTGCCCGACCATAGCGACCGCTTCGGCCAGGGCCGCCAACGCTTTCGGGTCGCGGGCCGGTCCGTTGGCGTCCTGGTCGAGCCATCGCGCGACGGGGAACGACCGGGTGGACTTGGCCTGCTGGTCGCCCAGGTAGCTCCACACGCCGCCGTTCAGCGATATGCCGATCAGCGCGCTACGCGGCAGGTGCGCCGCCCATGGAGCGGCCTGGTACCAGCGCCACGTGTTCGGGCTGGTCTTGGTCCGGACGGTGATGCCGACGAACCGCAGCTTGGTGCGTACCACCGCCCACGGCGCGTTCTCCTCGGCGATCCACCGGCGCAGCAGGAGGAACAGGTTGGCGTAGGTGCGCCCGCCGTGGACCAGGTCGATGAAGGTGACCGGACGCCGGCCGTGAGCCAGCCGTTGCGGATCGATTCCTAGCTTGCGCATGTTGATACGGAACTGGGCGACCTCCGCTGGGGTCAGCATGTGCGGGTCGCTCCACAGCGACAGCGGTAGCCGGTGGCACCGGCCCCGCCGCGCCGTGCCGGAGAGTGCGCCGCTGAGCAGGTCGAAAATGCTGTCCGGGGAGCGGCCGACGAAGTACAGGTCGCCATCGGCGCTACGGGCCAGCACCCGGCCCGCGCATTCGACCAGGTCCGGCAGGAACCACAGGTCGGGTGCGGCGACGCCGTCCAACAAGCCGCCGAGCTGATCCGGAGAAACCAGGTCCCACCGGAACGGCCCGGTCGGCACCCGCCCTGCTTCCATGGGCAAGACCCTAATGTTCTGGGCCGTAGTTAAGCAGCCGGGAATTCCGAGCAGCCACCGGAGTCTGGGAGAGGTCGCCTGGGGCAGGATGGCGGGGTGGCGGTGGGCTTGGACTGGGCTGGCTTCGAGCGTGTGCTGGTTGACGCCTTGGTGCAAGCCGTCCGGTCGACCGTCGCGGAACATCCTGACGAGCGGTTCTACGCCGCGGTGCTGGACCGGATCTACCGCGAAACCGAGGGCCGGATCACCCTGCCCAGCCTCGCGATGAACAGTGTGGAGGCGTTGGCGCAGCTTCCCGTCGAGGAGCAGGCGGATGTGCGGTGGAGGGCAGCCGATTGGGAGTACTACGACGACGAGTGGCTTGCCGAGGACTTGGCCCGGGATTGGGAACGGCGACTGACCGCGGAGGCGTGCCGGGGGACGACGCGGCAGTGGGAGGCGACGTTTCGCCGATACCTTGCGATGCTCGTCCGCGTGGGTAAGCGGGCCCGGACGGCCCTCCGCGCAAGCGGGGTCGCCGATCGGGACTTCGTGGTGTTGCTGCTCGACGACGAGTACCACGAGACGCTGATCAAACGCGTTCTCACCAAACGTGAGGTGAGCCGGTACTTTCCCGGGTACGACCAGCGGGCGGTCGAGCTGGCGCGGGTCGCCGCGCTGCCGGTGGCTGAACGCGCCGGGTACTTCGTCGTTCGGCTGGCGGCGGTCGACGGCCCGGTCAGTGGCGAGGAGGCCGAGGTGGCGCTGCGTGATCTCGGGTCGGCCGCGTTTCCCGCCCTGATCCCCATGCTGGCTCATAAGGAGCGGGCGTGGCAGGCCGCCAAACTGCTGGCCGACATTGGCCAGCCCGACGACGACGTCGTGCGCGCGCTGTACGCGGCGCTGACCCGGTGCGAGGGGCCGGACCAGTCGTGGGTTGCTTGTGCGCTGGCGCGCCTGGGCAGGCTGAACCTCGTGCTGGGCCAGATCGACCGTCTTCCGCGGGAGGTCGTGGTCGGCGCGGTTGCCGCACCGTACACCAGCTTCCGTAACCAGGCGGTCGCCGCACCGCGGTTGGACTACCGGCCCCTGCAGGACGTCATCGAGCGCTGGCCGGCGTACGTTCCGGCGCTGGCCGAAGAGCTCAAGCCGGGGCGAGGGTACTGCGACATCACCGTCGACGAGGTGGGCGAAGCGATCCGCGGGCTGGCCTCGCCGCACGTCGTCATCCGCCGGCACGCGGTGTGCGTACTCGGCGAACGACGTCTCGGTGCCGCCGTCGCCCGACGGGTCCTGCCGCTTCTCGGACAGACCGTCAGCCAGGACCCGGACGCCACCGTGCGGAGGCTGGCAGTCCTGTCCCTGCTGTGGTGGCGCAAGGACTCCCACCGGTACGCGAACGTGGTGCGCGAGGCGCTCAACGACCCAGCCGCAGAGGTCCGCGAGGTCGCCGCCCACTGGCTGCGGGAACAGAATGATCGACCGGCGTGACCGCCTTCGTGCTTTAGCTGGGATGGCGCGGACGTCTGCAACGACGGCGGCTCGGCGATCGCGACGTGTGCATGGCCGCTATCCGCGCAGGCTGGCGGATGCCGCGCTTGGCGGTTGTGCCGTGGTGATCGGCTGGTGGTGCGCCGGTTCAAGTGTGCGAGCCGCCCAGTCACCGGCCGGCCGGCTGCGCGCATCTCCCACCATCGAAGAAGCCACTCTTGCGTCTGACGTCCCTGCCCGGCTGTTCGCCGGTGACATGGCCGTTTAATGGCCGGGCAGGGAGAGTCTGGTTCGGGTTCAGGCGAGGAGTGCCATAGGTCGTTCGAGCAGGCTGGTGAAGGTTTTGAGGAACTGGGCGGCGAGGGCGCCGTCGATGATTCGGTGGTCGGCGGAGAGTGTGTATCGGATGCGTCGGTGGATGGCTACGGTGTCGCCGATCGCGACGGGTTCGGGGAGGGCGGCGCCGACGGCGAGGATGGCTCCTTCGGGTGGGTTGATGATCGCGGTGAATTGCTCGACTCCGTACATGCCGAGGTTGCTGATGGTGAAGGTGCCGCGCGCCATGTCGGGCCCGGTGAGCTTGCGGTCTCGCGCGGCGTGGGCGAGACGTTGTGACTCGGCGGCGATCTGGGAGAGGGTTCTTTGGTCGGCGTCGTGGATCACCGGTACCACGAGTCCTGTCGGTGACGAGACGGCGATGCCGATGTTGACGCGTTCGTGGATCAGGGTCTGACCGCGGCCTTCGGGTGAGTATGAGGCGTTGAGTCCGGGGTGCTGCCTCAGTGCGAGGGCGCCAGCACGGACGATGAGGTCGTTGATGCTGACTTTGCCGCGTCCGAGGCCGTGGAGGTGGCTGTTGATGGTGGCCCGTAGTGCGAGGAGTTCTTCGACGTCTGCGACGGCGGTGACGTAGAAGTGTGGTGCGGAGTTGCTGCTCTCGGTCAGCCGTCGGCTGATGACCTGTCGTGTGGAGTCGAAGGGGACCGTCGTGCTGTGTCTACTGTCGCCGGGTTCTGTGGGATCGGCTGCTGTCGCTTGTGGTGAGGTGGGCTCGGAGGGGCGCTGTTCTCGCAGGGCGAGGGCTTCCTGAAGGTCAGCGCGGACGATCCGCCCGCCGGGTCCGGATCCGGTAACCTCATCGAGGTTTATCCCATTTTCACGCGCGAGTCGGCGCACGAGTGGGGTCGCGAACAGCCGTTCGCGGGGAACGTGTGGCTGCGCCTCGGACTGCGGTGGGAGCGCCTCCGCCCCTGGTGCTGCGGCCTGATGGATTGTGTCGTTCGGCGAGTTCGGTGGTGCGGTGGGTGCCGGTGTGCTGTCGGTGGCGGGTTCTTCCGGTGGGCTTGTCGGGTGCCCGATGCCGTGGTCGAGGCGGGCGATCACTGCGCCGATGGAGGCGAGTTCTCCTTCGGGGACGAGGATGTCGTGCAGGGTGCCCGCCTCGTAGGCCTCATATTCCATGACGGCTTTGTCGGTCTCGATCTCAACGAGGATGTCGCCGACCTCGACCTTCTCGCCGGGCTTCTTGTGCCAGGTGGCGATGGCGCCTTCTTCCATGGTGTCGGAGAGGCGGGGCATGAGGATGTCGATCACGGAGGGCTCCTTACTCGGCGCGTCGTGCGACGGAGGCGAGGGTCTGGCGGATAGCGGTGGTGACGTCGTCCGCGGACGGCAGGGCCGCGGTTTCGAGCGGCTTGGAGTAGGGCAGGGGCACTTCGGCCATGGCGACGCGGCGCACAGGGGCGTCGAGCCAGTCGAAGGCGCCGTCGGAGATGGTGGCGGCGATCTCGGCGCCGATGCCGTAGGTAAGCCAGTCGTCTTCGAGGACGACGGCGCAGTGGGTCTTGCGTACCGAGGCGATCACGGTGTCGCGGTCGAGCGGGCGGAGGCTGCGCAGGTCGACCACCTCGACGTCGATCCCGTCGGTTTCGGCGAGCTTCTCGGCGACTTCCAGGGCGACGGCGGCCATGCGTGAATAGGCGACGACCGTGATGTCAGAGCCGGGGCGGGTGACGGCGGCGCGGCCGATCTCGGCGGGGGTGTCGTCGTCGGGTACGTCGCCTTTGGTGTTGTACAGGGCGAGGTTCTCCAGGAACAGGACGGGGTCGTCGTCGCGGATCGCGGCCAGGAGCAGTGCCTTCGCGTCGGCGGGGGTGGAGGGAGCGACGACTTTCATGCCGGGCACGAACGCGTAGTACAGCTCGATGTTCTGGGAGTGGGTCGCACCGAGCTGCTGCCCGCCGCCGCCGGGGGTGCGGATCACGAGCGGCACGCGGGCCTGGCCGCCGAACATGCCGTAGATCTTCGCGGCGTGGTTGACGATCTGGTCGAGGGCGAGCAGGGAGAAGTTGATCGTCATGATCTCCACGACGGGGCGCAGGCCGAGCATGGCGGCGCCGATCGCTGCGCCGGTGAACCCTTCCTCGGCGATCGGGGTGTCGCGCACGCGCTTCTCGCCGAACTCGGCGAGCATTCCTGCCGTGATCTTGTAGGAGCCCTCAAAGACGCCGATCTCTTCGCCGATCAGCAGCACGTTCTCGTCGCGGCGCATCTCGTCGCGGAGAGTGTCGTGCACAGCCTGGCGGTAGGTCATGATGCTCATGCGGGAGCTCCGATCTGGGGGAAGGGCGCCGGTTCGAAGAGCGGTTCACCTGGCAGGCGGCGGGAGTCGTTCGGTACCGGTGTGGCGTAGGTGTAGTCGAAGAGGGTGTCGACCGAGGGGTGCGGGCTTTGCTCCGCGAATGCCACGGCTTCGGCGACGGTGCGCATCGCCTCCTCGTCGATCGTCGCGATCGCCTCGTCGTCGAGCAGACCCTGCTCGTGCAGGCGGACAGCGAACGCCGCGACCGGGTCGGCTGCCTTGAGCGCCTCCGCTTCCTCCTTGGTCCGGTACTTCGCCGGGTCGACCACCGAGTGACCCTTCAGGCGCGGGCTCATCGTTTCGAGCAGGAACGGTTTGCCCGCCCGGGCGCTGGTCAGCGCCGTGAGCATCGCCTCGCGCACGGCCAGAGGGTCCGTGCCGTCGACGCGGGCGGAGGCCATCCGGTAGGATGCGGCTCTCTTGTACAGCTCGGGCTCGCCCGAAGCCTTCTCCACCGTGGTGCCCATGCCGAGCCCGTTGTTGACGACGACGTACACGATCGGCAGGCCCCAGAGGGCGGCGATGTTGAGGGACTCGTGGAAGGCGCCGATGTTGGTGGTCCCGTCTCCCATGAGGCAGACGACGGCCTCCGCCCCGCCGCGGTAGTCGATCGCGAGAGCCGCGCCCGTGGCGAGGGGGATCTGGCCGCCGACGATGCCGTAACCGCCGAGCAGGCGCGCCTGCGCGTCGAAGAGGTGCATCGACCCGCCCCACCCCTTCGAGACGCCGCCGCTGCGGCCGTACAGCTCCGCCATCACCCGTCCCGGTGCGATACCGCGAGCGAGCGCGTAGCCATGCTCGCGATAGTTCGTGAACAGGTAGTCCGTCGGCTCGAGCGCCGACATCAGACCGACGACCGTCGCCTCCTCACCGAGGTTGAGGTGGCAGTATCCGCCGATCTCGGCCTGCGTGTACGACCGCGCGGCGCGCTCCTCGAAACGGCGGATGAGCACCATCTGTCGATAGAACTCCTGCAACCGTTCAACGGCGGGAAACGAACCCTCCCGCGTCGGACGCGACCGCCTCTGCTGCTCGGGTGAGGCGGACTTCCGGGTGGCCATGTGGCATCTCCTCGCTTGGGGCTCTTCTGAAGCCGAGGTGACCGCCGCGGGGGAAGAGACCCTACCGCAGAATGAAACGATCGCGTGTCATTATAGGGTGGGTGGAGGTCACGGTCGCCCACCGCGACCGCACGAGTGAGGGACGCGACATGGCACAAGGTGAGACGACACCACGCAAACGCGGGCGCCCTACTGCGCAGGAGCGGGAACGACGGCGCGATCAGATCCTCGATGCCGCGGTCGCCTTGTTCGTGTCCAAGGGCTACGGCCAGGCGTCGATCGATGAGCTTGCGGCGTCCGCCCGCGTGACCAAGAGGACGATCTACACCTACTTCGGCGACAAGGCGGAGGTGTTCACCGCAGCCATCGAGCGCTTCCGCACTGTCGCTCTCACCGATCTCACCAGCCGGGACGAGTCGCTCGCAGAGCTCGGCGCACGGCTCGTCTTCGCCCTGCACTCCGACGAGGCGATCGGACTGCACCGCTTGATGATCGCGGAGGCCGTTCAGTTTCCCGACCTGGCCCAACGCTTCTACACCAGCGGGCCCCGCGGCTACATCCAACTCCTCGCCACTCGCGTCGCCGACGTTCCCGGACCACCGGACAGCTCACCAGAAGAGCAGGCAGAAGCGATCTTCGGCCTACTGCTGGGCGAGCACCACCGACGGCGCCTGCTCGGGCTGGCCCCAGCGCCCACCCGCGCCCAGGCTCGCAGACAAGCCGACACGGTGCTCCGCATCCTCGGAATCGCCGAGAACGCAGGATCCTAGGAGCGTCCGCTCCTGCTCGCTGGCATCAAGATCGACTACGACCTCTTGCCGGCCCTGTTGCCTTGCTTCTGCTGTTTGCCACGATGATCGCCGTTGTGGGCATGTTCATGCTGGGTGACGTGCTGAGCCGCTACATCCCGCCGCTGCGCAACCCACGCCTGTCCCACGGAGCACTGGTCGCCGCCGGGGTGCTTGCCGCCGCGGTGCTCGCGGTGACCTCTGGTGGGCAGGCGCTGCGCCCCCTGCAGGCGGCCCACTCCTGTGCCGATACCGCGACATGTGCGACCGCGGCGCGAACGGTGGACGGGATCGGGCAGGCCACTGGGTCGATCACCCGGCGGTAGGGGTCAAGTCAGTCGTGCTCGGGTGCGCCGGTCACCCGGTGGGAGGCGGCCTGCATCACCTCGGAAACAAGGCGCCGCACGTGTCCGCCCCGCGCCCGGTAGACCGCGCGCCGGCCGTCGCGACGCATCGTCACGAGGCCGGCCAGCCGCAGCTTGCCCAGATGCTGCGATACCGCGGGCCGGGCGACCCCCACAGCCCGTACCAGGGTGGTGACGTCGTGCTCGGCGGAGCTGAGCAGCCACATCAGGCGCAGGCGCGTGCCGTCGGCAAGCATCCGGAGCATGTCCGTCGCCGCCTCTACCTCGTCGTCGTCCGGGAGGCGTTGTTGCAGGTCATTGGCATCTGCAACGTTGTCGCGTGCGTACATGAGCACATAATATGCGGGCGGAAGCCGGCGGGGAATTGACTGCGCTGGCCGAATCTGGGGGAGTCTCAGCCGTGCAGGACCAGCAGCACGACCACAGCCACGACCACGCGGCGGCGCACCACCACGACCGTACGGCGGGCCAGGGTCACGACCATGACCATGACCACGGTCGGGGGCCCGGGGCGTGGTGGCATCGGCTGCGGCACGTGCTCGTCCCGCACTCGCACGACTCCCGGGCGAAGGTCGACCCGGCTCTGGAGTCCTCCCGGGAGGGCCTGCGGGCGCTGTGGATCTCTCTGGTCGGCCTCGGCATTACGGCCCTGGCGCAGGCGGTCATCGTCGTCATGTCGGGGTCGGTGGCCCTGCTCGGGGATACCCTGCACAACGTCGCCGACGCACTGACCGCCGTACCCCTGGGCATCGCGTTCCTGCTCGGCCGACGGGCAGCCACCCGCGCCTACACCTATGGTTTCGGTCGCGCCGAGGACCTGGCCGGCATCGTCATCGTGGTGGTGATCGCCGCGTCGGCGGTGGGCGCTGGCTGGACCGCGGTCACTCGGCTGCTGCACCAGACCGAGGTCACCCACCTGCCGTGGGTGTTCGCCGCCGGGGTCGTTGGATTCATCGGCAACGAGCTCGTCGCCCAGTACCGCATCCGGGTGGGGCGGCGGATCGGCTCGGCGGCGCTGGTCGCCGACGGCCTGCACGCCCGCACCGACGGCTACACCTCCCTCGCCGTGGTCGTCGCGGCCGCCGGCGCCTGGCTCGGCTGGCGGTGGGCGGACCCGGTGGTCGGCCTGGTCATCGCCGTGGCCATCACCTTCGTGCTCAAGGACGCCGCCCGCGAGGTGTGCCGGCGGCTCATGGACGCCGTCGACCCGGCCATCGTCGACCAGGCCGAGGAGACCCTGCGCTCGGTGCACGGTGTGCGCGACGTCGCCGCAGTGCGGCTGCGCTGGATCGGGCACCGCCTGCACGCCGAAGCCGACCTGGTCGTGGACGCGAACCTGAGCCTCGTCGCCGCGCACGAGATCGCCGCCGACGCCGAGCACCAGCTCACCCACGCCGTACCGCGGCTGACCAGCGCCACCGTCCACGCCGACCCGGACAGCCACGCCGGCGCACACCACCACGCCGACCTGTCCCACCAGCGCCGCAACCTCCCGCCCGCCGCGGATCGGGCGGACGACGCCGACGCGCCCGTGCCCGCACTCTGAAACGAACCACAACAGCCCCTCGTTTCCCAAGGCCGGCAGCAGAGCGACGGCGCCAGCGGGTACTGCGGTACTACGCCGGAACCGGGAGATCATTCCGTGGTACCGCCGCCGGAGGGCGTTCGGTCTCTAACGTCCTTGACGGGACGCCGGAAACGCGGCGGGGTCGAGGCGAGGGATGGTCGATGATCGAGGCACGGCAGCTGACGAAGCGGTACGGCGAGAAGACGGCGGTCGACCGCCTCGACTTCGAGGTGAAGCCCGGCATGGTGACCGGGTTCCTCGGGCCGAACGGTGCGGGGAAGTCCACCACCATGCGCTTGATCATCGGGCTGGACGCTCCGACCAGCGGGTCGGTGACCGTCAACGGCCGCCGGTACGCGCGCCACACGGCGCCGCTGCAGGAGGTCGGAGCGCTGCTGGAGGCGCGGTCGATCCACCCGGGCCGCACCGCGTTCGACCACCTGATGGTCCTCTCCCACACCCACGGTATCCCGCGGCGGCGGGTCGACGAGATGATCGAGCTGACCGGGTTGCAGTCCGTGGCGCGCAAGCGCGCCGGGTCGTTTTCGCTGGGCATGGGGCAGCGGCTCGGCATCGCCGCCGCGCTGCTCGGCGACCCGGCCACGGTGATGCTCGACGAGCCCGTCAACGGCCTCGACCCCGAGGGCGTGCTGTGGATACGCAACCTGCTCGCCGGGCTCGCCGCCGAGGGCCGCACAGTGTTCGTGTCGTCGCACCTCATGGCCGAGGTGGCGCTCGTCGCCGAGCACCTCATCGTCGTCGGGCGCGGGCGGCTGCTCGCCGACACCACCGTGCAGGACCTGGTGCGCCAGGCCGGCGGCGACACCGTCACCGTGGCCACCGCGGACCCGGCCCGGCTGCGGGCCGCACTGGCCGGCCCGGGCATCGAGATCACCGGGCGGGCCGGCTCCGAGCAGCTGCAGGTGAGCGGCCTGTCGGCACGGCAGATCGGGCTCCTGGCCGCCGAGCACGGCATCGCCCTGTTCGAACTCACCCCGAAGCACGTATCGCTGGAGGAGGCGTTCATGGATCTGACGAGGGACGCCGTGGAGTACCACGGCACCGTGACGAGCGGGGTGACGGCATGAGCACTGTTACGGAAGTTCGCGCCGCGGGAGCCGGAGCCGGCGCCGGGCCGGTGTCGCGGCCCGCGTACAAGGTCACCGGGCGGCGGGTGCTCCGCTCGGAGTGGGCGAAGCTGTGGACGCTGCGCTCCACCTGGATCACGCTCGCCCTCGGGCTGGCCGGCCTGCTGGTGTTCGGCAGCATCGCGGCAGTGCGGTACAAGTCGCTGGCCACCTCTGGCGGCACCCGGGCGGGCTCGGGGGAGTTCGTCAACGCGAGCGCGGTGACCCTGACGCTGTTCGGCGTACGGTTCGGTCAGCTGGCGCTCGGCGTGCTCGGCGTGCTGGTCGCCGCGGGTGAGTACTCCACGGGCATGATCCGCTCGACGCTGGCCGCGGTGCCGCGCCGGCTGCCGGTGCTGTGGTCCAAGGCCGCCGTGTACGGCGTGGTCGCCTTCGTCGTCGGCGTCGCCGGCGCGTTCGGCGGGTTCCTGATCGTCAACGCCGTCGTGAACGGCACCCCGGCCCACATGTCCCTGTCGGACAGCGGCGTCGCCCGGTCGCTGCTCGGCGCCGGCCTCTATCTGAGCCTCGTCGGGGTGATCGGGACCGCGCTCGGGATACTGATGCGCTCGGTGCCCGGGGCCATCTCGGTGCTCGTCGCCACGCTGCTGCTGGTGCCCGGGCTGCTGTCGCTGCTGCCGACCTCCTGGCAGGACAACATCGGCCCCTACCTGCCGAGCAACGCCGGCGAGTCGCTGTACGCGCTGCACCACGCGCCGGGCACGCTGTCCGCGGGGACCGGCGCGCTGGTCCTGCTGGGCTGGACCGCCCTGGCGCTGGCCGGCGGAGCCCACCGCCTGGTACGCAAGGACGCATGACCATCGCGAGAGGGCCGGTGACGATGAGCTCCGCCGGCACCGACCACCTCGCCGCCCATCCGCTGGTCGACCGGCTCGCCGGCCTCGGCCAGCGGCTGCGGCGGCTCGACGCCCGGCGGCCATGGCTGTTCGACGCGGCGGTGGTCGCCGCGGTGCTGCTGGTGTTCTGCATTCCCGACCTCGTCCACACCGACGAGCGGCGGGAGCTGCGGGTCCTGCTGAACCATCCGCCCCTGGCCGTCATGGTCGCCCTGCAGCTCGGCCTCGTCCTGCCGCTGTTCTGGCGTCGGCGGGCGCCAACCGCCGCGTTCTACGCCATCGCTGCGGTGTTCGTCCTGCAATGGTCCCTCGGCGTGCTGCTCCGCGCCGACGTTGCGCTGCTCATCGCCATCTATAGCCTCGTGTTGCGGGTCCATCCGGCCCGGCTGCTCTGGGCCGGGCTGACCGTCGCCGCGGCGATGACCCTGGTCGCCTGGCGGGCCTCCGCCGTCGTGACGCCGTGGGACGCGCTGTTCTTCCTCTACAGCGCCGCCACCGCGGCCGCCGCCCTGGGTGTCGCCATCCGCATCCGCCGGGCACAGCTGGCCGCGCTGCGTGACCGGGCGCTGCGTCTGGAGATCGAGCGCGACCAGCGCAGCCGGCTTGCCGCGGCGGCCGAACGCACCCGGGTGGCCCGGGAGATGCACGACATCATCGGCCACAGCCTGTCGGTGATCATCTCACTGGCCGACGGCGGCGCATACGCGGTCGGCGGCAACCCGCAACGCGGCCGCGAGGCGCTCGAACTCATCGGCGACACCAGCCGGCAGGCCCTCGCCGAACTGCGCCGGGTGCTCGGCGTCCTGCGCAACGAGACCGAGGCCGCCGAGCTCCACCCACAGCCCGGCGTCGCCGAGATCAGCGCCCTGTGCGAGCGCATCCGGGCGGCCGGACCAGACGTCGTCTACCGCACCGCCGGCAACGTCGACGCCCTCGACCCCGGGGTACAGCTCACCGCGTACCGGATCGCGCAGGAGGCGCTCACCAACGCGCTGCGGTACGCGGGGCCGCACACCGCCCTCGACGTCGGCCTCACCGCCACCGACGGGCGGCTGCAGATCACGGTGCACGACACCGGCCCCCAGTCGACCGACCGCCCGCCACCGCCGCCCGCGAAACCCGGGCACGGACTCGCCGGCATGCGCGAGCGAGCCGCCCTGTACGCCGGAACCGTCGAGGCCGGCCCGCGCCCCGGCGGAGGCTGGACGGTGCGGGCGATCCTCGACCTGACCCCGCTCGCCGCACTCGAAGGCCGGACATGATCACCGTGCTCATCGTCGACGACCAGCCCCTGCAACGGCTGGGTTTCCGCATGCTGCTGGAGAACAACGAGGAAACGGACGTCGTCGGGGAAGCCGGCAACGGCACCGAGGCGGTGCGCCGCGCCGAGCAGCTGCACCCCGACGTGATTCTCATGGACGTACGCATGCCCGGCATGGACGGCATCGAGGCCACCCGACGCATCGTCGCGGCCGGCGACCGGTCCCGGGTGCTCGTGCTGACCACGTTCGACCTGGACGAGTACGCGCACGCCGCCCTGCGCGCCGGGGCCAGCGGCTTCCTGCTCAAGGACGCGCGCCCCGAGGAGCTTCTGGCTGGCATCCGGGCGGTCGCGGACGGCGACGCCGTCATCGCGCCCGCGCTGACCCGCCGACTGCTGGACCGCTTCGCCGGCCAGCTCGCCACCGGCCCCTCGCAGCCGGGCCGCACCGACCCGCGGCTGGCCAGCCTCACCGACCGGGAACGCGAGATCCTGGTGGCGATCGGCAGCGGCTGGACGAACCGGGAGATCGCCGAGCGGCTCGTGCTGTCGGAGTCCACCGTGAAGACCCACGTCGGCAAGGTCCTCGCCAAGATAGGTGCCCGCGACCGCGTACAGGCCGTCATATTTGCCTACGACCAGGGACTCACCCGACCGAACACCGGCGGATGACAGTCCATGAGATCCGGCGACCGATCGGGCATGCACACCGCACACGGCAGGCGTAGTCGGACAGGCCGCACGCGGGTGGGTCGCGCGCCAAGCGACGAGATCCGCCTCGTGGTTGGGGCCGGCTCGACATTGTGCGAATTGTGCCTTGAGGTCGACGACCGTAGAACTGGGAGTGCACGTGGGCGGCGTCGCCGGCCGACAGGAGGGCCCGCAGGCCGCGAACATCCACGCCATCTGAACCAACGCCGGCGCGTGCCTACCGCCCCTCGATGGTTGGCACGCGTCGGCGTCGGCGTCGGCGCAGCACCCGCCGGGAGGCGCTCATGTCCACAGCGCCGATCCGGGTGCTCATCCCTGCTCACGTTCAGACAGAACGATCCTCACGTCCCGAGGACGCGCCCAACATCCGGAGATTCTGTCCATGGGTGTGGCGATTGCTACCTGAGCACCAGCTGTCCGAGCTCCTGGGTGCATCGGGTGAGCGCGACGTAGAGGCCGTTCCAGCCGCGTGGTTCAGCGGCGATGCCCTGGGGGTCAATGAGTAATGTCGCGTCCCATTCCAGTCCCTTGGACTGGGTCGCGGTGAGCACCGGCACATCGCTCAGTACGGCTAGGAGTTCGGCGATGCGGTCGGCGGGGGCGATGACGCCGACCGTACCGCCATGCCACCGTTGCTGCAGCTGTCGCACGGCTTGGGCGGCGGCGCCGGCAAGCTCGGCGGGCGTGATCGTGAGCACCCAGGGGGCGATGCCGGAGGAGCGTACCGCCCGTGGTGGCGCGTTGTGGCTGCCAGCTTTTTTCAAGACGGGTTCGGTGAGGTCCATAACCTCACGCGGGGTCCGGTAGCAGATGGTGAGTTCCGCGCCGGTCCAGCGGTCTCCGAAAGCAGCCTGCACCGCTTGTGCCCAGCTGGTGTGCCGGTGTGCTGCCTCCGCCTGATCGATGTCGCCGACCGCGGTGATGGAGCGACTGGGACAACGCCGTAGGACCATTTGCCACTGCATCTCGGACAGCTCTTGCGCCTCGTCGATGACGACGTGGCCGTACACCCAGTCGCGCTGCCGGCGAGCATGGTCGGCGACGAACTCGCCCTGTGGTTGCGGGGCTTCGACCTCGCCTAGCAGGTCGGCGAGGGCGTCGAGCAGGGGGATGTCGCTCGATGCCCACAGTGCGGGCTCGGCCGAGACGGCCGTGATCTCCTCCATGGACAACTGCGGGGCAAACCGAGCTAGCACGGTGCGGTCGGTCAGGAGATCACACAGTAGGGTTTCGGCGTCGAGGGTGGGCCACCATGCCTCGATGAACCGGGCGATGGTGGCGTTCCCCGCGATACGATAACGAAGGCTCTCTATCTCTTCCTCGGAGAGCAATCCGTCGACGTCACTGCCGGTGGACCTCCTGCCGAAATGGTGGTCATGCTGCATTCCCCTGTCGACGCGGGCGAGGATGTCCTCGAAGCCCTCCTCCATCTCGTTCATCAGCGCCTCGCGCTGCTCGACGACGGCTTCGGCAAGGAGGTGGTGCAACTGCTCGGCGAACGCCGCGCGGGCGCGGTGGTACGGGCGTCCCTGCACCGCCGAGGCGAGCGCCTGTGCCACTGTGGCGGCTGTGATGACATAGAACTCACCCTCCCAGCGCAGCTTCAGCTCACGGGGCCGGGGGAGCAGCGACGTGACGTAGTTTTCGAGCGCGGGTTGCCAGAGGGCGCGGCCCTTGATTTCGGCGAGAAGCCGGCTCTCTTCGCGACCCACGCGGATCTCGGGCAGCAGAGTGTCGCAGGTCGCCGAGACGACGGCGGTCTCACCGAGCGCGGGCAGCACCTGGGCGATGTACTGGAGGAACCGCGGCGAGGGGCCGAGGACCAGGACCGCTTGGTCGGCCATCTTTGGGTGGGCGAACAGCAGATAGGCGACGCGGTGCAGGGCAACCACGGTCTTGCCGGTGCCGGGACCGCCCTGAACGATCAGCGGGCCGGTCGCCTCGGCCCGGATGATGTCGTCCTGTTCGCGTTGCAGCGTCGAGATCGCCGTCGACATGCGACCGGTGCGCCGCTGGTCCAAGGCGGCCAGTAGAGCCCCTTCACCGACGAGTTCCGCCGTTATGGTCCCATCCAGTGGCTCGTCGTCCACGCCGACGACGGCCGATCCCGTCGTGCGGATGTGACGGCGCCGTGCCTGACCTTGTGGGTCGACAGCCGTCGCGGTGTAAAACGGCCGAGCTGCGGGAGCGCGCCAGTCCACCAGCAGCGGCTCACTGTCCTCGCCGTCGTTGCGGAGACCGACACGGCCTACGTGCCGCACGGTGCCATCAAGGCCGTCGAGGCGGCCGAAGACCAGCCCTTCCCGTGCTCGCCGTAGCTCCTCGTACTGCTGGCGGAGCATGCGCTGCCGGGCCCGATCCAACGCGTCCAGGGCCTCTGACGAGAGCTCGGCCTGTAGGTGGTCGACAAGCCTGTCGCGCCGGGCTGTGGCCAAGTCGAGAAACTCTTGTTCCTCAGCAACCGCGGATCGGCGGGCGACGCCCTCTGCGGTAGAGGTCGGCGGTTCGCCGTTTGGTGTTACCTTGCTGGCGCCAGCAGTGCCGTTATTCAGAGCAAAATTCCGGCGCATTCGCAAATCCTTGTATTGGCGCTTTCCCTCGGCCCGGATGAGCCGGAGGTATTCCGGCGGCAAGCATAGAGTTAGTTTCTCCTCGGCGACCAGGAACCCTGTCGGCGGAGATGGGAATCTCAATGTCTTGCAGTTCGGAGCCGCTTGTGGCCTCAGAGCCAAAGCAGTCTCGGCAGTGACCGCCGGATCGACTGGTCGCGGGCGGTGGTCGACTCGATCGGCGTGCGGGCGGACACGGGGTCGATCTGACCGGGCCGAACCCGGTCGACCGCGGCAAACCGGGTAGCAAGATCCATGTCATCTGCGACCGGGCTGGTCTGCCCTCTGGCGGTGCTGGTCACCGCCGCGAACGTGCACGACAGCCAACTGCTGTTCCCACTGCTCGGCAGCGTCCCCGCTATCCGTACCCCGGAGCCGGGAGCCTTGCGCCCGCACTCGACGGTGCCGACGTGCTGTTCCTACTGACCTCGGGCGACTTCGTATCGGCCGGCGGCGACGTCCTCGACGTCGCACGGACAGGCGGGATCCGCCGGGTTGTCCTGCTGTCCTCCCAAGGCGTTGCCACGGGAAGCCACCCCTCAACACTCGAGGACCCAATCACGCAGTCGGACCTGGAATGGACACTGCTGCGGCCGGGAGGCTTTCACTCCAACACGCTTATTTGGGCCGAGATGATCCGCATGCAACGGATGATCGCCGCACCATTCGGCGATGTCGCGCTACCAACCATCGACCCCACCGACATCGCCGAAGTTGCCGCCGTGGCGCTGCGAGACGCCGGCCACCAGGCAAGGCGTATGTGCTGACCGGGCCGGCACCGATCGCATCCCCGGCAGCAGGCGATGGCGATCGCCGACGCGCTCGGTGAGCCAGTGCGGTTCGTCGCGCAGAGCCGCGCGGAGGCTCGGGCACAGATGCTGCAGTTCATGCCCGAGCCGGTCGTGGAGAACACCCTGAACATCCTGGGCACGCCGAAGCCCGCTGAGCAGCTTGTGAGCCCCGACGTCGAGCGGATCCTCGGCCGCTCACCCCGCACCTTCGCCGAGTGGGCGGCGCGCAACACCGCAGCGTCCCTGATCAGCTTAGTGATCCTGAGTCGGATTGGGTTTCCGGGATCGTTTCCCACCGTGGTGGGGTCGCGTGGGCGTGCAGGTGGAATCCCGCGCCCAGGGCGGCTCCTCGCGGCCGGTGGCCGGTGGTGGGTGTGCTGGTCGTGTTCACGCCCTGGTGTCGGTGGGCTGCGCGGGGCAGCCTCCGGTCCGTTGGTGCGTGTCCCTCCGGACGCTTACCCGCCTGACCGTT
>NZ_JBUEGB010000094.1:0-19629 GCF_054963695.1 Micromonospora sp. RTBAU3-60 | reverse complement strand
GCTCTTACGTTGGTGCTTGGAGGTGTTGCGCGCAGGCGTGGTGACGACAGCGATACCCGCCTCGGCGGCGAGGTGCCGCATCCGGTCGACGATCTGCCCGCGCACCTGCTGCGACAGGCGCGTGTTGAGGATGGCGCCCATGCCCTTGGCTTCCAACGACCGCAGGTCTTCGACGTAGATGACGCTCGCGCGGGAGGCGATCGCTTGGTCCACGGCCCAGCGGGCGGCGGCCCACGCGAGCGCGGCGTTCAGATTCGCGCGGCGTGCGGACACGTGGCGGATCTCGTCACGCAAGACCGCATGCTTACCGACGAGGTGATGCCGCTCGTCACGGCCGGCGAGGCGTTGGTAGTGGTCGGCTTTGGCGTGCAGCCGCTCACCGTGCCGGCGCAGGCGGTGCTGTTTGGCGAGGATGCCGGCGGCCCGGAACTGACCACCGGCCCCCAACGCGGTGATCCGCCCGCCCTCGTGCAGCCGCAGGGCTCCCGCGCTGAGGAGGGTGTTGAGACCCCAGTCCACGCCGACCGCGACCGTGTGCCCGGTGCGCCGGGCCTTCGGCACCGAATGGGTGTACGCGACATCGGCGCGCACCTGCCGGCCGGTCACGCGCAGGGTGGGCAGGTGCAGTATCGCGCCCGTGGGGACCGTTGGCGGCAGGATGATCGGACAGGCCACCCACGTCCAATCCCGATACGCCCGCGGATCCGGGCGGGTGGGCAACTGCAAGCGCAGCAACACCCTCGCAGGGTCGGTGTCGCTGCGTTCGATGGTGGCCTGCTGCCGGTCACACGCGGCCAGCAGCAGCATCCGCGCGACCCTCGGGACGCCTTCCAGTTCGAACACGTCCACCGGCAGCCGGCCGTTGGCGGCAAGGAACCTGGCAGCCTGCCGGGTGCGGGACTTGACGATGCTGGACGGTAGATGCTGCCCGCCCGGAACCGCCTTGCGTACCTGCTCCCACTCCTGCGGGGTGCGTTGACGCGGATCGGCTGGCCACGTCGCCAGCACCCCAGCGGTCAGGTCAGCACGCCATGACGCCGAACGCAGAATGCGCCCCGCCTGCTCCTGCGCCATGCGCACGATCCGGTCATTGACCCTCACACCCTCAGGCGCGGTAACCGTCCAGCCCAGGCGCCGCAGCGCCATCCACGCGTTCGACGGAAGTTTCCGGCCACCCGGGTCCTGTCCGGAGGCCAACACCTCCACATCGCCCGCGTTCCACCGCTCCGCCAACAAGCCGGAGACCATCCCCGCTACCAGATCGGCACACCAGCCGACACGTTGCGCCAGCACCGCCTGCGACAGAACCTCACCGCTCTCCTCGTCCACCCCCGATCGGAGCACGGCCCGGACGCAAACGGTACGGGAAGTCTCGCCGTTGGCCAGCGGCAGCTTCCCGGTCACCGACTCATCGCCTCAGCATCGAACCAGGAGGACCCGCGATCACGACCGGCCCACCTCACCGGAATCTCCCCGAACCAGCCCAGAAGCGAGCCGCCGCCGTCCACACGGCTAACCTAGGATCACCGACGATTCCTAATCAAGTTGGTCAGCCTTCAAATAACACGTCGTAGGGGCGAACCCGACATCGTTGCCGGCCTCGGCCAGGGCGTTCCCGGCCGAGGCCACACGTCATGTGGTGGTGAAGTCGGCCATCATCGCCATGTCTTCGTGTTCGAGGTTGTGGCAGTGCAGCATGAAGGTCCCGGCGTAGTCGGTGAAGCGGACGGCGATCTCGACCGCCTCGGACGGGCGTACGTCGACGGTGTCCTTCCAGCCGGCGTCGTACCGGCCGGGCGCCCGGTTGTTGCGGCTGATCACCTGGAACGGGTCGAGGTGCACGTGCACCGGGTGGTGGAAGTCGCTGATCAGCCGCCAGACTTCGGTGGTGCCGAGGCGCGGTCGGGCCAGGGGGCGGCCGGGTCGGTAGGGCTGGCCGTTGATGGCCCATCCGTGGTCGGGGCGCAGCTGGAAGTGGAATGTCCGGGTCACTGCGGCGCGGGCCGGGTCGAGGGGCTCGATGTGGCTGAGTCGCTCGGGCAGGCCCGGGTCGTCGTGGGTCGCGCCGGTGACGTCGAAGGCCATCACGTGGGCCGTGGGGCCGGCGCCGAGCCGGTTCACCAACCGCACCCGGGTGCCGGGACGGTAGCGGGAGAAGTCGATGACCACGTCGAAGCGTTCGGCGGGTGCGATGTCGATGGCGTGGTGGGTCAACGGGCGGTGCAGCAGACCACCGTCGCCGCCGATCTGCACCAGGCCACCGCCGAGGGCCGGCGGGTCGAGCGCCAACCGGTACCGGCGGGTGTTGGAGGCGTTGAGCAGCCGCAGCCGGTATCGGGCCCGGTCGGTCCGCAGTACCGGCCAGGGCGCGCCGTTGACCAGGATGACGTCGCCGAGCACGCCGTTCATGTACGGTTCGGTGACGCCGGGGCTGCGCAGGCCCGGGTCGATCAGCGGGTAGCGTAGCGAACCGTCCGCGGCGAACGACCGGTCCACGATCATGATCGGGATGTCACGGTCGCCGGCGGGTAAGCGCAGCGCGTCCTCCTCGTCGTCGTGCACGAGGTGGAAGCCGGCCAGCCCACGCCAGACCGCCACGCCGGTGTGCCCGTGCCGATGGTCGTGGTACCAGAGCGTCGCGGCCCGCTGCCGCATCGGGTACGTCGTTCGGCTGGCCAGGCGCTCCACCTTGTCCCCGTCCCGGGAGACAGGACGGTCGGAGACTGCCCGACGAGGAAATCCGCTCACCTTCCTGGTTGCTACGTCTCGCGACCTGAAGGAGGGGGAATCCTTGGGCCATTCCTAGATTGCTTCCTCAACGCTGGCCGAGGTGGCGCCCCGCACAGCCGTCGGCCTTGATGCCAACAAGATCGCAGAACGCCGCGTCAGCTTCCCGATCCGATCGGGATTGCTGGATCACGGCTGCCGCCGCACGCATCCCCGCGCCAAAGCATGTCGGGTTCTGCTGCACGACCTCGGCGAGAATCCTGCGCTGCGCCTCATCGAGGGCTTCATCCCGCGCGTTCCCGTTGAGCCCGGACCCGCGCTGCAGCCTTTGCACTTGCTTTCGGAGCTGACCGGCGCGGCTCTCGAATTCCTGCTCGGCCTGGTCACACACCGCAGGCTGCTTGTTGGTGTCACGATGGCTGACCGCGCCAATGGCATATCCGCCTCCCGCAAGTGCAACCGCCCCTGCGCTCATCAGCGCGATCATCGCTCGTCTCATGGCGCGGGATCTTATCGGCCAAGGTCTGCAGCCGTCATGGGCCATCCATGGGCCAGTAGTCGGGGTGCGCAGCGGTCACGAGGGAGCATGAGCCGCGGCCGCCTGGGCTGTCGGCGGCAGGCGTTGCGGGCATCACGGCCGGTTGAGCGCGCTCTTCCAAACTGAGGCTCGCAGGGACAGCGGTGTTGGGAAGCGGTGCCTATCCTCTCGGCCATGGGAGCTATCAAGCCGTGGCAGCTGTTGGTCCTGACGCTCTGCTGCCTCGCGCCGATTGCTGCGGCGATCGTTGGCGGGGTCTGGGCGGTCCGCCGATCTCGTAGCCGTGGCTGAGCCAGGTCCATCAACAGCAGTCGAAGCTGCCGGGCCATCTACGGGCCACAAGCGGGTGTCACTAGGGCCAAGTCAGGCCGTCTAGGATCGGACCGACCAGCGGCTACCCGGCACGACGATCCGATCTTGTGTGATTCCCAAGCTGACGCTTCGGGCTGCCGCGACAGCGCGACGTCCGCATCCAGTGTCCGCAAGAGGTCGACGTGGACCGGCAAGCTGCTCTGCCAGTCCAGACAGACCCGTACGACATAAGGTCCCGGGGCTACGTCGAAGCTCTGAGCGGCTCCGCGCCCCAAGCGTTCGACAATTTGCCCGTCGAGCTCGATCTTCAAACGCAAAACCACGTCCAAACTCGACGAGCCGTGATGACTGGCATGGGTTGCGTCGTACCCCTTGTGGGTCTGTACAACCAAGCCGAGCGCCCCCAACTTCCGAGGACGCCGGGGAGCGAAATGATCAGTTCACCGCAGTAGCCGACACCGGCCGACAACCACTTGCTGGTCAGGGCTTCAGGTATTGCTGGCGGGGAAACAGGCTGGCGAGTCGTGGCAGGCGTCCTTGGATCTCGGCGAGGCTGTCGCTGTCCCACCGTTGATCGATCGGTTCTGGGTCGGTGTACGCGCGGTGGCCGCGGGCGTCCCGCGCTTCATCGAGGCTGTCTTCACGCCCGGAGATGCGGTCGTAGGCGCGTCCTGCCACGTAGCCGAGTCCCTCCCATTGCGGCCATTCCGTGTCGGCCCACTCGCTTGGCCGGCGGCCGGCGAGAGCACGAACGGCGGGCAGGTCGGCGAGGTTGTCGGGGTCTTGGACGGCGTGATGCCACCAGCGCTGCCCCTGGCCAATGAGCCACGGTTGGAAGTACCAGAACGCGTCGCCGCTACAAAGGCCATCCATGATCTGGTTGGCTGCACCCCACATGGCGTGGGTATCGATGGGACGGCGCGCGGCCTCCAGGTGGACCTGAAAGTCCAGGATGTGAGCAAGCGAGATGCGGCTGAGCCGGTACGCCAAGCAGTCCAACCGCTGCGACGGATCGGTTGTCTCCTCGGCTGATCGCTGCAGAAGCTTCCAGAAGTCGTCCATGTCCACGTCGAGGACCGTAACGCTCGCACCGACGCACATTCGCGCTGGTTGCCTACGACTCATGAGTTGGGTGTACGGCCATCCTTACAGCCAAGGCCCCCGGCAGGTCCGGACCACGCCCGGCATCGACAGACAGCCTGGCCAGGCGGCCGCCTGGCCTGCCGTTCGTGATCTTCTATTCGCCAGGCCGCAGGTTCGAATCCTGCCGCGCGCACCGTAGCAAGCAACGGAGTAATCGCGCAGTTGCTGCGCGAAGGCCACGGCGCGAGATGATATCTGTAGGCGAAGCCGATGGCCGACCGTCGAGGAGCGCAGCGCGTGCCATTTGCTCGGGGCATGCTCGCCATGGTCGAACTGTCGGACGACCTATTGCGCCTAGAGCCCGGTAAGATCGTCTACCTGTCGCCGCTGCGGTCAGGCCCGGCGGATCAAGGCGGCCCGCAAAAGCGGGTGACGCCGGCCCGGCCCCGGCCTGCTGGCGACCTCCGGCCGGCATCCGCCGGGCCGGCCGGCCTCGTTGGCGGACGAAGATGTGGCGATCCTGATTGCCTGGCTGAGTCGCGGCTCCGGGTCGTTGACGAAAATCGGCAAGCGCCGCGTAGGTGATCTTGGTCTGGTGTCGTGTTAAATGCGGGCCATGTCGCTGACCATCGGGCCCGCCTTCACGATCCCCGGCTATACCACGATGGCCCCGCCTGATTACGACATTGAGTGCGAGGCAATCGTGTACCGGGCAGATGGTGTGGTGGGATACCCCGCCTTCTGGTTGCACTACCTGTCGGGACCGCTGGGCGCCCACCGGGAGTCGGAGGCCGCCTTCGAGGTGCAGGCCGCTGATTTCAACGCGATGTGTGCCGTCCTCAACGACCCAGAGCGCTGGCCGGTCGTCTCGGTACGGCTCAACGGAGAAGTGTGGCTACGGATCGTGTACCGCAACGTCGAGGAGGATGAGGGGCTCGACTTCGTGGAGGAGCGGCCAGGCCGGCCAGCCGAGGTTGTCACCTCGGTCGAGGGCCACGAGTTCACCTCCGCGATGACCTGGGCGGAACTCCTCGCCGCGGCGGCGGTGCCGGACGAGCAGCTGACCTGGGCGCAGCGGCTCATCTTGATGCTGCCCATGCTGGGTCCGCAGGAACTGTCCGAGGACGCCGAGGAGGTTATGCACAGGGCGCTGGACGGGATCGGTGCAACGAACCGGTCGGCCCTGGCAGCGGCCCTGCTCGACGCCATGGACTGGCGCACTCACTAGCTGGAACCTGAAGGATCGCCAGGCTTCGCCCCGAACCCCCCCCTCGACGCGGGGCGTCGCCACGGAACCTGACCCAACACGATCGGACGCTCGCTACTGCAGTCCTACGACCTGCTGAAGCCACGCTCTGTCGGCTGCGTTCAACGTGTCGTCGTCGAGCAGCGTGCGCAGCAGGGACACATGTTCAGAGAACACGACCCTGCACTGCTCGCGTTCCGGATGATCGTTGTCGTTGCCGAGCAGCAGCACTGCGCGCTCATCATCCGCGTCGACCGGCTTTGACAGTTCAGCGGTGACGACCACGAGGTCGAGCAGGGCGGACCGCACCGGAATATCCGGGTCGGCCGCCAGGCGAAGCAGGAACGGCAACGCTGCCGGCATTGCCGCGCTTAGCTGGAAGACGCCGCCCATCAGGACGTTGGTGAGCACGCGCGCAGCTTCAGGAGCGGCAGCCTGATCGAGCAGGCCATAGAACAGAAGCGGAATGCCAGCGGGACAACCCGGAATCGCGGACCACGCGACTTCGGCACAACCCCGCAGCGCGGGATGCCCCTTACCGGCCCGGCCTGCTTGCGGATACTCCTCAAGGAAGCGGGCAACAGCGGCCTCGTTGGCCGCAGCACTCATCACGCACATTCGTCTGCGCCCCCCATGCCACACGACGCCAGTTCCCAAGAGCGTCCCTGGGTGGCACTGTCCTCGGACCGAACCGTGCACGCAAGCGCCGAGAGTCATGGCTTCGTCGAGGTCCACCCACCCCAGCCACCCCACCCGCCCACCACACCGCCTGAAGGAGTTGACCCGTGACGGGTATGGGCTTCCTGCGGACTGAGCGAGACGATCAACCAGCTCGGCTGGTTGACAAGCGTCCCACCCACCCCACCGCAGGCGGCACCGACCACGATGCCCCGCTCGTCTACACCGTCAATCTCACCACCCACGACTACCTGAGCTGCTGATCGCCGGACTCGACCATTCGACGTCGCGGGCGCTGCCTCACATCCTCGCCGACCGCGTCGACCACCGCCCCGAACGCTTCACCCACGGCCAGCACATCGGCGACGTGATCCGCGGCTACGCCGTCGACTTCGAGGCCAGCCTCACCCAGCAGCTGCTTTGAAGTTCGCCATCTGGTGGTCCCGATGGCCAACACGCAGACCGGTCCCGTGTTTCCTGCAGTGCGCTCACCAGCGACCCCACCGGAGCCGGCTGATTCCGAGCACCCCCACCCGGGCCACTCCGATCCCCACGAGCACCATCATGAGCAGCAGCAGCTTCTCTGCCAACTCGCCGTCCTCGGGCGTCCAGGCGCTGGCCATGCTGATGAAGCCCCACAGGAGCACGGCGGTGAGCGGGGCCAGGATGCTGAATTCCACCTTGCGGGCAGGACGGGGCGCCGGTCCTCGTCGCTCCGGTTGCGGGATCTGGTCCGGGCGTCGCTGCGGCATCGACACGTTCAGGCTGTCCGGCACGCCCTGGTCGAGTGAGGCCAGCGCAGCGTCGTCGACCCGGTAGAGAGTGGGTTCGACAGCCACACTGATGCCGTCCTTGCCGATGAAGATGCTGCCGCCGTCCGGCCAACGCAGCCGGACCGCGCACTCGGCGAAACGCACCGTCGCGGCCTCTCCCGCTCTGTTGATGACCGAGACCCCGTCCCTGCCACTGACAAGGGCGCAGCCATCGTCGCTGCGCGACGAGTACCCCTGTCCGGTGACCACCGAATCGGATGTGGTCGGAGCGGGCGCGAACCCGATGGTGTCGGCCGATACGCCGTTCGGCACCTGCAGCAACGCGTTGGCGTAGGCCTCGCCAGCGACAGCCATTACGTCACCCAGGCTGACCGACCGCAGCCGTTCGGCCAGTTCGGCTACGGTGAACAGCCGCTGGCCGGTGAGAAGGTCGACAGCTGCGGCGGGAAGCCGAGCGATCTCGTACTCGGGAAGGTCGAAGCTTGCCAGGGCCTGGGTCCGGACAGCTTCGAGTTCCTCCTCGGTGACACCAGACTTGGCGAGCTGCTTGAAGGTGTCAACGAAGCCATTGAGGGCGGCTGCCTGCTTCTCAGGCAGCGCATCGACGTACGCGGTGATGGTCGCCATGTCGTCGCCACGGGGCGAATAGTCGGTGGCTGCCGTGTAGCTGACACCGCTCTCCAGCCGCAACTCCCGGTATAGGGCGCGCTCCAGCAGGGCGGCGAACATCGGTCCGGCGGCGCCGCGAGGCACCACCGTGTCCATAACGACGCCGTTGCCAGCGGCGTAGTAGTAGGCGGGAGTGTTCTTGAGCGCGGAGCTGGGCGGCGGGAGTGGACGCCGCGCCCCAGCCGGAAGGCTCAGCAGCAGGTCCGCTGGCACCTCTTCGCCGGCCAGCCAGAGCACCGCGTTTTCGCGCGTGAAGTGATCGGCGACCCAGCCCCGCAGATCATCGGCGGTGACCCGATGCAGGCCGAACTCGGCGTAGCTGACCTGGCCATATCCCTGGGCGCCGTAGCGCCACAGCGGCAGGTCACCGTTCACGCCGTTGCTGCGACCAGCTGCCTCGGTCAGCAGAATCTCCTTCTCCACCTCCAACCGTTCCAAGGGCAGGTCGGCAAACGACGCGCAGAGCCGGTGGAAAAAGGCGACCACCTCCGCTGCAGTGCCCGCGGTGTAGAAGTGGCTGACAGTGGCGCCGACACTGGCGTTGGCGTGGTGGTCCATGAGCCCGTGCCGGTGTAGCGCCAGATGCTCCACCAGGTGCGTGATCCCCGCCAGCGGTAGCGGCTCATCGACCCGGCCGACCCGGAACATCAGACCGGCCCGCACCGGTCCAGCGGCCTCAACAAACAGTGCCGGTACACCGTCGATCTCCCACTGGATCATCACGCGCCGCCGGCCCAACGAAGCTTCCACCGAACGAACCTGAGCTGACCAGGGCTGTCCCAGGGGTAGATGGTGATGCGGTTGCCCAGCACCGCGAGCCGCGCTGCGGCGCCGCGCAGATCACCAGCCAGCCAGAGTGCATACGAAAAGCTGCACTCCGCCTGGGCCCAGCCATGCACGGGACGGAAATCCGGGTGCCCGACGGACCTGGCGACAGCGTCCCGGATCTCATCGAGCACCGCCGGCTGGCGCATGTACCCGACGCCGAGCTCGAATGCATGCTCCAGGTGTGCCTCCGCTACCGCCGTCGCGTTGAGCGATCCCGGCGGCGAAGTGTCGGCACAGCGCCGCGCGAAGCTGAGCATCTGCTCAAACGAACCGCCCCACTTCGGGCACAGCTGCTGAACATGCGTCAGCTGAGCGTAGAACGGGTGCGACCGCGCCTTGGCAGCCCGCTCATACCGCCGGTTCGCTTCGGCTTGGCCCATCTCCAAGCCACGCGCCGTGCGCAACCGCGCGGTCCACGCCGCGATGTTCCCCGGTTCCTCCGCAGTCACCTCGCCGAGCACCCGCTCAGCTTCACGGAGGATCTCGTGGAACGACGCGAACTGGCGACGACTGGTGTACTTGGCGCGCGCCGCTCCGCGCGCCTGCCACGCCAACCACACCAACCGGGCACCGAGCAACGTGCCGGCCAGGGTAGATCCGGCGGGTCCGCCTGCGGCCACCCGCAGAAACTTCTCCACGCCCCTCATATCCGCGACCATGGCGGTCGCGACTGTCGGATCATCGTGCTCTGGCAAGTGGTCGAAGAAGGCGACCACGGCCGGCCAGTCCTCGCCGCGTAGCGCCCGCCGCAATGGTGCGAGATCGGGATAGTGATCAACGAGGTCGTAGCTCGGCAACCCGAGAAGCGAAGAAAACCGGGGGAGGGGCATGGCGGAGAGCATAGGAGCTCGACTGCGGGCGGGCTGTACCAGCTGACCTGAAGACAGGATCGAACCGGATCCGTGATCCAAATGCGCACATCCGGCCAGGGCCGGTCCTGTCGATCATGAGCTCTGCAGTTCGTCCGGGGCAGCGCGACACGCAGCCGGATGCCATAGTGCCGCCATGAAGGCAGACCTGCACAGCTACTTGAAGGGCGGCCGTGACGCGCTGCTGTGGAAGCTCGACGGGCTTGGCGAATATGATATTCGGCGTCCGTTGACCCGGACCGCAACCAACTTGCTCGGTCTGGTGAAGCACTCGGCGGCCATGGAGAGCCTCTACTTCGGCGTCGTGTTCGGCCGGCCGTTCGAGCAGGAGTTGCCGTACGTCGGCGACGGAGCGGAGATCAATGCCGACATGTGGGCGACCGCGGATGAGACCCGCGAGGAGATCGTCGCACTGTATCGTCGCGCGATCGCCCACGCCGACGCCACCATTGAAGCCCTTGCGCTGGATGAGGTCGGCCGCGTGCCGTGGTGGGGGGATGCAGCGGTCACGTTGCACCACGTCGTGGTCCACGTCATCGCGGAAACACAACGGCATGCTGGCCACGCTGACATCGTGCGTGAACTCATCGACGGCGCGGCCGGGCTGCTGCCCAGGAACGACAACCTGCCCCCCGCCGAGGAGTCATGGTGGCTGGACTACCGCCAGCGAGTGGAGCAGGCCGCCCTCGACGCCAGCAAACGCAGCAACTAGCGCAGCGCACCCCCCGGGTCGGGCGCAGCTGCACCGCGTCGACCCATACATGGGCCTGACCGAAGCGGATTTCTCAGCGCTCCGTCGGTGGCTCGGGCAGGGCGAGGGCTCTGTTTGATCACCTGCACGTCATGGCAGACGGCGCGCGTCAATGCTTCGATGGCTGGGTGATGTCTCGGCCTGGGTGTATCGGGGCGCGGTGCTCGGGAAGGTGGGCCGGAACTGTGGCACGGTATAGGCCCGGGACAGTGTTACCACCAGGAAGTGCAGGAGGCCGGTGGGCATGTCCTGCGAGGCCCGGTCTGGGTGCGTGATCCGCACTCTCCACAGGTCGTTGAACCCTGGCGGTTCTAGCACCAAGGCCACGACTGCCCCGTCGGCCGTCGTGGCCACCGGCAACGTCGGTGCCGTCATGTATCACAGCAGTCCCACCAGCGGGCCTGGGACCGGCTCGGACAACATCGCCGGCGGGATGAGCGTCAGGTAGTCGTCGAACGTGCCCGGACCGTAGTGCTCCATCAGCCAGCGATAGTCGTCGGGAAGATCGGCTCCGACCTTCTCCGACACCGCGGCCCAGTCGACCGGCTCCCTGTGCTGCCCGGGCCCGATAAGTTGGGCAAGTCGGCCTGGCAGGGCTGACAGCACCTCACACCGCCTCACACGACCTCACAACCGCAGCTCGGCACCATCGAGGGGAGGCCTGGCAAGACGGCCGCGTTTGACATCAGCGGCGTTTCGTCTGACCCGCCCGGTAGCCTCCCGGTCCAGTCCGATGTGGTCGCAGAACGGGGGCGCGCGATGGTTGACGTTTCTGACGTGGTTCTGGCGGAATGCGCGGCCACCGTTGCGGCTGGTGCGCCGCTGCTCATGGGCCGGATTCCGTCCGGGCCCGCAGCGCGGTGGGGAAGGTTAGGCACGCCAGACGAGGCGGCCTCGGGCCCAGGCAGCGCTTCGGCCCGGCTCCGCCGGGCCCTTCGGGCGCCGCGTGCCGGATCTGGGCCGGGGGAGCCGGCCGCGTTGGCCGCCCTGCGCGGACTGGGACCATTGCCGGCCGAGCGGTTGCTCGGTGCCCTGGAGGTGACCATCGCCGGCATGGAGCTGCCCGCCGCGCCGGGCCTCTCGGCGCACCTGCCCGCACCACTCGCCGAAGGTCATTTCGCGATTGCCTCCGCCGGGCAAGACAGCGAAGCGGTGACCGCTGCAGTGCTTCTGGAACGACTGCGCCCCGGGGTCGCTGATCTGGTGGTGTCGCTGGCCCGGCGGCTCGCGGCGCACCCGGCGGTCATGCCGCTGCTAGTGATGGACCCCGATGGAGGCGACGAAGCCACCATCGCGGCACAGCACGGGGCGGCGTACCTCGCCCTCACCGCGGCCACCGCCTGCGCCGTCATCGACCAGGCGCACGTTCCGCCGCTGGTCGACCGCGCCGCCGCCGTCGTCGGCGTGGGGATCGGCGCCGCTGCCGTCCTGCTGCGGGAGACGCCGATGCCGCCGGCGTACGCGCCAGCGCTGCTGGCCAAGGTTCGAGCGGAGTATCTCCTGCCTTGTCAGGCGTTCGGCTCGGTACGGGTGTCGAAAGGCCGGTTCGCGTTGATCGAGGGGCGGGTTCCCGGCACCATCGACTTCGCCGCCAACGGGCTGGTCGCCGTGGTCGACGGCGGCGCCGTGATCCGCACCGGGGTCGCCGAGGGCAGCCTTCACGTCCAGTTGACCGTGCTACCGCAGGCGCCGCCCGAGGTGGAGTCCGGCTGGGAGGAGGTCGTCGAGGTGAGCTGGCGGGCCGCCGAGGGCCGCGCCTCAGTCGTCGGCCCGGACGACGACAAAGCTTCACCGCTACGCGGCCAGACGCCGCCCTGGCCAGGTGACTACCGGCTGCGCGTGCACGCCCGGGGCCGCGACGAAGCCGACAGCGAGTTCGAAAGATACAAGCTGGTGGTGTGGGCGGCGCCGCCCACGCCGCAGGTCGTGCACCGGCGCACCGACCGGCTGGGCCACCGCCTGCGCGGCGAGCCCGAGCCGGTACGGCCCCCGCGCCCGGAGCACGCTTACCGCTGGATACGCCGCAGCCCGCTATCGGTGGCGGCGACCGTCACCATGGCAACCGGCACCACGGTCGAGGAGGTACTGCGCGCCTTCGGCGCCGACCCGGACCGGCCCGCCGCAATCTCCGACATCGAAAAGGACCTGAACCTCCGCGGCGGCGTAGAGCCCTGGGTCGCTGTGCTCGACACCGCCGAGGCAGTCTTGGCTGTCGAGTACAACGGCTTCCAGGGTTCACTCGAGCCGGTCCTGCGGGCGGCATCGGCGCGAGGACGAGCGGCGAGCATGTTCTGGAACGTCAACGCCGATACCCGGCTGTCCTTCGCCGAACGAGGGCAGTTGCTCGCGTCATTCGAGCCGTGGCGCGACATCGACACCGCCCCGATCGTCGCCGCCGCGCTTACCGGGCTCGACTTCGCCGACTTCTGCGACCGCGCAGAAAAGGGCCTCATCGCGGTGGAAAGGTTCACCGGACGCGGCATCACCGCGGCGGATCTCACCCACATCCGCGAAGCCGGGACCGGCTACCGCATCGCCCGTGGTTAGGCGACGCAGCCCCTGCGGCGGCTGCCACCCAGACATCGAAGACGCCCGGCGGACCCCGATCGGCGACAGACGAGAAAAGATGCGGACCGAAGGTGGTTGAACCTCGGTGGGACATGGCACGCCAACAATGCCACGCACCTTCGAGTCGGCCGTGCGTCCCCGGCCTTCGGCTCTCAGCACCGCAAAGACCCGACTCTGCCACCGGTCCGGACGCAGTGGTGGCGCCACCTCGCCGACCAAGCAGCCCGGTTACTCGACGGCGCCGCGCCTTGTCGCCGGCGACACTGGAAGCGGAAGCGGGAAAGGTAGTCATCACCGTGCGTCACCACCGGCGATGAGCGCCGCCCTCCAGGAGTGGCAGATCCGGATGGCCGCAGCGGACGCGACCTGCGGCATGGGCGGGCGCTCTCGGAAGTGCTGCAAGTGACGGGTCACGTCCAACGACGCGACGTCACGGATGCCGGACGGCTATGACCCGAACTTCTTCCATTGCCCTTCGGAGACCACCTCGACGGAGCCGTCGACGACCTTGATGGCCGTCTGTTCGTCGATGGCGTAGGCCGGGACACCGATTTCGGCGGCCCACCGCTCTGCGTCGGCCAGGGTGTTTGTTGGAAAAAAGTCCAGGTGCGGGAAGATCGAGAAGTCGACGACTCCCAGGGTGCGGTCGTCCGGCGCGGACGGCCATTCGACGAAGTACGTTCCGATCCGGGGCGTCATCACCATGCTTCCGGCACTCACTCCCACCCAGACGATCTCGGGCAGCGATGGCAGCAGATCGGCCAGCCCGGACTCCCGCATCCAGTGGCACAGGTACGTCGCGTCGCCGCCGTCGACCAGGAGCACGTCGGCCTCCCGGACCCAGGGGACCCATCGCTCCGCACCGATGGTGGGCAGTGCGGTGAGCTCGAGGACACCGAGCGACGCCCAACCCAGGCCGGACAGGTACTGAAACGTGGGCTCGGCGGCTACGAAGCCCCGCACCGATTTCGGACCGCACATCGGGTGGCCCCACTGCGCTGTCGGGACGCAGAGGGCGTGGCACTCGGCGATCGGCTTGCCGAGGAGCTGCACGAGCGCCGAGTGGATGCTTGGGTTCGTGACGCCGCCTGACGTAAGCAAGAGCTTCAAGGTGTCTCCCAATTCGCGCGCGAGAGGTGGATGTGCCTGAAGAACCCGGACCGTGCTGGAACTCAGCGGAGGTCGGGCAACCTCTTCAGAGGTCCTTCAGGTCGCCGGGTGCGATTGCCCACTATCCTCCACCCGGTCCTACCCCGCACAACACGTGCACCCGACCGACGTACGCGAACAGACGCGGGATCCCGAGTCGGTCCGGATGGCGGCCTTTACCGCCAAGGATCCCGATGATCGCTAGTCCCTGGAGAATATGCCGATCTCGACATGCTTTTGGCCTCTGTCACGGCGGACGACGCCGACGAATGCGGGTTGGCCGACATCACGTCCCACGCACTCGTGGTGCGCCGAGGGAATCACGTTGTCGCGGCGGCTGGCTACCGACGCTGGCCCGGGCTGGTGGCGTGTACGTACTTACCAAGCCGAATCAACGTGGGCGCGGGCTGGCGCGTGCCTTTGCCTCCGCAGCAGTCGCGGACGGTTTGGCGAACCATCTGCTGCCGCAGTGGCGGGCTCGACCGAACCCGTCGCGCCGAGTGGCGCGGGCGCTGGGATTCCGTCAGCTTGGCGCTCAGCTGAGCATCCGGATCGGGACCTGAGCCCAAACGCCACTTCGCCGGCTGCGCGGACGGCCGTGCCGAACGCGACGCGAGTCGCGCGATCAGCGGCATAGAGAGTGCACTGTGCCGGCCCCATCAAATCAGCGGAGCGAAGCACCCGGATGCCGGGCGACGCCGCGCGAGCGAGGAGGACTCAGCGGGCGGGCACCGGCTCGGACGACGGCCGCCACTCCCGCCTGATCAGCCCGTACACCCACGAGTCCGAGACCTCGCCGTTCACGACGCAGTCCTCCCGCAACGTCCCTTCACGCACGAACCCGAGCTTCTCCAGTACGCGGGCAGATGCCGCGTTGCGCGTATCGGTCTCGGCCTGGACGCGATTCAGGTCCAGCGTGTCGAATGCCCACCGCAGCAAAGCGCGCGCGGCCTCCGTCGCGTAGCCGTGGCCCCACGCTGCATCGTCGAAGCAGTAGCCCAGCGACGCGCTGCGGTAGTCCGGATTCCACCGGGTCAGACTGCACCAGCCGATGAACGCCCCGTCGGAAACACGGTCCACGGCCAGCCGCGTCCCGGTGCCTTCCTCTGCCATCTGCCGGCAAGCCGTTATGAACCGCTCGGCGCGCACACGTTCGGTCCAGGGCGGCGCGTCCCAGTAGCGCAGCACGTAGGCGCTGCTGTGCAGCGCGAAGAGGGCGTTCGCATCCGCGTCGTTGAAGGGACGCAGTCGCAGGCGAGCGGTGTGCAGCGTGGGGGTGGGCAGCGACATGAGTGCCATGTTGCCTCTCTCAATGGGCGGACAGAAAGACGTGCCGCCCATCGGCTTAATCGGACGGCACCGCAACACACGCAGATCGCACACGGCAGTCGTGGCGGGCGGGCTCGTGCGGCCTCACATCCGGATTTTCAGCACGTCGACCTCGCAGCCTGGCGCGGCCGGGTTGATGCCGTGTTCTACCAGCCAGCGGATCGCCAGCAGGCTTCGCTGACGCTTGCGGTGCTTGTGGACCGCCGTCGACGGCAGTTGACGGGCACAGCGCACCGCTGACGGTCTGGCTGATAACCTGCGGGCCGCCGCGTGATCAACAACGCCGCAGCTGGGGCGGCGGGGCCCGGCCAGGGAACGACTACAGACTCAAGCGTGACCAACTCGCATCCCCAAGCCGGCTCTTCGGAGAAGTCACTTCCTGACCCGGCAGGACACAGCTTGGAACCCCGCTCCCGTGGTGTCGTGACCCAGAGGGGAGGCGCGCTTGGGGTCGCATACAAGGTGGGCGATGGCGCGCACCGGTCGTGAGCCACGACAGCTGCGCCTTCGCAGCGATCGGTGACAACGGCATGTCCAGCCGCGCCCCCGTCACCGCTCGTGGCCGTCGGGCTCGTGCAGTCTCACATCTGCGATCTCAGTACGTCGAACTCGCAGCCTGGCAAGGACGGGTCGAAGCCGTGTTCGATCAGCCAGCGGGACGCCAGCAGGCTGCGCAGCGACCACCAGGCGCGGATCACGTCCCGGTCGACGTCGGTGCCGTAACCGGCGAGGAGATCGCCGAGACGTTCCTCGTGCCCGAGGGTCAGGGTGGCCAGGTCGAACAGCGGATCGCCGGGCGCCGCCTCGGACCAGTCGATCACGCCGGTGACCTCGTCGCCGTCGGTGAAGATGTGGGTGATCTGCAGGTCGCCGTGCATGAACACCGGCGTCCACGGCCGAATCGCGGCCTCGGCTATCTCGCGGTTGCGGTCGACCAGGTCGGCCGGCAGGACGCCGCTGTCGACGAGCCAGGCGCATTCGCGCTCGAGCTCCGCGTCCAGCCCGACGAGCTTCTTGCCGGCCCACGGCGGCGGTGGCGCGTCGTGCAGCTCCCGGATCGCAGCGCCCGCCGCGGCCCACGCCGCCGGTGACGCGGGCGACGGCTCGCCGAGACGGCCGAGTGCCTGGCCGGGGACGGCGGCGATCGCGAGGACGGGCGGCTTGCGCCACAGGACCTCGGGGGTCGGGACGGGCGCCAGCCGCATCGCCTCGACCTCGACATCGATGCGCGTCTGATCGCTGTCGACCTTCAGGAACACGTCGCCGACGCGCAGGGTCGCGCGCTCGTTATGGGCGACGACGACCGCGACCTCTTCCACGCCGGCCATTATCGCGGGCTGATCATCGACGCCGCCACGGGTTTATTGCGTGCGAATCGAAATGCGTGACGGCGCACAGGCAAGCGACCTGGCCGACTCGCGTACATCGGCAAATTCGGATGTCTCCCACGCCCGGTCAGCGGTAAATCCGGGCACTCTGCCCACGGCTATGCGACAGGATCAGAAGAATTCTGCTGACCGTGCGAGCCGCAATGCGAGGCGTGTCTGGGGTTGCCGATTCGAAAGACTCCGCTCCGAGGCATCACCGGCTGCTGGCACGGGGAGGTCGTACCCGATGTCCGGCTGTCCGAGGACGTCGAGCTGGACGCGGTGGGTGGCCTGACTTGGTCTGCCGGCGGATCGATCGTCAGTGACGACGGCAGCAGCCAGCTTGACCAGGTGCACGATCCGGCCGTCCGCGATTCTCGGAGTAGGTGCATCACTGCGTCGTCGGCAGGGTCGGGTGGTCGGTGGGATAGATGCCGATCGCGAACCCGTACATGGTTTCGCCGGACCTCGGCATCCGGTCGAACTCATCAACCAGTTCCGCCATCCGGTCCCAGAACTGAGAGGCCTGATCCTCCGAGATGCGCGCATGCCGGATGAAGCCCCAGAGCTTTCCCTGCTCGAACGCCTTCGCGGACTCGCGTGCAGCCACCTCGAAGTCGTTGAAGTCGCCCGGCATCTGTTCGCCAGCGGGTGATGGCTCCGCTGCCACGTAGAACATCCGCGCGGTGCGCCCGTAGAAGCGCTCCTCGATCGCCCGCACCTTCCGCGTGCGCACCACCTGGAGCAGGCCGTTCCGTGTAAGCACGTCCACGTGGTGCGCGACCGTGCTCTTGGGGCGCTCGACTGCCTCCGCTAACTCGGTCACGGTCGCGGCCCGCTCGTGGAGGAGCTGCAGGATCACCGTGCGGAGCGGGTGGCCGATGGCCTTCACCTGGTCCGGTCTGGTCAGCGCCATCCGATCGACTAGCTCGTAGTCCGGCGGGTTGTCTGCCATGGCATAACAGACTAGCATCGCGGAACGTTCCAGAAATTTCGATCGTTCGCAAGGAGTTCAACGCCGTGACCGACGTGCTGCTTTACCACCACATCCAAGGCCTGACCGACGGGGTCCGGAGCTTCGCCGACAGCCTGCGACAGGCCGGGCACACCGTTCACACCCCGGACCTGTTCGACGGCCGCGCGTTCGGCAGCATCGAGGAGGGGTTCGGATTCGCTCGCGAGTTGGGGCTCGACACGATCCGGGAGCGCGGCATCGCCGCAGCCGACGAACTCGGCCCCGGGCTCGTCTACGCCGGATTCTCCTTCGGCGTGACGATCGCCCAGCGGCTCGCGCAGACACGGCCCGGTGCCCGCGGGGCACTGCTCATGTACTCCTGCCTCCCGGTCGCGGAATTCGGAGAGACGTGGCCCGAGGGCGTGCCGGTGCAGATCCACGGCAAGGAGGGCGACGAGTTCTTCGACGAGGACCTGCCGGCCGCACGCGAGCTCGCCGGCTCCACAGCGAACGCCGAGCTGTTCGTCTATCCCGGCGACCAGCACCTCTTCGCCGACTCCTCGCTCGACGCGTACGACCCGGAGGCGTCCGTGCTGCTCATGGAGCGGGTGCGGGCGTTCCTCGCCTCCGTCTGACCGGCATGGCCTAACTAGTGCCGTGACCACGAATGTCACGGTGTTTGACACGCCGTCTGGCCTGTCGGCCTGGCGGCGGTGCGGGCGCACCTTCGTGATCGCCGGCTCGAACCACCCAACCACCCCGCGCTGACCCGGAAACTGCAGGACTACCTGCGCTGGCGCAACGCCAACGCCCGCCATCCCGAGGTCCTGGCCGCCCAACGCCGCGAACGTGCCCGCGTCCGCAGCGAACGCCAACGACGCTCGGGCCAACCCGACACCCGCGCAGCCTGACCCCAACATCTCAAACGTTCGTTATCGGGGCACTAGGGCGTGTCCTGCCGATCTTGTAGGGGTTGGTCGTTGACGATGTGCCGGTGGTGCGTCGTGGTGAGCTGACCGATGAGGCGTGGGCGGTGATCGCGACGTTGCTTCCCGAGCCGGGCGGTGCGCGGGGGCGGTGGCGGGATCACCGCCAGGTCGTCAATGGGATCCTGTGGAAGCTGCGCACGGGTGCGCCGTGGCGTGACCTGCCGGAACGGTTCGGGCCGTGGAAGACCTGCCACGAACGGCTGCGTCGGTGGACGGCCGACGGGACGTGGGATCGGATCCTCGCAGCGGCGCAGGTGCACGACGACGGGACACCGGTGCAGTGGACGATCAGCATCGACTCGTCGATCGCGCGGGCGCACCAGCATGCCGCTGGCGCCCGCAAAAAGGGGACTCCCCGAAAAGTGCGGCGACGCCTGGTGCGCAAGATGGCGAGGCCATCGGCCGGTCCCGAGGCGGGCTGAGCACGAAGATCCACCTGGCCGTCGACGGACGTGGCCGGCCGTTGTCGATTCTGCTCACCCCAGGTCAGGCCGGCGACAACCCCCAGCTGCTGGCGCTGCTGGACGCGATCTGCGTCAACGAGCCGGGACCGGGCCGCCCCCGCAAACGCCCCGACGTACTGATTGCGGACAAGGGCTACGCCCACGACTCCACCCGCCGCGCTTTGCGGCACCGCGGGATCCGGCACGTCATCCCGGAACGCTCGGACCAGGTCGCCCGCCGAGCCGCCAAGGGCAGCGCCGGCGGGCGGCCACCCGCCTTCGACCGGGCGGTCTACGAGAAGCGCAACGTGGTGGAACGCTGCTTCAACCGCCTCAAGCAGTGGCGAGACCTGGC
>NZ_JBUEGB010000093.1:0-20864 GCF_054963695.1 Micromonospora sp. RTBAU3-60 | reverse complement strand
ACCAGGTGGAACGGCGGCCGGCGGATCGTGGCCAACCGCTGGTATCCCTCCAGCAAAACCTGCTCGGACTGCGGCGCGGTGAAAGCCAAACTGCCGCTGCGTGTCCGAACCTACCTCTGCGACTCTTGCGGCCTGGTCCTCGACCGCGATGTGAACGCCGCCCGTAACCTCGCCGCGCTCGCGCATGAGGCAACCACTGCCGGGAGTGGCCCGGTGGCAGGACGTGGAGCCGACCATAAGACCCGCCCCGGCGGGCCGGTGGCCATGAAGCGTCAACCCGGCCCCGCTCAGGCGGGTAAGACCGGGACCGTCCCACCGCAAGGCGGGACATGCCGATCAGTCGCTAGAGCGCACTGACAGGTAACGGATCAGGGCTGGATCCGGTCGAGGAACTCGTCCTGACGGTCGGCGAGGCGGGCCGAGAGCGGGAGCGGGGCAAATCGACAGGCGAGCCTCAGCCCGTCGTCCTCGCCGTCTCCGGCGACCCGGTGCGCCCACCCACCGACCGGCCCGTCCGTCACCCGCAGCTGGACATAGGTGGTGCGCCGGGCCCCGCCGGTCTCCGGGTGGGGGTGGTCGCTGACCCCCAGTTCGGCGACCACCTCGACTCCGGTCAGCCCGGTCTCCTCGGCGACCTCCCGGACCGCGGCCTCGGCAACCGTCTCGCCCGGCTCGATCCCGCCGGCCGGGACCTGGGTGCCCGCCTCGGGGAAGTCGACGTGGTCGAAGACGAGCAGTTCCGGCCCGGCCGCCGCGCGCCGGATGACGTACGCGGCGACCCGGAGACGGGGTCGTAGCAGACTCATCCGGTCATCGTGCCGCGTCTGCCCGCTGCCCGGACGGACGTGGCGGGACCCCGACGCACCGGGCCGGGCGCCGGGGTCTCGGGTGACGTCAGAGGGTGCCGCCGAAGGTGTCGCAGGCCTTCGGGTCGCCGGTGGAGTAGCCCTTGGTGAACCACTGCTGGCGCTGCGCGGAGGTGCCGTGGGTGAACTCGTCCGGGTTCACCGGCCGGCCGGACCGCTGCTGGATCGCGTCGTCGCCGATCTTCTCGGCGGTGTCGATTGCCTGCTGGATGTCCTGGTCGGTGATGCTCTTGAAGATTTTCTGGCCCTGCTCGTCCGAGGTGCCGGTGGCGTTCTTCGCCCAGGCGCCGGCGTAGCAGTCGGCCTGCAGCTCCCCCTTCACGGAGAGCGCGTTGGCGTTGTTCGGGTCGCGCTGCTGCTGGCGGCGCATCTGCGCCTCGGTGCCGAGCAGGTCCTGCACGTGGTGTCCGTACTCGTGGGCCAGCACGTACGGCTGGGCGAACTCGCCCTCCGCGCCGAGCTGGTCGGTCAGCAGGCGGTAGAAGGTGAGGTCGATGTAGACCAGGTCGTCGGCCGGGCAGTAGAACGGCCCGACGCCGGAGTCGGCCTGGCCGCAGCCGGTGCTCACCGCCTGGCTGAAGAAGACGGTCTTGGACGGCCGGTACTGCTCGCCGAAGACCTCCGGCATGGCCGTGCGCCAGTACGCCTGGATGGAGTTGACGTAGAGGGTGTTGCGGCAGTCGAGCTGCTTCAGCGCGTCCTGCGCCGCGCACTTCTGCTCGAGCGCGGTGTTGTCGCCCTGGTCCGAGCTGCCCCCGTTGGTCGCCGCGTTGAGACCGAAGCCGCCGCCGATCAGGGCGACGAGGACGGCGATGATGATGCCCACGATGCCGCCCCGGCCGCCGCCGATTGGGATCGGAATGCCCATCCCGCCGCCTCCGCCGGACCCTCGCCGGTCCTCCACCTGGCTGGTGTCGATCCGCGCGTTCTCGTTCAGCTCCATGTTGACCCCGATCACCGATCAGTCCGTGTGTGGTCGTTGCGGTACCGGAATGGGTCCGGACGGCGTTTCCCGTACCCGATGATCTTGCCCGGTAATCCGGACGGACGGGCGCGCCACGCCCGGTACACTTGGCCCGTGCTGCGCTGCGAAGGCTGAACGGCCCCGCGCCGACGGGAATTGATGACCCGCCGGCGCTTTCGCGTGCCCTGAATCAGCCCTTCCGGACCCCGAGAGCGAGTACTTCGAAATGATCACTGCCACCGGCCTGGAGTTGCGCGCCGGTTCCCGGATCCTGCTGTCCGACACCACGCTGCGCGTGCAGCCGGGCGACCGGATCGGCCTGGTCGGTCGCAACGGCGCCGGCAAGACCACCACGCTCAAGGTGCTGGCCGGGGAGGGGCAGCCGTATTCCGGGCAGCTCGACCGGCGCAGCGCGATCGGCTATCTGCCGCAGGACCCGCGCACCGGTGACCTGGACGTCACTGGCCGGGACCGGGTGCTCTCCGCCCGTGGCCTGGACGTGCTCATGGCGCAGATGAAGGAGCTGGAGGCCAAGCTCGCCGAGGGCGCCGACGACGAGCGCCTGGTCCGCCGCTATGGCGCGCTGGAGGACCAGTTCGCCTCGCTCGGCGGGTACGCGGCCGAGGCCGAGGCGGCCCGGATCTGCGCCAACCTGGGGCTGCCGGACCGGGCCCTGGCGCAGACCATCGGCACCCTCTCCGGTGGCCAGCGGCGGCGCATCGAGCTGGCCCGGATCCTGTTCCGGGACGCGGGCGAGAACGGCGGCGGCATCCTGCTGCTCGACGAGCCCACCAACCACCTGGATGCGGACTCGATCACCTGGCTGCGCGGCTTCCTGGCCAACCACAAGGGTGGTCTGATCGTGATCTCCCACGACGCCTCGCTGCTGGAGGCGGTGGTCAACAAGGTCTGGTTCCTGGACGCCACCCGGTCCGTGGTCGACGTCTACAACCTGGGCTGGAAGGCGTACCTGGAGGCGCGGGAGACCGATGAGCGGCGCCGCCGCCGGGAGCGGGCCAACGCCGAGAAGAAGGCCGGCGCGCTGATGGCCCAGGCCGACAAGATGCGGGCCAAGGCGACCAAGACGGTCGCCGCGCAGAACATGGCTCGGCGGGCCGAGAAGCTGCTGAGCGGCCTGGAGGAGGTGCGCGTCGCGGACAAGGTGGCGAAGGTGCGCTTCCCCAACCCGGCGCCGTGCGGCAAGACCCCGCTCACCGCGACCGGCCTGTCCAAGTCGTACGGGTCGCTGGAGATCTTCACCGACGTCAACGTCGCGGTGGACCGCGGCTCGCGGGTGGCCATCCTCGGCCTCAACGGCGCTGGCAAGACCACCCTGCTGCGGATGCTCGGCGGCCTGCTGGAGCCGGACACGGGCGAGGTGCGCCCCGGCCACGGCCTGCGGCTCGGCTACTACGCCCAGGAGCACGAGACCCTGGACGTGGACCGGACGATCCTGGAGCACATGCGCAGTGCCGCTCCGGAGCAGACGGACACCGACCTGCGCAAGATCCTCGGCGCGTTCCTCTTCTCCGGCGAGGATGTCGACAAGCCGGCCGGGGTGCTCTCCGGCGGTGAGAAGACCCGGCTGGCCCTGGCCACCCTGGTCTGCTCCGGCGCCAACGTGCTGCTGCTCGACGAGCCGACCAACAACCTCGATCCGGTCAGCCGGGAGCAGGTGCTCGACGCCATCGCCCGCTATCCCGGCGCGATCGTGCTGGTCACCCACGACCCCGGTGCCGTGACGGCGCTCAAGCCCGACCGCGCCATCCTGCTGCCCGACGGCGACGAGGACGCCTGGAGCGACGATCTTCTCGAACTCGTCGAACTCGCCTGACCTCGATCAGCCGAGCAGGTCGGCGAGGTGGGGGAGGACGCCGGAGGCGAGCAGGATGGTGGCGCCGATGGCCACGAAGATCGCCGGGACCAGCCAGTGGCCGGCGCGGGCGACCAGGCGCACCACCCGGGGGTGACCGCCGAGCAGGGCAGCCAGCGTGCACCAGACCGCCACCAGTGCCGCGAAGACCAGCAGGTACACCAGGCCGGAGGCCGGGTGGAGGGAGCGGAACACCGGCACGTAGACGGCGATGTTGTCGGCGCCGTTGGCGATGGTGACCCCGGCCACGCCGAGTAGGCTGCCGACCACTGCCGGGGCTTCGTCGTCGTCGGAGCGGGCCAGCAGCGCCCGGACGCCGAGCGCGATGGGCAGCAGCCCGAGCAGGCCGGTCCACGGGTCCGGTACGACAAGCAGCCCGGCGGCGACCACCACCGCAGCGGCGACGAGCGCGCCGATGCCCAGGTACTGCCCGGCCACGATGTGCCAGGGGCGGGGCCGACCGGCGCCGCGCGCCGCCACGAAGAGCACGGTGAGCACGACGATGTCGTCGATGTTGGTGGCCGCGAAGACGAGGGCCGCGGCCGCGGCCGCGGCGAGCAGGTCGGTCACGCGAGGGAGCGTACGGGTCAGCCGGCCGGACGGCTCACCATGATCCAGCCGGACGGCGCCGCCTGACCGGTCAGGAGGGGTCACTCTATCGGGAAGCTGACATTGCATAGCGTGTCGGTTGGCGATTAGTTGATATCTGGCGCATGATCGTTCGAGGCGGTCTAATAGGTGGGACCGTATCCGAACCGCACAGTCTGGGACGTGAGGGATCAGCATGGCAGCCACCGGCACAGCCACCAGCACTGAGAAGGGTCGCCGGATCGTCGGAGCCGAGCGCCAGACGCTCGCCAAGGACCTGGTAAAGCGGTACACCTCGGGTGAGAGCATCCGTGCGCTCGCGGCCTCGACCGGCCGTTCCTACGGGTTCATTCACCGGGTGCTGACCGAGTCCGGGGTGCAGCTGCGGCAGCGTGGCGGGGCCCGGCGCCGCAAGAAGGCGTGACTCGCCCGCCAGCGTCGTCCATCAATGTCGGGCTCCGGATGGTCCGGTGACCTCCGCAACGACCGGAGTGCGACTCGACTGCGACGGGCCGGTTGCGACGGTGACGTTGTGCCGGCCCGACGTGCTCAACGCGCAGACCCCGGCGATGTGGCGCGCGATGAGCGACTTCTCCCGCGATCTGCCCGGCGACGTCCGGGTCGTGGTCGTACGCGGCGAGGGGCGGGCCTTCTCCGCCGGTCTCGACCTGTCGGTGGCCGGCGCCGCCGGCCCGGGCTCCTTCGCCGAGCTTGCCGCGCTGCCGGAGCAGGGGTGCGCGGACCGGATCGCCGACTTCCAGGCCGGGTTCACCTGGCTGCACCGCCCGGACGTGATCTCCGTCGCCGCGGTGCAGGGGTACGCGATCGGCGCCGGGTTCCAGCTGGCCCTCGCCTGTGACCTGCGGGTGCTCGCCGAGGACGCCGTTCTCTCCATGGCCGAGGTGACCCTGGGGCTGGTGCCCGACCTGGCCGGCACCAAGCGCCTCCTCGACCTGGTCGGCTATTCCCGCGCCTTGGAGATCTGCGCCACCGGCCGCCGGATGGACGCCGCCGAGGCGGACCGGATCGGGCTGGCCACCCTCGTGGTGCCCACCCCCGAGCTGGACGCCGCGGTGCGAGACCTGGCCGCCGGTCTGCTGGCCAACAACCGCGACGCGATCGTGGAGATCAAGGCGTTGCTCGCCGGCGCCGCCGGGCGTACCCACGCGGAGCAGCAGCGGGCCGAGCGGGAGGCGCAGACCCGCCGACTGCGGGACCTGGCCGGGCGGGGAGAATAGGGGTAAGGACCGTACGGGAAGATCCGGGTTACTCGCGAGGTTGTCGTAGTCGTCGGGAGAATTGACCCGACGGTCCAGGGCTGCTCGACGACCCGGAGGTGACGAGTGTCCAACCCGATGGCCGGTGGCGGCATGGGTGGCTGGAGCATGCTCCGGTCCATGCGTGACCGGGACCAGGTCTCCACCCACCAGCTCAAGCGCGGCACCGCGAAGCGGATTGTCGCGTTCGCCCGGCCGTACCGGCGCGACATCGTCGTCTTCCTGATCACCGTGGTGATCGCCGCAGTGGTCGGGGTGGCCACCCCGCTGCTCGCCGGTGACGTCATCGACGCGATCGCCCGCGGCGGCCCCGACGCGGGCTCGACGGTGGTCCGGCTCGCTCTGATCATCGCCGCGCTGGCCGTCGCCGACGCGCTCTTCTCCCTGGCGCAACGGTGGTATTCGGCCCGGATCGGGGAGGGGATCATCCTCGACCTGCGGACCCGGGTCTACGACCACGTCCAGCGGATGCCGCTGCAGTTCTTCACCCGCACCCAGACCGGTGCGCTGGTCAGCCGGCTCAACAACGACGTGCTCGGCGCCCAGCGGGCGTTCACCTCCACCCTGTCCGGGGTGGTCAGCAACGTCATCCAGCTGGTGCTCACCGCCGGCGCGATGCTCATCCTCTCCTGGCAGATCACCCTGCTGGCGCTGGTGCTGCTGCCGATCTTCATCATCCCGGCCCGCCGGGTCGGCCGGCGGCTCGCCGAGATCACCCGCGAGTCGTACAACCTCGACGCGAAGATGAACGCGACGATGACCGAGCGGTTCGGCGTGGCCGGCGCGCTGCTGGTCAAGCTCTTCGGCTCGCCCGAGGTGGAGGCGGCCCGGTTCGCCGGCCGCGCGGAGCGGGTCCGGGACATCGGCATCCAGTCCGCCATGTACTCGCGGACGTTCTTCGTGGCCATGCTGCTGGTCGCCTCCCTCGCGCAGGCCCTCACCTACGGCCTGGGCGGGTGGCTCGCCGTCATGGGCGCGGTCAGCGCCGGCACCGTGGTCAAGCTTGCGCTGCTGCTCACCCGGCTCTACGGGCCGCTCACCGCGCTGTCCAACGTCCGGGTTGACGTTATGAGCGCGCTGGTCTCCTTCGACCGGGTCTTCGAGGTGCTCGACCTGCGTCCCGGCATTGAGGAGAAGCCCGACGCGGTGCCGGTGCCCCGGGGCAGCGGCCGGGTCGAGTTCCGGGACGTCCGGTTCCGTTACCCGAGTGCCGCCGAGGTGTCGCTGGCCTCGCTGGAGGAGGTCGCCACGCTGGACCGTACGGTCAACGAGCCGGTGCTCAAGGGCGTCTCGTTCGGCGTCGAGCCCGGGCAGATGGTGGCCCTGGTCGGTCCCTCCGGCGCCGGCAAGTCGACGCTGTCCATGCTGATCTCCCGGATCTACGACGTCAGCGATGGTCAGGTGCTGGTCGGCGGCGTCGACGTCCGGGACGCCACCCTCGCCTCGCTGCGCGACGAGATCGGCGTGGTCACCCAGGACTCCCACCTGTTCCACGAGACCATCCGGGAGAATCTGCGGTACGCCAAGCCGGACGCCACCGACGACGAGATCTGGGCCGCCCTGGCCGGCGCACAGGTGGCGGACCTGGTCCGCTCGCTGCCCGACGGGCTCGACACCACGGTCGGCGAGCGCGGCTACCGCTTCTCCGGTGGCGAGAAGCAGCGCATCGCCATCGCCCGGCTGCTGCTCAAGGCTCCGTCGATCGTCATCCTCGACGAGGCCACCGCGCACCTCGACTCGGAGAGCGAGGCGGCCGTGCAGCGGGCGCTGTCCGTGGCGCTGACCGGGCGTACCGCGCTGGTGATCGCGCACCGGCTCTCCACCGTCCGGGACGCCGACCAGATCCTCGTCCTCGACGAGGGGCGGATCGTCGAGCGCGGCCGGCACGAGGAGCTGGTCGCTGTGGGCGGCCTCTACGCCGAGCTCTACCGCACCCAGTTCGCGGTGACCGACTCGCCGGCCCCGTACGCCGAGCCGGACCAGCCGGAGCCGGTGGTCACGACGGTGCCGCTCGGCACGTACGTGGCGCGGGAGGCGCTGCCGCCGGCTGCGGCCAACTAGGCGCCCACCGCCGCGTGCAGCTCGCCGAAGGCGGCGCCGAGCGTCGCCGGCGTGAAGTGCGCGTTCAACCCGCTGGGGTTGGGCAGCACCCACAGCCGGGCGCCGCCGAGCGGCTCCGGCTGTGGGCCGAAGCCGGCCTTCGGCCGGGTGAACCCGATCCGGTACGCGGTGACCCCGACCACCGCCACCCAGCGCGGCCGGTACCGCTCGACCTTGCCGGCCAGCTCCTCCGCGCCGCGCACCAGCTCCTCCGCGCTCAGCTCGTCGGCGCGGGCGGTGGCCCGGGCCACCATGTTGGTGATGCCCAGCCCGAGGGCGGGCAGCTCGTCCTGCTCGCTCGGGTGCAGCTGGCGCGGGGTGAAGCCGCCCCGGTGCAGCGCCGGCCAGAACCGGTTGCCCGGTCGGGCGAAGTGCCAGCCGGTGGCCGCCGACCAGAGGCCCGGGTTGATCCCGACGAAGAGCACGTCCAGGCCGGGCGCGATCACATCCGGCAGCAGCTTTCCGGCCGCCGCCGCGAGCTGCTCCTTCGTCGGTCGGGGAGAGCGCCGCGCGGCCGGCGGTTCGGCTGTCCGGCCCGGGCCGTCCCCGCCGGCGTGGGACGCCCCCGCCCGGCTTGCCTCGGCCGGGCCGAACCGGGGCGCCGCCGCCCGGGCCCCGTCCGGCGGGCCAGCCCCGGACCGGCGTCGCCCGGCCGTCACAGGCCGCGCAGCGCGCCGCCGTCGACCGGCACGGTCACCCCGGTCACGTAGCTGGCGGCGGGGGAGAGCAGGAACGCCGCGACCCGGCCGAACTCGGCCGGATCGCCGAGCCGGCGCAGCGGGATGCCGCCCTCCGCCTCGGCCCGGGCCCGCTCCGGGTTGCCGCTGGCCGCCATGAGTTCCTTGTTGCGGTCGGTCATGATCCGCCCGGGTAGCAGCGAGACCACCCGCACCCCGCGCGGCCCGTACTCGTCGGCGATGTCCTTGGCCACGCCAGCCAGACCGGGGCGCAGGCCGTTGGAGATGCCGAGACCGGGCAGTGGGCTCCGCGCCGAGGTGGAGAGGACCAGCGCGATCACGCCTCCGTCGGGGAGCGCGGCGGCGACCTTACGGGCGGTGCGGACGCTGCCCAGGAAGATCGTCTCGAAGGACTCCCGCCACTGTTCGTCGGTCACCCGGGCGGCGCTGCCCGGGGGTGGCCCGCCCACCGAGATCAGTGCCCCGTCGAGCCGGCCGAACCGCTCGCACGCCAGGGCGACCAACCGCTCCGGGGCACCGGGGTCGGTCAGGTCGGCAACCAGGCCGATCGCCCGCTCCGGCCCGCCGAGCGCCTCGACCGCCGCGGTCACCCGTTCCGGGCTGCGGGCCGAGATCACCACCCGCGCGCCGTCGGCGACGAGTTGCTCGGCGGTTGCGAAGCCGAGGCCACGGGAGGCGCCGGTCAGCACGTACACCCGGTCGGCGAGTCCGAGATCCATGCGTCCGATCCTGCCGTACGCGGGGACGCCGTGCCAGGGATGGTCAGCGGCGGGCCGGGCGGAGCAGGCGTACCCGGCCGGCGAGCTGCACCGCGACGGCGCCGCCGGCCCGAGCGACGGCCGGTAGCCGGCGGGGCCGGGGTGCGGTACGCCCGTCGTAGCGGGTGGTGGCCTCGCGGCTGGCCAGCTCCTCCGCGCCCAGCGCCGGCAGCCGGCCGTGGTCGCGCAGCTCCCGGGCCAGGTCCCAGCCGTCGCGCAGCGACCCGTTGGTCGGGCGGCCCGCCGCCCACCCGGCGAACGTGGCCGACCAGTCGGCGCCGAGGCCGGCGGCGAGCAGTGGCCAGTGCCTGGCCACGTCGCCCGCGCGCTTGCGCAGCAGCGCCCGGCGGGCCGCCGCCACCGGTTGCGGGGCGAACCCGGGCGGCAGCGGGCCCCCGGCGACCAGCGCCGCGACCAGCTCGGCCTGCCGCGCGGCCAGGCTGCTGCCCCCGACGGCTGGGGGAGCACTGGACGACGGCGGCCGTCCGGCCGGGGGAGCGGCGGGCGACGGCGTGCCGGCCGGGTCCGCCCCGGCGGTGCGGCCGGCGCCGGAGTCCCGGGTCACGTGACCACCGGGTACCCGGAGGCGGCGGCGAGGGCGTCCAGTTCGGCGCGCAGCTCGGCGGCGGGCGGGTAGTGGCCGTCGCGTTCCAGCAGCAGCGCCGGCGGCCGACGCCGGGCACACAGCTCACCGACCAGGTCGAGCACTTCGGCGGGGACCGGGTCGGTGTGCGTGTCGTGGTAGAAGCCGCCCTGCTCGGCGCCGCCAGCCACGTGGACGTAGGCGACCCGGTCCAGCGGCAGCCGGTCCAGCAGGGTCAGCGGGTCGCCGCCCCGGTTGCGGGCGTTGGCGTGCACGTTGGCGACGTCGAGCAGCAGCAGCGCCCCGGTGGCGTCGAGGATCTCGGTGAGGAAGTCGGCCTCGTCCAGCTCGTCGTCCGGCCAGTCGAAGAGCGCGGCGATCGGCTCCAGCGCGAGCGGCACCGGTAGCTCGGCCTGCGCTCGCCGGACGTTCGCCACCACCGCGGCGACCGCGTCCCGGCTGCGCGGCAGCGGCAGCAGGTGGCCGGCCTCCAGACCGCCGGCCCGGACGAACGCGATGTGCTCGCTGACCAGGGGCGCGTCCACCGCCGCGGCCACCCCGGCCAGGTGCGCCACCCGGGCCGGGTCGACCGGTTCCGCGCCGCCGAGGGAGAGCCGCACCCCGTGGGGTACGACGGTGACCCCGCGCTCGCGCAGCTCGGCGAGGCCGTCGGGGAGCGGCCCGGCCGGGCTGACCGTCTCGGCCACCACCTCGACGAAGCGCAGCCCGGGCAGGCCGGCCACGAAACCGGCGATCTCCGGTCGCCAGCCGATGCCGACGCCGTAGGGACCGGGGCCGGTCGCGGTGGGGGCCGGCGACGGGCCGGTCATCCGCCGCATCCGCCGCCTCCGCAGCCGCCGCCCCCGCAGGAGCTGCCCCCGCCGCACGAGCTGCCGCTGCTGCCGCTGCTGCAGGAGCTGCCCGAGCTGCTTGAGCCGCCGCTCGTGCCGATCGCCTGGCGCTGGATCTCGGCTTGGTCGGCGAAGCCCGGGTCCATGGCCCAGATGGTCGCGGTGCCGAAGAGCGCCACGCCCATCGCCGTGGCGGACGGGCCGTACGTGGCGTACGCCGGCGCGGCGGAGGGGCGCAGCCAGGTGTGCCGGTTGCGCAGCTCGTGCAGCGCCCGGTCGGCGGCCCGGGTGCGCCAGGGCACCCGGCTGAACAGCAGGAACGCGATAAAGATCGGTACCAGGCTGAGCAGGAGGAAGCCCGCCGGCCGGCTGTGGGACAGGCCGACGAAGGCGCGGATCACGCCGACCGCCAGCAGGGCGGCGATCAGCATCGGCCAGCGCCGCAGGGCGGCCCGCCGGTCCGGCCCGAGCGCCAGGCCACGCTGCTGGAGGCCGTCGCGGAGCTGCTCCAGGGCACGGGTCACCCATTCGTCGCGGCGCAGCTCGCGGGAGTGCACGCCGCGCCCGACGGCGTTGACGATGGCCTGGTCGAGCGGGGTGGCCCCGGCCGGCAGCGAACCGGCGGTGGTGAGCCGCCGGTCGGGGGCCACGGCCACCACGCCGGCGCGGCGCAGCCCGCCCAGCGCCGTCCACACGGCGAGCTGGTCGCCGCCGTTGAGGTACGCGACCTGCTGTGGCCCGAGTTGGGCGGCGCCCCCGTCGACCGGCGTGCCGGCCAGGGTGCGGAACCGGTGCACCAGGGTGCCCACGACCAGCACGGCCGCGGCGAGGAGGTACCAGCGCAGGAAGACCGGGCCGGGGATGCCCCAGGTGTCGCCCGGTGCCGCGAGGACCGTCATGTTCTGCTCCTGTCGCGAGGGGTCGCGCCCATTGTGGAGCAGGCCCGCCAGCGGTCATCCGGCCCGTCCGCCCAGTTACCGGACCGAGATCCGGCGCAGCGGTCAGTGGCGGCGGACCGCCTCCTCGACCAGGTCGAGCACCCGGCCCAGGTCGCCGGCGGGGCGGCCCATCGCCAGGTGCAGCACCAGCCCGTCGTACGCCAGCTCCAGGAACTGGGCCAGCACGTCGATCGGCACGTCGTCGCGGAGCACGCCGGCCTCTCGCTGGCGGAGCAGGCGTTCCCGGGTGGCCTCGGCGATCGCCGCCGAGCGTTCCGCCCAGCGTCTGGCGAAGGCCGGGTCGGTACGCAGTCGCCGCGAGACCTCCAGCTGGCTGCCGAGCCAGCCGGTGGTGTCCGGGGAGACGGCCCCGGCCAGCAGGTCCCGCATCACCTGGACCAGACCGTTGCGGGCGACCGTCTCCACCATGACCGCCGCGTCGTCCTCGGCGACTGCGAGGAAGAGCGAGTCCTTGTCGCGGAAGTGGTGGAAGATGGCGCCCCGGGACAGCCCGGTGGCCTCCTCCAGCCGGCGGACGGTGGCGCCCTCGTAGCCGTGCCGGGCGAAACACGCCCGCGCGGCGGCGAGGATCTCCTGCCGGCGCGCGTCGAGTTGGTCCTGACTTACTCTGGGCACGCACCGATCGTCCCAGGTGCCTCGGGCTTACGCAAACCGTACGTACGGCTTGAGACGAGCGTTCGCATGATCGGCCCGGCGCGCGAGCCGGTTACCATCGGCCCATGATCGCGCCCGCCCACCCGCTGACCGTGGCCGCCGTGCAGGCCGAGCCGGTCCCCGGCGACGTCGCCGGCAACGCCGCCACCGCCGCCCGCCTCGTCGGCCGGGCCGCCGGCGCCCGGATCGTCGTACTGCCGGAGCTGTTCCTGCCCGCGTACCACCCGCCGACCCTCGCGGCGGACCCGACCGGCACCGACGTGGCCGCCGACGAGGACGGCCGGGTCGACGACCCGCGGCTCGACCCGCTGCGGCAGGCCGCCCGGGACGGCGGGACGACCGTGGTGATCGGGGCGGCCGTCCGGCACCCCGACGGGCGGCGCACCATCTCGTCCCTGGTGGCCGACCCGGCCGGCGGCGTACGGGCGGCGTACGACAAGCAGCAGCTCTGGAGCGGCGAGCGCGAGCTGTTCGAGCCGGGCCGGCACGGCGCCACCCTCCTGGTCGACGACTGGCGGTTCGGTCTCGGCATCTGCTACGACGGCTGCTTCCCTGAGCACGGCCGGGCCGCGGCCGCCGACGGCGCGCACGGCTACCTCTGCCCGAGCGGCTACCTGGCCGGCTCGGAACACCGCCGCGACCTCTACTACGCCGCCCGCGCCCTGGACAACACCATGTACGTGGTCTTCGCCAACGCGGTCGACGGCACCGACCCGTGGCGGTTCAACGGCGGCGCCGCGGTGTACGACCCGGAGGGGCGGCCCCTGGCCCGCGGCGCGGACACCGGGGAGGACGTGCTGGTGGCCACCCTCGACCCGGCGGCGCTGGCAGCCACCCGCGCCGCCCACAGCATGCTCGCCGACCGCCCCGCCGACCAGGGACTGCCGCGGGTGACGCTACGCGCCTGAAGATGCGGGACGGCGGGATCTGTTGGCCGGACACCTTGGTCCCGTAAGGTCTCCGCGTGCCGTTGCTCCTGCTCGATCTGGACAACACCGTGCTGGACCGCGACGGGCCGTTCCGTGCCTGGGGCGAGCGCTTCCTGGACGGCATCGGCGCGCCGCCGACCGACATCGACTGGCTGGTCTCCGTCGACGCGGACGGGCTGACCGACCGGTGGGACGTCGCGGACGCCATCCGGGACCGGTACGGGCTGCGGATCCCGTCCATCGACCTGGTCGAGGAGCTGCACGACGGGGTGGTGACACACACCCGGCTGGATCCGCTGGTGGCCTGCGCGCTGCGGATCGCCGACGACGCCGGCTGGGTGCCGGTGGTGGTCACCAACGGCGCGGTACGCCAGCAGGACACGAAGATCCGCCGCACCGGCCTGGACCGGTACGTCGTCGACTGGGTGATCTCCGAGGAGGCCGGGGTCAGCAAGCCCAACCCGAGGATCTTCGCGCTCGCCGCCCAGCGGGCCCGGATGCCGCTGCGTGGCGCCTGGGTGATCGGGGACAGCCCGGAGGCGGACATCGGCGGCGCGACCGCCGTCGGCCTGCCCAGCGTGTGGCTGCACCGCGGCCGCCGCTGGTCGGACACCCGGTTCGCCCCCACCCGCACGGTGGACGGGCTGATCGCCGCGGTGGCCGCGGTGTTGGCCGGCTGAGCGCGGCTGGCCGGGCTCCGCCGGCCGGGCCGGCGCCGACCGCAGGCGCGGGCGTAATTCGGTTGACCCGCCCGCGCCCGGCGGCCAGCATGGGGCCGCGCGAGCGCGCAGCCGGGCGGAGCCCGGTCGAGGAGAGGAGGTCGGTCATGGCCGTCTTTGCAGGGTCGTTCCGCCTGCCTCCACCAGCCTCGATCGAAGGATCAACCCACCCGTGCGTGATCACGACTTCCCGGCGCCACAGCGCCGTGGCCGCGGCAAGAGCCGCTTCGACGACGACGAACCGTACTTCCTGAAGCAGGGCCGGCACGCCGAGCCGGCCCTCGCCGAACCCGACGACGAGCCCGACCAGGAGGACCACTGGTCCTCCTGGGACGAGGCCGTGCACGGGCCCGAACCCCACCCCGCGTGGCTGGTCACCGAGCTGGCCGCCAAGGACACCGAACTCGGGGTGCTGAAAACCGGCAAGGAGGCGGACGTCCACCTGGTCCGCCGGGCCGTACCGGACACCGACCGCTCCTGCCTGCTGGCGGCCAAGCGCTACCGGGACGCCCAGCACCGGCTCTTCCACCGCGACGCCGGCTACCTGGAGGGGCGCCGGGTCCGGCGGTCCCGGGAGAACCGGGCGATGGCCGGGCGCACCGCGTTCGGCCGGCAGATGATCGCCGGGCAGTGGGCGGCCGCCGAGTTCGCCGCCCTGGCCCGGCTCTGGGAGATCGGCGCCGCCTCCGGGCGGATCGCCGTGCCGTACCCGGTGCAGCTGCTCGGGACCGAACTGATGCTGGAGTTCGTCGGGGACGCCGAGGAGGGGCAGGCCGCGCCCCGGCTGGCCCAGCTCCGCCCCGCGGGCGCCGAGCTCAGAGACCTGTGGGAGCAACTGGTCGACGCGCTGGTCGTGCTGGCCCGGGCCGGGTACGCGCACGGCGACCTGTCGCCGTACAACCTGCTGGTGCACCGGGGGCGGCTGGTCATGATCGACCTGCCGCAGGTGGTCGACGTGGTGGCCAACCCGCAGGGCCCGGAGTTCCTGGCCCGGGACGTCCGGGTGGTCGGCACCTGGTTCATCGCCCGGGGCCTGCCCGCCGCGGACACCGACCCCGTCGAGCTGACCGGTCTGCTGCTGCGGGAGGCGGGGATCCGCTGAGCGTCCCCCGTCCCGGGGCGGGTGCCTCCCGCCCCGGGACGCGGGCGCCTGGTCCGTCGGCCGGCTACCGGCGCGGCCACCGCGCCGCAAGCCGCGCGTCACTGGAGGTAGCGCTCGACCTCCGAGAGCGGGCGCGCACCCTGGGCGTCCGGGTCTCCGTGCGCCTGGCGGGCCGCCCGGCGGCGGCGCAACAGGTCCCAGCACTGGTCGAGGGATTCCTCCAGGGCCCGCAGCCGCTCCCGGGCCGTGTCGTCGGTGCCGGCCTCGTTCTCCTGCGCGGCCGCGCGCAGCCGGTGCTCCTCGTCCACGAGCTCGGAGATCCGGTTCAGGATGGTCTTGTCGTCCATGCCCCGAAGCTTGGCACAGGGGGCGGTGCCGCGCCCGGGTTCTCCTCGCTGCGCGCCGCGACGCCCCGCCCAACCGCCATGATCAGGTTCGCTTGAGTCAAGTTCCGGACGCTGCTAGCGTGCGCCGGTGTCGATCGGATGGTCGATCTCGCCATCGGGCACGTGACCGAATGGCCCGTCAGGATGGTGTGATGGGTTCCCGCAGTACGAGTCTCCGGACCAGGGCTGTCGCCCTGCTCGTGTCGCCGGCCGCGCCGCGGTCCCGCGCGGCGCGGGTGCCCGTCCGGGACGGCGTCGACCTGCTCGGCGCCCGGACGCCCGGGGACGCCGGCCGGACCGCAGCGTATCCCGGGCTGTCGGCGGGCGGCGGCAACGACAGCGCGGACCCGCAGCCGCCATCCCGACGGCGATCGCCGCAGGCCCCGACCGTCCCCTGGGGACGGAGCCCGGCGGGTGTGCCGGCGACGGACGCCGGCGGGTCGATCCGGTGCCGCCGGCCCGACCCCGCTCCGTGGGGCGGCCCGTCCACCTCGGACAACGGCCGGGACGACCATGCGACGCGCCCGCCGGCGCCGGTACCCCCGGCGACGAGCGCCGACCGGACCGGCGCGGCGCAGCCGCGCGGCGGGGCGCGCGGCGGGCGGCAGGTCGAACACCGCAGACCAGCAGGCGACCTGACGGGACGCCGAACCGGCGTATCCCAGACGAGCACGGCACACCAGCCGGGAAGAAGAGGACGAGTGGCGCAGCAGACGGCTTCGAGCGCGGACCTGACGTGGCTGCTGGATGACCTGGTCGGCCGGGTCAGGCAGGCGGAACACGCCGTGGCGCTCTCCACCGACGGCTTGTTGATGGCCGCGTCACGGGGAATGAGCCGGGACGACGGCGAGCACCTGGCGGCGATGGCGGCCGGCATCCAGAGCCTGGCCCGGGGCGCGGGCAAGCGCTTCGGCGGTGGCCAGGTGCAGCAGACCATCATCGAGATGCAGTCGTCGTTCCTCTTCGTCACCGCGGCCGGGCCCAACGCCTGCCTGGCCGTGCTGGCCTCCGAGGACGCCGACGTCGGCCTGATCGCGTACGAGATGGCGATGCTGGTCACCCGGGTGGGCCGGTTCGTCGCCACGCCGACCCGGGAACTGTCCGCCGGGTGACGGATCCCCCCGACGCGAACGGGCCCCTCCCCGCATACGCGGGAAGGGGCCCGTTCCGGGGTTACGACGTTAGCTGGCGATCATGCGACGCAGCACGTACTGCAGGATGCCGCCGTGCCGGTAGTAGTCCGCCTCACCGGGGGTGTCGATCCGGACCACGGCGTCGAACTCCACGCCGGTGTCGGTGGTGACCTTCACCGTACGCGGGGTCTCGCCGTCGTTCAGCGCGGTCACGCCGGCGATGGAGAAGGTCTCCGTGCCGGTGAGCCCCAGCGACTCGGCGGTGGTGTCGACCGGGAACTGCAGCGGCAGCACGCCCATGCCGATCAGGTTCGAGCGGTGGATCCGCTCGTACGACTCGGCGATGACCGCCTTGACGCCGAGCAGCATGGTGCCCTTGGCCGCCCAGTCGCGGGACGATCCGGAGCCGTACTCCTTGCCGGCCAGGATGACCAGCGGGACGCCCGACTCCTGGTAGGCCATGGCGGCGTCGTAGATCGAGGTCTGCTCGCCGGTCAGGTGGTTGACCGTGAACCCGCCCTCGACGCCCGGCACCAGCTGGTTGCGCAGCCGGATGTTGGCGAAGGTGCCCCGGATCATCACCTCGTGGTTGCCTCGGCGGGAGCCGTACGAGTTGAACTCGTGCCGGGCGACGCCGTGCTCGGCCAGGTACTTGCCGGCGGGGGAGTCCGCCTTGATCGAGCCGGCCGGGGAGATGTGGTCGGTGGTCACCGAGTCGCCCAGCTTGGCCAGCACCCGGGCGCCGGCGATGTCGGAGACCGCCTTCGGGTCCCGCTCCATGCCCTCGAAGTACGGGGGCTTGCGGACGTAGGTGGACTCGCCGTCCCAGGCGAAGGTGTCGCCGGTCGGGGTCGGCAGCGACTGCCACCGCTCGTCGCCGGCGAAGACGTCGGCGTACGCGGAGCTGAAGCCGGTGGCGCCGATCGCCGAGGCGATGACGTCCTGGATCTCGGCGCTGTTCGGCCAGATGTCGCGCAGGAACACCGGGTTGCCCTGGCTGTCCTCGCCGATCGGCTCGTTGGCTAGGTCGATGTCCATGGTGCCGGCGAGTGCGTACGCGACCACCAGCGGCGGGGACGCCAGGTAGTTCATCTTGACGTCCGGGTTGATCCGGCCCTCGAAGTTGCGGTTGCCGGACAGCACCGAGACGACGGCGAGGTCGTTCTCGTTGACCGCGGCGGAGACCTCCTCCGGCAGCGGGCCGGAGTTGCCGATGCAGGTGGTGCAGCCGTAGCCGACCAGGTTGAAGCCGAGCTTCTCCAGGTACGGGGTGAGGCCGGCGCGGTCGTAGTAGTCCATGACGACCTTGGAGCCCGGCGCCAGGGTGGTCTTGACCCACGGCTTGCGGGACAGGCCCTTCTCCACCGCGTTGCGGGCCAGCAGCGCGGCGCCGATCATGACCTGCGGGTTGGAGGTGTTGGTGCAGGAGGTGATCGCGGCGATCACCACGGCGCCGTGGTCCAGCTCGTACTCGACGCCGTCGGCGCTGGTCACCCGGATCGGGTTGGTGGCGCGGCCACCGGCACCCGCCGCTGCGGTCTCCAGGTCGCGCGGCTCGTCGGCCGGGTCGCTGAACTCGTTGGCCGGCGGGTCGCTGGCCGGGAAGGACTCGGCGCTGGCCTCGTCGGCGGGGCCGGCGGCGCCGCGGGGCAGCTGCTCGCGCGCCACGCCCGGCTTGAGCTCCTTCTCCACGCCCGCGGCCTCCTCGGCCACGTAGTCGGTCAGCGCGGAGCGGAACAGCGTCTTGGCGCTGCCCAGCGGCACCCGGTCCTGCGGGCGGCGCGGGCCGGCCAGGGACGGCTCGATGGTGCTGAGGTCCAGCTCCAGGCGCTCCGAGTACTCCGGCTCGCGGGCCGGGTCGTGCCACAGGCCCTGCTCCTTGGCGTACGCCTCGACGAGCGCGACCTGCTGCGGGTCGCGGCCGGTCAGCTCCAGGTAGCGGACGGTCTCGGCGTCGATCGGGAAGATCGCGACGGTGGAGCCGTACTCGGGGGACATGTTGCCGATCGTGGCCCGGTTGGCCAGCGGTACGGCGCTCACGCCCGGGCCGTAGAACTCGACGAACTTGCCGACCACGCCGTGCTTGCGCAGCATCTCGGTGATGGTGAGCACCAGGTCGGTGGCGGTGGTGCCGGCCGGCATCTCGCCGGAGAGCTTGAAGCCGACGACCCGCGGGATCAGCATGCTGACCGGCTGGCCGAGCATGGCCGCCTCGGCCTCGATGCCGCCGACGCCCCAGCCCAGCACGCCCAGGCCGTTGACCATGGTGGTGTGCGAGTCGGTGCCGACGACCGTGTCCGGGTACGCCTGGCCGTTGCGCTCCATGACCGTACGGGCCAGGTACTCGATGTTGACCTGGTGCACGATGCCGGTGCCCGGCGGGACGACCTTGAACTCGTTGAACGCGGTCTGGCCCCAACGGAGGAACTGGTAGCGCTCCTTGTTGCGCTCGTACTCGAGCTCGACGTTGCGCTGGAAGGCGTCCTCGCGGCCGAACAGGTCGGCGATGACGGAGTGGTCGATGACCAGCTCGGCCGGGGCGAGGGGGTTGACCTTGGTGGCGTCGCCGCCGAGGTCACGGACCGCCTCCCGCATGGTGGCCAGGTCCACGACGCAGGGCACGCCGGTGAAGTCCTGCATCAGCACCCGCGCCGGGGTGAACTGGATCTCCACGCTCGGGTCGGCGGTGGGGTCCCAGGCGCCGAGCTGCCGGATGTGGTCGGCGGTGATGTTCGCGCCGTCCTCGGTCCGCAGCAGGTTCTCCAGCAGGATCTTCAAGCTGTAGGGCAGCCGGTCGTGGCCCTCCACCTTGCCGATCTTGAAAATCTCGTAGCTCGCGTCTCCGACGCGTAGCTGGGTCTTCGCACCGAAGGTGTCGAGGCTCGCCACGTCGTACTCCTTCACACCAGCGACCGTGAGTAGTCCTGAGCAGTCTGTCGCACCGGCCGGGGTGGTGCCCTGGTTAGGCGACACTTACCCGCGCTCGGCGCTCAACAAAACCGTACGTCCGTCTTGCTATCCGCGCAACCTCGTGCCAGGGTTCGGGACGAGGAGGTGCCACCATGATCCATCACGTCGCGCTCGCCTGCCCACGCGGCTCCGAGGAGACATCCCGGGCCTTCTACGTCGGTCTGCTCGGCCTGGTCGAGAAGGCCAAGCCGCCGGCCCTCGCCACCCGCGGCGGTTGCTGGTTCACCGGGTACGACGCGGAACTGCACCTCGGCGTCGAGGACGAGTTCCAGCCCGCCCGCAAGGCGCACCCGGCCCTGCTCCGCCCCGACCTCGACGCGCTCGCCGCCCGGCTGGCCGCCGCCGGCCACCCGGTGATCTGGGGCGACGACGAGATCCCCGGCATGCGGCGATTCCACACCCACGACCCGCACGGCAACCGCCTGGAGTTCCTCGCCCCGGCCGCCTGACCAGGTCCGGGGCTGGGTGGCCCGGTCCGGGGTCCGGTGGCCCGGCCGGGTGGTGGCCGGATGAGCGGACCGCCGCCACCCGGGATCGGAGGGTAGGGTTCGAGGCCGGACCGGGAAGGGGTGGCGCGCGTGGTCGACGTACAACACTGGCTTTCCGCGCTTCCCCCAGGAATGGTCTATCTGATCCTCGCCGGGGTGATCGGCGTGGAGAGCATGGGCGTCCCGCTGCCCGGCGAGATCGTGCTGGTCAGCTCCGCCCTGCTCGCCGCCACCGGCGTGGTGGAGCCGCACTGGGTCGCCACCGCCGCCGCGTTCGGCGCCATCGTCGGGGACTCCATCGGGTACGCGGTCGGCCGGCGCGGCGGCCGGCCCCTGCTCGAACGACTGGGCCGGCGCTTCCCCCGGCATCTCGGCCCGGCACACCTCGCCCGTGCCGAGCAGAGCTTCGCCCGGCACGGCGTCTGGGCGGTCTTCTTCGGCCGGTTCGTGGCCCTGCTGCGGATCCTCGCCGGGCCCCTGGCGGGCGCGCTGCACGTGCCGTACCGCCGGTTCCTCCTGGCGAACGCGGCCGGCGGCCTGGTCTGGGCGTTCGGCACCACGTACCTGCTGTTCACCGTCGGCCGGGCCGCCGAGCACTGGCTCAAGGACATCTCCTGGGCCGGCCTGGTGCTCGCCGTGCTCGCCGGCCTGGCCAGCACCTGGTGGCTGCGGCGCCGGGCCCAGCGGCTGCGGGCGGCGGAGCCGGCCACCCAGGCCGAGCCGGTGCGGGCCGGCAGCGAACGCTGACCCGAAGACGGCGAACGGGCCGACCCCCTGGTGGCGGTCGGCCGTGGCGACGACGAAGGGCCCGACCCCTTGTGGGGGTCGGGCCCTTCGTGTTGTTCATCGTGCTCAGGAGGCGCTGTAGCCGCGGGTGGCGATCCAGTCGGCGAGGTTGTCGACGCTGATCCGGTAGGAGGCCATGTTCGGGTTCGCCGAGTCGGCAATGGTGACGGTCTCCCCGCC
>NZ_JBUEGB010000092.1:0-21473 GCF_054963695.1 Micromonospora sp. RTBAU3-60 | reverse complement strand
TTTGGTGCCGATGCGCTGGAGTTTGGCTCGTAGTCGCTGGCTGCGATGCCGCACCCGGTTCAAACCCTTGCCGCTGTGCCGGGTCCCGTCGTTGGTGGTGGCGATGTTCGCGATGCCCAGGTCCACACCGAGGAACCCGTCAGGCTCCTTCACCTCCATATCAGGGATGTCGCACGTGGCGTACAGGAACCACTTGCCGTCACGGTGCACCAGGTCGGACTCACCCCGCCGGTGCGCCACCAGGGTCGCGTACTGCTGCTCAGAGCAGCCGAATCGGATGCCGGCCTGCCGGCCCGCGGTGGTCCAGATGGAGACCGTGCGGGAGCGGATCTGCCAGGACAGGCAGCGGTCGTCGAACGACTGCGCGGCGTCCCGACGGAACCCGATCGGCTTCCCCTCAGCCTTCCGGCGACGCTTCGACCCGGGCTTGCCGAGATTCCCGGCACGGATGGTGGACTTCAGGGTGGCGTACGCGCCGGCAACCTTACGGGCGACATGGATCGCCGGCTGGGCCGACAACCCCATCGCCTTCAACCGCCCGTAGGTAAGTCGCTGGAGTGCCTGCTTCGCGTAGATCCGCCGCTGGAATGCCTCAGTTGAGGCGAGGTTCGCGGCCTCGTTGCACAGGTCAAGCGTCGCCCGAAGCGCCGCCTCCTGGGCGGCGTCCGGGTACAGCCGAACCTGCACGACCATCTTCATGTCCACAGTGTACCATCGTGTCTATGTCACCACGGTGGACTCCAGACCCAGACGTTCGGCGTGGCCGGAGCGTCGTTCACCACCTGCACGTTCATCTTGTCTTCGTCACGAAGTACCGGCGGGACGTGCTCAACGACGCCATGCTCACCCGATGTAGGCAGATCATGGCTGACGTGTGCGACAAACTCGGCGCGCAGTTGCGGGAGTTCAACGGCGAAGACGACCACGTTCACCTGCTCGTCCACTACCCGCCGAAACTACCGATCTCAACCCTGGTCAACCGACTCAAAGGCGTCTCCACGCACTACCTGCGGCAGGAATTCACCGACCAGATCAACCAGCACATCACACACGGCCACCTGTGGTCACCCTCGTACTTCGCTGGATCCTGCGGCGGGGCACCCCTCACCGTCATCCGCGAATACATCGAAAACCAGAAACGCCCAGGCTCGTGACGCGATTCCTCCCGACCCTGAAGGACCGGGATTCCTCGCTAAATCACGTTGAGTTCGGCGCTGACCGTGTCCCACTGGGCGGCGTGGTCGGCCCAGTGCCTGCCTTCAGGCCCGTTCCACGCCTTGGCCTGATCAACGTTGGCGATCGGCTGCATGTGCCACCTCCGAAGTTGGCGCCTGACCGGGCCGCCGCCGGCCCGGTTTGAAGACCCCGAGGACCACGTTGATCCCGAGGAACAGCAGTGCCGTCGCCGGCGCCGCCACCGCCACGACCCGGTCGCTGCGGGGCATGCTCAGCGGCGATGGCCCGACCGCAGCTGCGGCGGCTGCGTGCCCGAGCCGGGGTACGAGCAGAGCCAGGGCGGCTGCGGCGAGTACCGCCGCGAGCGCAAGCTTGACGGTGAGCCAGCCGTGCCGCAGTGGCCGCCACGGCCCGGCGGCCGCCAGTGCGAGGCCGCTCAGCACGCTGCCGGCCGCCAACGGCGCGACCAGCCACCGGCCCAGTAGGTACGCCGCCGGGTATACCGCGCGTGGATCGGTGTCACGCAGGCCGGACACACCCAGCGCCAGGAGCGCCGCGTCGGCGCCCAGCGCACCCACCGTGACGATGATGTGGGCGGCCAGCAACAGATGACGAGATCGCGGGGGCAGGTACATCAGACGTCTCCCTACCGCTGACGTGGCCAGAGCTGCCGGCCATGGTCGGACACTCGTACGATGTCGAACACGATGTCCGAGTATGTTCACGGGCGGAGAGCCGGTTCAACGACCAGAACGGCGCCACGATCCGTTACCGGACATCCGCCGGCAATTGTTCGGAAAGCGGGAGGCGAGATGCCGGGACAGGACCGCCGGGTCCGGCGCAGCCAGCGCCTTCTTCGTGAGGCGCTCGTCGCCCTGATCCCCGAGAAGGGCTACGACCGAATCACGGTGCAGGACATCCTCGACCGCGCCGACGTGGGACGCTCCACCTTCTACACCCACTACCGCGACAAAGACGACCTGCTGCTGGCCGGCTTCGACGACCTGCGCACCGACCTGAAGCGCGACCTCGACGCCCTCAGCCCCGGCGTGCCACCCCATCCGACCAGCCCGACCGGCGTGATCTTCGCCCACGCATACCGCCACCGGGACCTCTACCGGGCGCTGTGCGGCCGGCGCGGCGGCACCGTCGTGCAGCGCCACCTGCACCGGCTCGTCAGCGACCTGCTCCGCGACCATCTGCGCCCGCACATCGAGGCCGCCGACAGCGACCTCCCGGTCGACATCGCAGCCGCGTTCTACACCTCCGCAGCCCTCGGCATGCTCACCTGGTGGGTCGACCAGGACTTCCGGCCTGGACCTGCCGCCCTCGCCAGCATCTATCAGCGGCTTGCCGCCCCCGGCCTGCTCACCGCGCTTGCCCCGCCGCCATCCGAGCCACCACCCTCGACCTGAACGCAACGTGGGGCGGCCGAGGAGTAGACGGCACCGGTCGACCACGGTGGGCGGCGCCCTGCCACTGCCTCGCATCGTGGCGCTGACCGCATCGTGGCCGCAGCCGTCACGCGAGGCGATCGTTCCGGCCCCGTCCGCTCGCCCAGTCACCGCCAAGCCGCCATGACGGCCTGACGACACCGCCCTGTCGGCACACCGGCGGAGTACATAGGTAGGTTGCGCCGTGACATGCAGAGGCCCACTCGCCGACGCGATCGATGCGGCTGCCCTCGGTCACCCGGGCGACCACGTCAACCAGCTACGCTCGGTTCCCGCGACACCGATGGAAGCGCGCAGATTCACCGCGATCCTTGCACCGGTCACGGTTCGCGGCTCCTCGACAAAGGGGTGACGTTCTCGTTGCTACGGGCACGCGCCTCCCACGGTGGTGCCCCGACATCCTCACCGTTAGCCCCTACGGCGATAAGCTGCACCGATGCGCCTGGTGTCGGCGTACGGGTTGGCATGCCCAGGTAAATACGCGTGAACATGCTCAGGTGCGTTGTCCGATGGCTTCAGGGCCGTCACTGTCCGCGTTGGCGCGGCCCCCACCAGGGCAGCAGCGGCGGAAGCTCGGCGAGCGGTCGTCGCGGCGGCTTCGGCGGCGGCGCTTCGCCGTCGTCGCCATCCCATCGCCGGCCGTACTGATCGGGCAGGTCGCCCCAGCCGAAGTACGGCATCGGCTCGGCCGGCAGGACGCCGAGCGTCTCGAGCGGGTCGATGCGGGACTCGGCGATCGTGCACAGGTGCGCCCAGTCGTCACCGAAGTCGAACACGTACGCGAACTGCTCGCCGCCACCCAGGCGACTCAGCTTGGTCTGGTCGCTGTCGATGCTGCCCTCGGGTGCCTCGCCGTCCCACAGCTCAAGCGGCGTGATCTGGGTTTGGTCGGCCAGCGTGAACATGTGCATGTGGGCCAGGTCCCAGCGGGCGAACGCCAGGTCGATCGCGTCAGCAAGCTGGGCGAAGGTATGCGACCGGCTCGCCGCGAAGACCCTGCCCGGGCGGGGCCACAGGTCGACACCGCGGCCGGAGACCAACTCGACCCGTACGGACAGCCAGGTACGCGCCACTGCTCACCCTTCCACCGAGAACCGTCGTCACCACCCCTGGGGAGACTACGCAAACGTCACCAACACCCGCCGGACGAGTTCCTGCCGTTGGGTATGTTCAGCCGTACCCGTCTGGGCACCCGAACTCGTACGCCGACACCTGACCGTTCTCGGACCACCTGGGTCCGACCGGAAGACCATCGCCGGCGCCATCGCCGCCCGTCTCGGCGTCGCCTCCACGAGCCCGGTCGACATCTTTCAAGGCCGAGTCTCGAGCGAACACTCCGCCCGCGATCCAGGTCCTGCAAAACATGAACGCCGGTGAACTCGTGCCAGGCCAGGTGCTCCTGCCCATGATCCGCAGCCGCCTCACCCAACCCGACGTCATCACCGGTTTCGTACTCACGGCTTCCCCAGAGGGCACAGGCGTCATTGATCATGGAGCGCGTGATGAACCCTGCCGCGCTGCCGGCCGACCCCGATGCGTACTCGTTGGCCGTTCCGCCGCTGTTTGCCGCCCTGGCTCCGGCGCGGAGCATCCTCATCGCCGGAGCGGGCGGGGGATTCGACGTGTACGCCGGCCTGCCCTTGGCGCTCACCCTGTGGCGCGGCGGCGCGCAGGTGCACCTGGCCAGCCTGTCCTTCTCCCAGCTCGAGTTGATCGACCGAGACGCGTGGGTAGCGGAGCACGTCGCGGCGGTGCAGCCGGACACGACCAGCCCGGACTGGTACTTCCCCGAACGGACACTCGCCCGGTGGCTGGCGGCTCAGGAGCTACCGTCGACCGTGTACGCCTTTCCGCCGCTCGGCGTCCAGCCGTTACGGGCGGCATACCGGTACCTGGTCGGGCAACTCAACATCGATGCGGTGGTGCTGGTCGATGGCGGCACCGATGTCCTGCTGCGCGGCGACGAAAGCGATCTCGGCACCCCGGTGGAGGACATCACCAGTCTGGCCGCCGTGGCCGCGCTGGACGTGCCGGTCAAGCTGGTGACCAGTCTCGGTTTCGGCATCGACGCCTACGACGGCGTCAACCACGTCCAGGTGCTGGAGAACCTCGCCGCACTCGACCGCGACGGCGGCTACCTCGGCGCCCTGTCCATCCCCGGTTCCAGCCGGGAGGCGGCGCTGTACCGCGAGGCTGTCGCCGACGCCCAGGCCGCCACCCCGGACCGGCCGAGCATCGTCCAAGGGCAGATCGCCGCCGCCACCAGCGGCGCGTTCGGAGATGTCCGGTTTACGCGGCGCACCGGTGGAGGCGACCTGTTCGTCAACCCGCTGATGGCGATCTACTTCACCGTCGACCTCGACAAACTCGCCGCCCGATGCCTGTACCTCGACCGTATCGAGAACACCATCGGCAGGCGACAGGTCATCACGCGCATCCAAGCGTTCCGCGACGAGCTCCTCAGCGCACGTATCCCCCGCACGTTTCCCCACTGAAACGCCCGGACGGCGGCAGAAGAGGACGGCGAAGCTGGGGCGGGCATCGCGAACGTGGATCGGCGTCGCGGTGTGCGGCGTGCGTACGGTAAGCACCTGAGCCTCTACTTTGTCCGGCCGTACTATCTCCCGGTGACCTCCCCCCGCCGACGGCTGGTCGCCGCATCCATCCTCTTGCTGTTGGAGGCGGTGGCGTTCGCGCTACTCGTCACCGAGTCCGTGACGGGCGCGATCGCCGCCGCCGGCGTCACCTGCGTGTCGTTGTGGGTGCACCTCGTCCTGCACGAGTGCGGGCACCTCGTCATGGCGAAGCTGCTGCGCCTGCCGGTCATCGCGGTCCGTATCGCACCCTTTACCGGGTGGCGGAGCGAAGTGTGGGTACGGCCGACGCCGTCGACGACCGCGTTGCCGCTGCGGATGGTGCTGTTCTACCTCGGCGGCCCGATGACGAACCTGTGCACCGCGACGGTGCTCGGTACCGCGACGGCGTCGACGAGCACGCCGTTGACCCGCGCCGCACTGCTCGGCGCAGCGCTTGTTGCGGCGCTGCTCGGGGTGGCCAATCTCATTCCCGGGGCATCGCCCCGCAGCGACGGACGCAACCTGCTTCGCTGGCTCTTCGCGCCAACAGCCACCCGCGCCGCGCTACAGGCGGGCTACTACCAGGAGGAGGTGAGCAGGACGTTGCGGACGATCGCCCGAGAGGAGGTTGGCGACCATCGTCTCGGAGATCCCGTTCGCGACGGCAACGACCCGCGACTCGCGCTCGCTGCCTTCCAACAGCGCTGGAGCATGGGACACGCCCACTCGGCGGCGGACCTCATCGCCGACGCCGAGCGGCTCGCGGCCCTGGCTCGCGCCGACAGCACCGACCCCATGGCCGCCGCCGCAATCGCGCAGGTGCTTACCGTCCAGTTCGGGTTGTGGTACCTGTACGCCGCAGTGGTGAACGGCTCACCGGTCGAACACCAAGAGGTGTTGGAGATCTCGGAACTGGCCCAACTCGCCTTCCACGTGCAGCCGCACGCGTTGTCCGCCCGTGTCGCGATGAGCCTGGCTCACCTGCTCAACCAGCAGCCGGAGCATGCGCGGTCGCTGCTTCTCGACATTCGGCCGGGTGTTGACCCGCCAGACCTGCGCAGCGTCGCGTTTCTCCTGCGCGCCATCGCCGAGTGTTACCTCGGCAACCACGCCGATGCGGACACCCTGATCAGGGCGGCCGGCGGCGACTACCAGCAACTGACGCAGGTCGTTGCCGCGATCCAGGCAGCCGATCCGGTGCCGCCCTTGTTCGCCTCGGCACCGAGGGTTGACGCCTGACCGGCGTGCCTGCGCCAGCAGACACGGACCGTGCCAAAGGTCAGCGTGATTACCCGTCCGTCGGCACGGTCGGCGGAACGCCAGCGCCGACCACGACGTTGCGCTCAAGTTCAGGATGCCCGCTCGGCTCAGTGGCCGGCTACCGGAGCAATTGTCAAGATCTGTGGAGGTGACGTGCCCGCTCGGTCGCGGTGATGGCCAGGCTGCAAGGAAGCCTTCCCGGTAAAAAGTGCGTTGTCTGCCGACCTGAAGATCTGGTGGGATTGGCGACCTATGGAGAAATTGAAGATCAAGGCCATCGACCTGCGCCCGCTGACCAGGCACGATGCCTCGCGCGTAGCAGCCGGGAAGCCGGGCGGGCAGGACAACTGGGCTGAGGGGTTCCCGCGCGTGGAGGACTCAGGCCCGTGCGCGCGCCTGGTCGCAGCGACGGTGGACCCAGGCCCGTTCGGGGTGTATCTGATCGTGCCGCGAAGCAGCGGTCAGGTCGTCGGATCCGCCGGCTTCTACGGTCCGCCATCGGAGTCTGGCGAAGTGACCATCGGTTACGGGATGGTCGAGTCGGCCTGGGGTAACGGCTACGGCACCGCAGCGGTGGCCGGACTGATCGAGGTCTGCCACGCACACAGCGGGGTCACCACGGTCAACGCCGACACCGACCTGGAGAACATCGCCTCCCAGCGAGTGTTGGAGAAGAACGGGTTCGAGAGGGTGCGAGCCACGGAGACCCACTGTTACTTCGCGCTGAAGCTGGTCGCATAGCCGATGCGCCTGCATCCGGCGCTCCTCGTGGCCAGCTCGGCGGCCGATGCCGATGCCGGCAATTGTCGATCCTGCGGGTCATGAGGTGGTCTGGGTTGACCTTGTCGGGTCACCAACCCGGTGAACGTTCATGGGCGGCGTGCGAGGCGGAACACAGGAGCTCCACCGCGCCGGTCACCGCGAGGTGGCGGGCGGTCTCGGCTCGGATGCCCGTGGCGGCAAGCACTTCCCGCTGCTCGCTGGTGTAGCCGATGCAGTCGAGAAAGACCACGTCGGCTCCGCCCGCGGCGACCCGTCGTCCGGCGGCCGCTACCTCGTCGAGTCCAGCCGTATAGGGGTCTACGGCCGCCGCGATGACCGGGCGGCCCAGGCGCCCTTCCCACCGTTGCCGGATGTCCGTCAGCTGCTCTGGCACGGGGCACAGCACGCCCAGGCGACCCTCGCCGACGAGCCGCCCCATGAGCTCGTGGGCAAGGTCCTCCGCGTGGAGGACCGGCACGGACGCCGGGCCGTGCTCGACGCGGCCGGTGCACAGCACGAGGACGGCCCGGCACCGATCGGCTACGCACCGTCGGATGGCGTCGTCGAGTGCTGGGGCGATGCTCGTCGCGCCGAGCCGGACGCGCGAACCGTCCCGTAGCCGGGAGACGAGGGTGCGCTCGCCGGTGCGTGGTTCGAGCCGGACGATGCCGTCCGCGTCGAGGAGGTCCAGCGCGCCGTGTTCGACCCAGTCGACGCCGTTGAGGGCGGCCTCGACGTCGGGGATGAGGTCGGTGCGGGGTGCCTGGCCGATCGTGACGAGACCGAGCCTCGGCCTCACGTAATTCGCCCCGCCCACATCCGGCGCGTGCATCACGCCACCGCCTTCTCGGGCAGGTCCGCGGCCGCGACGCCACGCTCGACGATGCGGCGTCGCACGGCCCGGTCGACCCGGGCGTTGGGGTCCGCGATCGGGATCGCGGCGAGGAGGGCCTTGGTGTAGGGGTGTTGCGGCGCCGTGAAGATCTGCTCGACGGTGCCCTGCTCGACGACGCGGCCCTGGCTCATGACGACGATCTCGTCGGCCATCATCTCGACGACGGACAGGTCGTGCGAGATGAAGACGTAGGTGAGCCCGAGGTCTCGCTGCAGTTGTTTCATGAGGTCGAGCACCTGGGCCTGCACCGACACGTCGAGTGCCGATACGGGCTCGTCGCACACGACGAGGCTCGGGTTGAGGATGAGGGCCCGCGCGATGCCGATCCGCTGGCGCTGGCCCCCGGAGAACTCGTGCGGGAACCGGTCGATGTGTTCCTCCCCTAGGCCGACCGTCTCGAGCACCTCGACGATGCGGGCGCGGATCGCCGCGTCGTCGAGGTCCGTGTGCAGCCGCAGCGGCTCGGCGAGAGCCCGATGGATGGTCCACCGCGGGTCGAGTGAGGCGTACGTGTCCTGGAAGACGATCTGCATCTGGGAGCGGAGGCGGCGCAACTCGTCGTCACTGGCCGCGAGGAGGTCTGCCCCGTTGAAGGTCACCGTCCCTGACGTCGGCTCGTGCAGGCGCAGCAGGGCCCGGCCGGTTGTCGACTTGCCCGAGCCGGACTCGCCCACGATGGCGAGGGTGCGGCCACGGCGGACCCGGAAGGACACGCCGTCGACCGCAGTGATGGTGGCGGCGGGACGTCCCAGACGGCGGCGTCGCCCGGTGAAGACCTTCGTCAGGTCGGTGACCTCGAGCAGCACCGGCGCGTTGTCGTCGGGTGCCTCGGCGGGAGCGTCCGTGGGTGCCTCGACCTGAACCGGCCCGGAGCCGTCGTGCGCCAGGCTTTCCTCGGCGAGCGCCTCGACCGCCTCGATGACGTGCTCGTTGGCGGAGGGGATGAAGCTGAGCAGCCGTTTCGTGTAGTCGGCCCGCGGCGCGGCGAAGAGCTGCTCCGTCGGCGCCGTCTCCTGCAGCTCACCGCCGTACATCACGGCGACCCGCTGGCAGGTTTGGGCGACGACACCGAGGTCGTGCGTGATGAGCAGGACCGCCGTCCCGTGCTGCTCCTGCAGGTCCATGATGAGGTCGAGGATCTGCAGCTGGGTCGTCACGTCGAGCGCCGTGGTCGGCTCGTCGGCGATGAGCAGTTTCGGCTCGCACGCCATGGCCATGGCGATCATGACGCGCTGGCGCATCCCGCCGGACAGCTCGTGCGGGTAGCCCGCGAGGACGCGTGCGGTGTTGCGGATCCCCACCATGTCGAGCAGTTGGCCCGCTCGGTCGGCCGCTTGTCGTCGGCTGAGGCGCAGGTGCTGGCGCAACGGCTCGGTGAGCTGGTCGCGGATCGTGAAGACCGGGTTGAGCGCGGTCATCGGCTCCTGGAAGATCGTCGCGATGTCCTTGCCGCGGATCTCGCGCATCTTCCGGTCCGACAGTGCGGCGAGGTCGCGCCCGTCGAAGCGGATGTGCCCGCCGGTGATGTGCGCCTGCCGCGCCGGCAGCAATCCCGTGATCGACATGGCGGTGACGCTCTTGCCCGAGCCCGACTCGCCGACCAGCCCGACCATCTCGCCGCGCGCGATGGTCAGGTCGAGGCCCCGGACCGGATGGATCGGGCCGCGGGACGTGTCGATGCGGATCGAGAGGTTCTCGATCGACAGCAGAGTCTCATCCATGTCCGTGCTCCTTGGTTCCGTATGCCGCTGGGCTCGGTCTCGCGCGCCCGCTCAGGCGTGCGCGGGGACCTGTCCGCTCGTCTGCAGATGGGTGGCCGGGCCGTAGAGGCTCTCGAGGAGCGCCGCCTGGGCGTCGTCGTGGAAGGACACCGCGCCCGCGGTGAAGCCCTTGGCGACCTCGACGGCGAAGCGGGCGGCCAGTGCGATGTCCACCTCGTGGCTCGCGCCGGTCGCGCAGCCGGCCACGGGCGTCACCGTGGTGATGGCGACGCCGACGACGGGCGCGGCCGTCGCGACGGCGGGCTGGAGGATGGAGTTGAGGTGGTAGAGGCCGTTGCCGTACGGCGTGATGTCCTGCGTCGACAGCGGGAACACGACGGCGGGCTCACCCGACACGGTCTCGAGGACGCCGATGAGGTCGGCGCTCGCCGGGAGGATGTAGCCGGCGCGGACCGTCGGGGAGATGGCGACGCCGCGGTGGTTGATGAGGCGGTTGCCCTTGGTGGTGTCGATGGACAGCACGGCGTCCATCTCGGCGGTGACCTCGTGCTCGTTCATCGCGGTGATGTCGACGGGCGAGTCCATGAAGGGCACGGGGTCGTGTGGACGGGTCGGCGCGTCGGGGCAGATGTGCGTCGAGATGACGACGTCGCCGGGCAGGACATCGCCGCGGGCGTGCATCGCGAGGAGCTTGGCGGCCGCGGCGACGGCGGCGGTCGCGCCGTCGCCGTCGGACACGTAGCCGATGAGTTCCGGCCGGGCGCCGATGCCGCCGAGGCGCCCGACGACACCGAGCGTCGGGGCGTCGCCGCCGGCGGTCTTGCCGCGGCTGCCCGGGACGGTGACGCGGATGAAGTCGGTCGAGCCCCGCTCGCCCGTCACCGTTTCGACGGTGATCGAGCAGGCGTCGTCGCCGAGGGTACGCAGATGCGCGGCGATGAGGTCACCCGATGCGTCGGGACGGTCGAGGAGGTCGAGGGCCGTGAGGACGTGGGACAGCACGATCATTCGCTTTCGACAGCGGTCTCGGCGACGCCGAGGTACCGGAGGGTGGTCAGGGCATAGGTCTTCGCGGCGAGGACGACGTCGGCGACCGGTGCCTTCTCGTCGAAGCCGTGGATGGTGGCCAGCTCGGCCGGTCCGTACTGGAGCACGGGGATGCCGTGGCTGCGGAAGGTGCGGGCGTCGGAGGAGGCCCACTGGAGCACGCCCTCGGTGGTGGGGTCTCCGGTCAGCTCGCGCAGGGCAGCGACGAGCTCGGTGACGATGGGGTCGCTGGGCAGCGTCCAGTTCGGTTCGCTGCAGAAGCCGATCGGCTCGATCGTCGCCTCGATGCCCGCCTCGGCGAGCAGCTCGTTGACCCGGGCGAGGACCTCGGCGCGCGACAACCCGATCGGCACCCGGGTGTCGACCTCGACGACGCACCGGTCGGCCACGACGTTGGAGGACGTGCCGCCGCGAATCGTGCCGATGTTGACGGTGACGTGCTCGAAGACGGCACCGATGCCGGGAGCGTAGCCCTCGCGCTCCTCGGCGAACGTCTTCGAGCTCTCGATGAGGTCGAGCACGTCCTCGGGCGCGGATGGCTTCATGTCCCAGAGCTGCTGCAGGGCGATCACGGCCCGGGCCGCGAGGAGGTTCGCGCTGACGCCGTGCAGCGGCTGGAGACTGCCGTGCCCCGGCTTGCCGTCGATCGTCATGCGGAACCAGTTGCTGCCCTTCTGGCCGATCGTCGGGTGCGTCCGTTCGGCGGGCTCGGCGATGATCGCGCCGGTCGCGCCGTCGAGGACCCCCTGGTCGAGGAGCCAGTCCGCGCCGCGCGAGCCGCCCTGCTCCTCGTCGGGGACCGCCGCGAGCGACAGCCTCCCGGCCAGCGGGACACCGAGGCGGTGGAGGACGACGAGCGTGTGGATGACGCCGGCGAGACCGGCCTTCATGTCGCTCGCCCCGCGACCGCGGAGATAGCCGTCGACGACGTCACCCGCGAAGGGTGGGAACGTCCAGCGGCTGAGGTCACCGACGGGGACGACGTCGGTGTGACCGGCGAGCACGAGGTGGCGCGCCGTGGTGGGGTCGCCGTCCACCGCGGCGTTGCTCGCGGCACGGTGGACGACGATGCTGAGGCGACCGTCGCCCGCGTCGTGGACCTCGGGGTCGAGGCCCTGGGCGCGGAGGTGGTCGGCGATGAAGTTGCCGACGTCCGTGCAGTCCCCCGGGGGGTTCTCGCTCGGGATCCGGATGAGGTCTCCGGCGAGCGTCAGCAGTTCGTCCCGGGTGCGCTCGATCTCGTCGAGGACTCGGGTCTCCCAGTCGGAGGATGTCGGGGTCACGTCAGGCTCCAAGTGTCGTGTTCGCGTAGGGGGCGTCGGATTCGTGATGGTGCGCGGGGAGGCGGCCGCTGGGCGCGGCTGGATGGCAGCGGGCCCAGCAGCCCGCCTCCCCTGCTCGTCGTCAGCCCTTGTTGCTCAACTGGAAGAAGCGGATGATTCCGTCGGGGTACGAGGTGTACCCCTGCACGCCCGCGCGCTCCGCGACGACGATGTTGTATTCGTAGAGGTACGCCCACGGCGCCTGGGTGTTGATGATCTCCTGCGCCTTGCCGTACAGGTCGTTGCGGACGTTCTGGTCGGGCTCGGTCGAGGCCTGCTTCCAGAGCTTGTCGACCTCGGGGTTGTTGAAGTTGACGTAGTTGCTCGTGCCGTCGCTGGTCAGCAGGAGGCCGAGGTGGTAGCCCGGGTCGTTGACGAACGAGGTCCAGCGGCTGATGTAGCTCTGCACCTTCTTCGTCGCGAGCGCCTCGAGGAACTGCGGACGCGCCATCTTGTGGATGTTCATCGTCACGCCGATCTTCGCCAGCTCGGCCTGGATGAGCACGGCGTCGTCCGACCAGTCGTCGAAGCCGCTGCCGAGGGTGAAGTCGAAGCTGAAGCCGTTGGGGTAGCCGGCCTCCGCGAGGAGCGCCTTGGCCTTGTCGAGGTCGTGGGAGTAGACGTAGCCGGCGTCGGTGAAGCCCGGGGTCGAGCTGGCCACGGACGAGCGCATCGGCGACGCCTGGCCCTTCATGACGTCGCTGATGAGCTTGTCGTACGGGATCGCGTACGACACGGCCTGGCGGACCTTCGGGTTGTCGAACGGCTTGATGGCGTTGTTCATCCCGAAGAAGAGGATCTTGTTGCTGGCGCGGGAGTCGATGACGACGCCGGACTGCTTCGACAGGGTGTCGACGTCCTTCGCCGGCACCTCGAGCGCGAGGTCGACCTCGCCCTTGGTGAGGAGCTGGACGCGGTTGCTCGCCTCGCCGATGAACTTCGTGTTGACCTTGCGCAGGGCCGGCTTCTCGCCCCAGTACGTGTCGTTGCGCTCGAGCACGGCCTCGGTCGCCGGGTCCCACTTCGTAACCCGGTAAGGGCCGGAGCCCGCGGTGTGGGTGTCGAGCCAGGCGGCGCCACCCTCGGCGTTGACCTTGTCGATGTTGATGATCGAGAAGGAGTACATCGGCAGGATCTGGAGGAAGAGGTGGTTCGGCGCGGTGAGGTCGATCTTCACGGTGCGCGGGTCGGTCGCGGTCACCGTGCCGATGCCGGCCATGCCGTAGAGGAAGCTCGCCGACTTGGACTTCTTGATGAAGTCGAACGACTTGACGACGTCGTCGGAGTCGAGGGCCGAGCCGTCCTCGAACTTCACGCCCTGCCGCAGGGTGAAGGTGTAGCTCTTCGCGTCGTCGCTGACCTTCCACGACTCGGCGAGCATCGGCACGATCTTGTCCGTCTTGGCGGTCGGCTTGCCGTTCGTCGTCGTGCGGTCGTACGTGACGAGCTGGTCGTAGGCGGCCACGACGAACGTGTCGGAGGTGACGTCGTTGGCCTCGGCGGGGTTGAGGGTCTTGCCGCCCTCGGAGTAGGCGGCAACGAGGGTGTCCTTGGCGGCCGCACCGTCACGCGAGGAGCCGCCCTGGTTGGCGTTGGCTCCGCAGCCGGCTGCGGTGAAGATGACGGCGACCGCGGCGGCCAGGGTGGCCTTGCGCTTCACGCTGTTCTCCTTTGGCTTGGGGGATGCGATGCAGGGGGTGGGCGGGCTGGCGTCCATGGCAGACCCGAAGCGAGTCATCGGCTCGTCCGCAGGCGCGGGTCGAGGACGTCGCGAAGGCCGTCGCCGATGAGGTTGAAGCCGAGAATCGAGGTGGCGATGGCGAGGCCGGGGAAGATGGTCATCCACCACTCGCCGCTGATGATGTAGCCACGGCCGTCCGAGATCATGACGCCCCACTCCGGCGTCGGCGGCTGCGCGCCGAGGCCGATGAAGCTGAGCGAGGCGGCCGTGAGGATCGCGTAGCCCATGCCGAGAGTCGCCCGGACGAGGATCGGGGCAACCGTGTTCGGGACGATGTGGCGGGTGAGGATCGTCCGATCACGCAGGCCGATGGCGCGCCCCGCCTCGACGAAGTCACGCTCCCGGAGCGAGCGGGTCTGGCTGTAGACGATGCGGGCGAACTCGGGGATGCCGACGACGCCCACGGCGATCATCGCGCTGGCCAGGCCCGGGCCGAGGGCGGCGGCGATCGCCATGGCCAGTACGAGCGACGGGAAGGCGAGGAGCACATCCATCACCCGCATGAGCACCGCGCCCACCACGCCGCCGAGGAAGCCGGAGATGGCGCCGATCGGGACACCGATGAGCAGCGAGATCCCGACGGCGATGAGCCCGGTCCAGAGAGAGATCCGCCCGCCGGCGAGGACCCGGGCGAGGATGTCGCGGCCGAAGTTGTCCGTGCCGAACAGGTGTGCGGCGGAGGGCGGTTCGAGGAGCCCGCCGGCTCCGGTGGCGGTGGGCGAGTACGGCAGCAGGCCGGCCACGAGAGCGCCGATGGTCCAGATCGCGATGAAGACGAGACCGACCATCGCCAGGCGGTTGCGGACCAGGAGCCGCCAGGCTGTCGTAGGCCTCGACCCCGCCGGGTCGGGCGACCCGGCCCGTAGGCCGCTCGCAGCGGCGGACACAGTGGTGTCAGGCATTCTCGATCCTCGGGTCCAGTCGGGCGTTGAGCAGATCGACGCAGAGGTTGACCGTCAGGTAGATGGCTGCGGCGAGCAGCGTGAAGGCCTGGACCGGGGCATAGTCGGTGGCGAGCACGGACTGGACGACGTAGAAGCCGATGCCTGGCCAGCTGAAGACGGTCTCGGTGATGACCGCGCCGCCGAGGAGTTGGCCGAACTGGAGGCCGACCACCGTCACGACGACGGGGGCAGCGTTCTTCAGCGCGTGCTTGAGGATGACCTTGGCCGGCGGCAGGCCCTTGGAGCGCGCGGTGCGTACGTAGTCCTGGTTGATCACCTCGAGCATCTCGGACCGGGTCATCCGGGCGATGATCGCCGTGCTGCCGGTGGCGAGGCACAGGGCCGGCCAGATGATGTGGGCCAGCGACGACTTCAGCGCGACCATGTCACCGGTCAGGAGCGAGTCGAGGACGTAGAGGCCCGTGATCGACGTCGGGGGATTCACGTCCTGGGCGATGCGGCCCAGCGGGGCCGGCTCCCACCCGAGCCTGTTGTAGAAGACGAAGATCACGATGAGGGCGAGCCAGAAGAGCGGCATCGACGCCCCGATCAGCGAGAAGATGCGGCTGGCGTGGTCGACAGGTCGGTCGCGGCGCGTCGCGCTGATGACACCGATGGGGACCCCCAGGAGCAGCGCGATGAAGATCGCCACGATGGCGAGTTCGACCGTCGCCGGCAGCCGGGAGGCGAAGTCCGTGAGGACGGGCTGGCCGGTGTGCCACGCGAATCCGAAGTCTCCGGCGAAGAGGCCGCGCACGTAGGAGACGAACTGAGCGACCAGTGGCTGGTCGAGGCCCATCTCGGCACGGATCTTGTCGACGGTCGCCGGGTCAGCCTGCTCCCCAGCGAGAGTCCGGGCCGGGTCACCGGGCAGGACGCGGGTGAGCAGGAAGATGCACAGCACGACGCCGAAGAGTGCCGGGATCATCGCGAGGACTCGTCGCACCACGTGGTTCACGGCCACCTCCAATCTGCGCTTCGTTGGGTCTGACCTGGTCTCGGCGCCCAGGATTCGCTCGCCCGTCATCCCTCAGCAATACTTTCTCTGTATTTGAGAGGGCATCCCTGATCGACTTCGGGTGCGGTAGGTTCTCACCCGTCCCGCCCATCCCGGAGGACCCATGTCAGACACGGGCGCTCGCCCTCGCTCGCCGCTCCAGACCGTGGACCGCGCCCTGGAGGTCCTGCTGTCGTTCACCGAGCGGCGCCGCGACTGGGGCGTCATGGAGCTTGCCGAGGCCTTCGCCATCGACAAGTCGACCGCGCAGCGGATCCTCGCCGCGCTCGCCGCCCGCGGCTTCCTCAGCGCCGACCCGGTGTCCCGGCGCTACAGCCTCGGCCCAACGATGTGGCGGATGGCCGCCGTCTGGGAGCGCACGGGAGGCCTGGCCGCCCTGGCGCAGCGGGTGCTGGAGCCCCTCGCCTTCCAGACCGACCGCACGGCCCTCTTCGCCGTCCCGGACGGGCTTCACGTCCGGTGCGTCGCGGCCGTCGACGGCGGCGGACCGCTGCGCAGTCATCCGCTCGTCGGCGAGCTGTACCCGGCCAACGCCGGGGCCACCTCCCGCGGCTACTTCGCCTTCCTTGACGGCAACGAGCGGCGCGCCCTCATCTCCGGGCGGGTCTTCGCGACATTCACCGAGCTGACAAGGGTCGACGAGCATGAGCTCGAACGGCTCTTCGTCGAGGCCGTCGCGCAGGGGTACGCCTACTCCGAGGGCGAATACGACTACGCCACCCGGGCGCTCGCCGTTCCCATCGTGCTCAGAGGGCGGCCCGTCGGCTCGCTCAGCCTCGGCGAGAGCAAGTATCCGGCGCGTTCCGACGACATCCGGGACCACCTGCCCGCACTGCAGGCCGCGGCGGAGCAACTGTCCGCCCTGCTCGACAACCGGGCGAACTCGGCCGCCGTAGCCCGGCAGACCAAGCCGACCCGAGCCCACTGAGCGCCACCCCATTGAGCCAGACCGACCACCGCGAGGAGACACCCATGCCCCAGGGCCACCAGAACCTCCTGCTCCTGTCCAACTCGACGGCCCCGGGCCGGGCCTACCTCGAGCACGCGCGCGAGGCGATCCTCGAGACACTCGACGGCCTGCGCTCCATCGTGTTCGTCCCGTTCGCACTGGCGGACCACGACGCCTACACCAAGACGGTCCGTGGTGCCATGGAGCCGCTCGGCATCACCGTCCGCGGAGCACACGAAGGCACGCCGCGCGACCTGGTCGCCGGCGCCGAGGCCGTCTTCGTCGGCGGCGGCAACACCTTCCGCCTCGTCAAGGCCATCCACGAGCTCGGCCTGATCGACATCGTGCGCGCCCGAGTATCCGAGGGAATGCCCTACCTCGGGTCGAGCGCCGGCACCAACGCCGCGACGCCGAGCCTGCGTACGACGAACGACATGCCCATCGTCCAGCCGCCGTCGTTCGAGACCTTCGGCCTCGTGCCCTTCCAGATCAACCCCCACTACCTCGACCCGGATCCGGCCTCGACACACCAGGGCGAGACCCGGGAGGAACGGCTCACGCAGTTCCTCGAGGAGAACGACGTCCCGGTGCTCGCCATGCGCGAGGGCACCTGGCTGCGGGTACGCGACGGTGCCATGCGGCTCGATGGCGTGGCCGCGGGCGCGCGAATCTTCTGCCGAGGGTCCGAGCCGGTCGAGGTTCCGAGCGGCGCCGACGTGACCTGGCTCGTCGAGAGGGTGGGTTCGTTCGATATCCACCGTTGAGGTCGATCAGTCGGACCTATTGGGGTAAAAGAGACGAACGGTCGGGTCAGCGCCGGCTTCGCGCCGGAACAGGTACTCCTCTCCATGATCCACGACCGCCTGCCCCAGCCGGGCGCTACCGCCAGCCTCGTACTCGACGGCTTGGCTGACCGGCACCGGTCAGTGATCATGCTTCGGTGAGTCAGTACTTCCAGGTTGGCGACCTGGTCCTGTGGAACCCCTCCAACCGCGTGGCGGAGCTCTTCGTCCGTACCAGTGAGGCAGTCGCCCCGCTGGTGGCCACGCCAAGCGGGATCGGTGCGATGGACGCCGACGAGTACGAAGTTGATCTGGACGTCTTTGTCGGCTTCGTTGACGCCTTGGTCAAGCAATACCTGTCCTCCAGCCACGCGATTCTGAGGTCTCTGCTGGAGGGCTTCCTCGCCACCGCACTCGTTCTTGTCGATCGCGCCGGCAGCACTGTGCCCTCGCTGCACGCACCTGCCACGCTGGACCCACGGGATGTCTCGGTAGGCACCGGCGGAATCGGCGCGCTGGGCGACCCGGTCCGTCTGCGGGAACTTGCCGACGCTCTGGCCCGCGCCATGCCACGCTGACGCGACACACCACCATCTGGCAAGGGCTGACTGCTACTCGCCTCAAACGCACGCTCATCGCTGTTCGGAACGGCGAGCAGCCAGCGCCGCCGACACGCCGCGTGCCGCACGGAACGCGGCAGATGACGACGGCGGTGGCTTGCGTGGGCCGGCAGCTGGGCCGTAGCGCCTCGCACTAGTTCGCGTTCGGCTCAGGGTCGGCCCCGGCCCATTCCACGACGACATTTGTCCAAGACTGATGGTCGGCAGCCCATGCATCATCCCCCGCATGAGTGAGTACGACGTTGAGCACCCGCATGGGATGCACGTGGTCCACGACGGCCCGCAGCAGGCGCCGCCGCTGTTGCTCATCCACGGATCGGGGGCCTCGGGCGCCTCCTGGAGCCCCGTGGTGCACGCACTGGCCGCCCACCATCACGTCATCCGGGTCGACCTCCCGGGCTGCGGCCAGTCCCCGCCCGCGCTGTCATACGACGTGCCCGCACAGGCGGACCGGGTGGCGGCGCTGCTCGACGACCTCGACCTTCGTCCGGTCACAGTCGTCGGGCACTCCAGCGGCGGCTACCTCGCCACTGCGCTTGCCGAACAGCGCCCCGACCTGGTGAGGTCGCTCGCGCTGGTCAGCACCGGCCCGAGTCCCGATGCGCTCCTTCCACAGCCGGTCCTCCTTCGAGTCCTGCTGGCCCCGCCTCTCGGCCCGCTGCTCTGGTGGAGGCGTTCGGACGCGATGATCCGCAGGGGGATAAGCGCGACATGCGCTCGCCCGGTGGACATCCCGAGCGACCTGGTCGCCGACCTACGGGCCATCACGTACCGCGCGATGAGGACGGTGCTGCGCCGGAACACCGCGTACATCACCGAGCGGAGCGTGCCCGAGCGTCTGGCCGCCCTCGATGTCCCCGTACTGGTAATCTTCGGCGCTGCCGACCCCCGCTGGGAGCCGTCCTCGGCGCACCAGTACGACGCGCTGCCGACCGCCCGGGTCGAACTGCTGCCCGGCGTCGGGCACATACCCATGCTCGAGGCGCCCGAGACGACCAGCAAACTGCTGCTGGGCTTCACGGCAACAGCCGCTGACACCCCGCCCGTGATCCCTCACGCATAGACTGGCCACGTGCTGCCGACCGGGACACCACCCGACTGGGCGTCGGTGGAAGTCGCAGTCCCGCGCCCGTCAGGTCGGCTGCCGGGGATCAGCATGGCCGGGTTCCGCCAACGTATCCCCGCACTCGTGGACATCGCCATGGTCGCGCACCCATCCGTCACCCTGCTCGTCGACCTGAGCGAGGGAGACGGCCTCGTCTACGACACCCAGGGCCGGCACGAGCGCGGCAGTGTCGTCGTCGGGCTCCTCCCCGGCGATCTTCGAGCAACTGGCCGGGGGGGTCGGCGAGTGCCTCCAGATCCGGCTGGAGCCGATCGCGGCGGCTGCGGTGCTCGGCGCATCGGCCGAGCTCAGCGGGATGATCGTATCCCTCGAAGATGTCTGGGGCCGCGACGCCGGGCGAGCCGAGGACAGGCTACGCGCCGCCACGTCGTGGGACGAACGGTTCACGATCGCGCAGGAAATCCTCGGCCGACGGCTGGGTGCCCGCCCACCGGTCGATCCTGAGGTCGCCTACACCTGGCAGCGGACGCTCACCAGCCGAGGGCGGGTACGGGTCGACGGCCTGGCGGACGAGGTCGGCTGGAGCCGCAAGCGCCTGTGGTCCCGCTTCCGGTCCCATCTCGGCATCACACCCAAACGCGCCGCCCGACTGGTGCGGTTCGACCACGCTGCCCACCTTCTCGCGGCGGGCCGCGCCGTCGCCAGCGTTGCCACTGATTGCGGCTACGTCGACCAGTCCCACCTCCACCGCGAGGTCAAGGCGTTCGCCGGGCTTACGCCCACGGCCGTGGCCGTCGCACCATGGCTGGCGATTGACGACGTTGCGTGGCCGGCCTCATCGCCAACACGGAGCCCTGTGACGGGTGGCGACCGCCTCCCCGACCTTCGTTGAACAGCACTCTCATCGGCTACTTGTGAGTGCGCCCACGGCGCTCAGGTGCCACCGACCGTAACCAGGACGACTCAGCGACCAAGGCCAGCTGTCGTGCATGTGCTAAATGCGCATCCGCCAAGCATGTAGTCGCCGCAGACTCACTGATTAGCTCAGGCAGTGCACCCACACCACGGCTTTGGTCGGCCACCCGCCGGTTCCGTGTAGGTCGATGATGCCGAGTTCCACCCGCTGCCCGTACGAGTCAGCAGCCAGGCAGGTCGGGCGACTGCCCTGATGGTCGGCGCCGGAGGCGTCCGTCCATGGCACCTCCCCCAGCAACACCAGGCCCTCGCCCTCGCGGTGACCGTTGTCGGCCGAGAACCCGATCGCCGTGCCGTCCATGTTGATCGCAGTCACCACACCCCGCACAATCGCCGGCCGACCACGATCTCCGACGGTCTGCCACATCACCGTTCCGGTCACCACGACAGCGGCAACCAGGACCACCGCCACCCATACCGGGATACGCACGGGTCTGGCCAGGACGGACGACAGACGGACCGCAGCAGGAATCATCGCCGCACTCTACGGCTCGCGGTCGACGGCAGTTGAGGATGACCTGGCTGTGGGAGGTGCGGCAATCAGCCGTGGCTGTCTCCCCGTGATCGGCGGAAGTAGGAGACCGTGGTCACGGCGAGCAGCACCGCGCCAATGAAGAAGTAGGTGTTGATCCCAAGGCCGGCCCAGAGCTCAGCCGTGGAGATGTCTTCCGCCCCCACAAAGCCGCCTCGGCGGATGCCTGTAGCCATCAGCAGGTTTTCGACCATCCCGGGAACCCCTCGGACGACGAGTAGCGCGCTGCCGAACCACAGCGACGTGAGGAGCACCCACCGAGGGACCCGTCGTCCCCATGGCCGGACGGTGGCTAGCACGACAGCCGCCCCGACGGCCGACATGAGGATGAGAGTGATGTTGAAGATTACGTACGCCCTCAGGCCCCAAGGTCCGTCGCCGGTCGGATCGTCACCGGGGAGGAACACCGCTACCACGTGGGACACGACGAAAAAGATCAGCCAGGCGAACGTGCCGTACGCCCAACGAGGGCTGCCGTGAACTCTCATACCACCAAGATCGTCGCCTTGGGCGCCATGACGCCTCCCATCCTGAGGGGATCCTCTCCCCCACTGGAGGGAGGCTCGAATTCTCGGGCACACCCGACTTGGCACGACCGGGACCAGCGGCATGCGCCCCGAACTGATGACCTAA
>NZ_JBUEGB010000091.1:0-21667 GCF_054963695.1 Micromonospora sp. RTBAU3-60 | reverse complement strand
CGACAAGAAGGCGAGGGCGGTGTCGAGCTCGCCGCCGTCGTTGCGCGGCACGGCTTCGCGTTGCGATTCGATCATGGCCCGACCTTACGTGATCGTCATCGGGGGAGGCGGGCACGGATGTCGTCTGAGCGGTTCCGACCAGACTCCCGCTCATCGGCACGGAAGGCCACCGGGCCATCTCGGCGTGACGCTGCGTAGCGCGGATCGCGCCGGATGCGGATGTTGGGACCTGAGTTCGTAGGCCCCGGGCCTAGGCTGGGCCGCCATGAGCGAAGAACTGCTCAGCCAAGTCGTGTACACCGACTACGGTCAGCTGACGTTGGAGTGGGGCGAAGCGATCTGGGACGGCGACGCTGACCGATTCTTCAAAGATCAACAGAATGGGCTCGTCGGTGCAGCGGTCCCCGACAACGTCGTGATCATGCTTGCCCGTCGGTCAGGCGGTTCCGCCGTACGCATCGTGCTGGAGGCCTCCGAACCAAGAGCAAGTGCCGGCTGGGAAGACGTCGTCGAGGCATCGTTCGGCCTGCCCCCAGGTCGTGCCATGCGATGGTCGACCTGGGCGGGCGAGTCCGGCGGGTCGCTCGCCGTGCCGCCAGGGCAATACCGTCTGAGAGTGTCGGCCGCGGGTCGGGACGCCGGCGTGCAGGGCGAGTTCGCCGACGAAGTGGTCGATAGGTATCTCATCGAACTCTGGCCTGCGCCGGTGGTGTCACCTCGGGCTTTAGGTGCGGATCAGGGTGACGTCGCGGGAGGTGAACCGTGCTCTGGCATTGCGAGGCCCGCCAATGCCAGAGCCGACACTTGGAAGCGCCAGATCTGCTCGTCGTTGAATCCCGATCCCAGGTCAGGCAACTGGTCGAGGTCGGCGTCCGGCAGGCCGGTGGGCACCTGACCCGCGCTTGCAGCGCGAAGGATCATGCGGGCGAGTGCGTCCAAGTTGAGTGCCCGGCTCAGCGCCTGCTGGACCGTCTGACCCGTGGTGACGATCCCGTGCCCGCGAAGCACGCAGGCGTCCTTGTTCCCTAGTGCAGCGACGAGCTCACGCCCGAGCTCCGGGGTGTTCACCAGGACGCTACGGGGGTAGGTGGGGATGCCGTCTCGCGCCATGCGCGCGGCCGGGATGTTGTAGGCGCCGACAACGGGCGCCAGCTCGAGTCCGACCATGTCGAGCGCGACGAGCGCGGGCGGGTGTGCGTGCAGCACGACCTCGACGTCGGGCCTTGCCTTGAGGATCTCGGTGTGGATATGGATCTCGTTCGGCACCGCGACCCCGTCGGCCGGTTCGAGCAGCGAGCCGTCGTACGTGGTCTGTCGGACGTCGTCGGTCGCGGTGAACAACAGTCCCCGCTCCTGCGGGCCGCGGCATCGCACGAGGAGGCCCTCCTCGTGGCGGCTGCTGATGTGCCCGAGCACGTCCTCGCAGAGACCGCGGAAGGCGGCGATCCGGCAGGCGGTCGCGATTTCGTGCCGCAGCAATGCCGCATCTGCGCGCGTGTCGGTCAGTTCGGCATCGTTCAGCATGGCTCTCCCTGCGTGAACCGGAGGTCTGAGAGGAGGTTGATGACCTCTGGATATGGGCGTTCCTGCAGGCCGGCGGCGCCGGCAGCGAGGAAGAACTCGCTGAGAGCGAGGAAGGACGGGCTGTCGAAGCCGGCGTCGCGGAACATCGCACGAGTCAGCTCGATATCCTTCACGATCGTCGTCACCGGAGCGTGCGACGCGACTGCCTTGGCGTCGCCGAGGAAGTGCTCCTCCGCGGTCGCCAGCCCGGGCAGCGCCCCCGTGCCAGCCGAGAGCGCGCGGACCGTCTCGGGCACGTCCAGGCCCTCGCTTTGGGCGAACGTCAACGCCTCGGCCGCAACCAGGAAGCGGGCGTACTTGATGTACTGCTGCAGGAGCTTGACGCCGTAGCCGGCGCCCAGCCTGCCGAGGTGGACCATGGTTCGCACTGCGACCCCCAGCACCTCCTCGGCGCCGCCGAGCACCCCAGGCGGTCCTCCGACGAGCATGGTCATCGCAGGCGGCTTGCCACTGACCGGGCAGTCGACGAACCGGACCCCACGGGCGCCCAGGCGCTCTCCCGCCGCCCGCGCGAATGCGGGAGCACACGAGGACGTCTCAACGACCAGCGACCCGGAAGGCATCAGGTTGCCAAGCTCGAAGACGACGTCCCGCGCTGCTGCCACCGTCGGCAGCGAGGTGATGACCAGTTCGCTGAGCGATGCCGCGCCAGCAAGATCGTCATACATGCGAACGCCAGCCTGTGCAGCACGTTCGTGCGCGGCAGGCGACACGTCGAAGCCGCCGACGGAAACGCCCGCCTGGACCATCGCGTGCGCCACCGACAGACCCATCCGGCCCAGGCCGATGATCGCAACTTCCACGTCAAAATCCTGCCCTGCAGAAAACTTTTCTGCTGTGGAGAGTACACAGGGTCAAGCCCGACCGGCAATGGCCGATCGTGTCAGTGCGCGGAAATCACCGTGCCGCGGTGGCCCTGACGGTGCGGTCGACGTGCGCGGTCATCTCCGCAGTCGCTGCCGCGAGATCGCGCGAGGCGATCGCATCGACGATGCGGCGATGCTCGTCCACTCCCGAGGTGCCGACGTGATGGGCCGCCTGCAGGGACTTGAGGATGGAGTCGCGCATGGCGTCCAGGAGGAGGGTGGCCGCCGCGTTGTGCGTGCACTCGGCGAGGGCCCGGTGGAAGTCCAGCGACATCTCGACGGTGTATGAGCCGCTCTTACGGGCGGCCTCGTGGACGTCGCACAAGGCTCGCAGCCGATCGATGTCAGCCTCAGTCGCACGAGCACAGACCAGCGGGAGGTAGGCGACCTCGATGATCGCGCGGATCTCCGTCACGTCCGTGGGCGAGAGCAGCGCCGTACTCAGCAGGTCAGTGAGGCCTTCGCCGACCAGCGACGGCGAAGGCGACGTCACGAAGGCGCCGCCCTCCTTGCCGAGCTTGATCGTGATGTGCCCGGTCGCCTCGAGCATTCGGAAGGCTTCGCGAACGGTACGCCGACTGACGCCGAACTGCTCACACAGCGCGCGCTCGGACGGGAGGCGCGCACCGACCGGCAGCTCACCGGAACGGATTCGTGCACGGATCTGCTCGACGATGGTCCCCGAAATGCGGACGTTCGCCACCGGCTCGAAGACGATCGGGCCAGGGCCGTCGGGTACGTCGATGTCTGCGGTCACGGCACTCCTTTGCTGGTCCTCGATCCTAGTCGATCGGGCTCATGCGACCGCGCAGGAATAGCACCGGTCCCGCCATGACAACGCCCAGGAGCGTGACGCCGGCCGCCGTCGCGAGCACGCTGACCAGACCGGCAACCCCGAGCGGCGCGAGGAGCAGGGCGGCCGCACGGTAGGTGCCGGCCGTCGCGATCGCTTCACCGCGCTCCTCGGGAGCGACTGTCTCACTGGCGACCGCCGGGCCGGCCGTCTGCAGCAGCCCGGCGCCGACCCCGGCCACGGCGAGCGACACGGTCGCGAATGCCACATGTCCCGCGAAGGCACCGAAGAGGGCGAGGCCGACGCCGGATGCCACGATCCCTGAGACCAGGAAGGCCCGCAGCCGTTCTACCTTGATCCATCCGGCGGCCGCGCTGCCGCCGATCGATGTCGCGTTGGCGATGCCCGAGACCAGACCGATCGCCGCCGCACCGTGGCCGGCCTGGGCGAGCACGACCGGGACGTACGAGTTCATCATCGCGCGCCAGCTTCCGGCCACCGCACCGGCCCAGCTTGCGATTCCTACTCCGGGTTGGCGCCACACGGCGACCGAGGCTCTCCTGGGTTTCCGCGTCGGCCTCATCGGTTCGAGCCTCACCATCAGCGAGGACGGGATGACGACGAGTAAGCCGACGACAGTCGCACACCCGAGCGCCCAGGCGGCTGAATAGTGCTCGATCATCGGTCCCGCAAGGAACGGGCCGGCGATCTGGCCGACGCCCGACGCCAGATTCACGCGCGCAATGGCGGCGACCGCCGACGAACTCGTGCGAACCACATGCGTCTGCGCTCCCGTCCAGAAGACGCCTCGCGCCGCGCCCTGTGCCAGCTGGGAGACGACGAACATCCAGGCACTCGAGGACAGCAGCAACGTCGCACAGGACAGCGCCATGAGGAGACCGGCCGCGCTGACGAAGTGCTTGTCGGCAACACGACGCATGAGGCTGCCCATCACCGTGCGGACGCCCAGTTGCGCACACGCCGAGGCCGCGATCAGTACGCCAACCTCACCGGCGCTGAACCCCGAGTTCAGTGCCAACAGCGGGATCGCCACCGCAGACAGCCCCATGGCGAACGAGAACAGCGCACCGCTCGCGCCGGCGTAGGTGTCTTCGAGTCGCGGCCGTTGACGCATGCCCATCTTACCCATAGCGTAATGGTACCTCCATTAACCTAGTTGGGATCAAGCAATGAGAGTCACGAGCGATCTGGGCAAGTGCCAGGGCTACGGCAACTGCGTTGCCCTCGACGCGAAGCACTTCGACCTCGACGACGACGGGCTGGTCGTCGTACTCGAGGAGACCGTCAGCGACGACGACCTGGCCACGACCGAGGAAGCGATTCGAAGTTGCCCGGTCGCCGCGATCCGGCTGGAGGCCGGCCAGTGAGCGATCACGTCGTGATCGTGGGCGCCTCCATCGGCGGCGTCCGGACGGCACAGGAGCTCCGCCGGCTCGGCTACGACGGCGACATCACCGTCGTCGGCGACGAGAGCGAGCAGCCGTATGACAAGCCGCCGCTCTCCAAGCAACTGCTGCTGGGCACCCAGACGGAGGCGGAGATCTCGCTGCTCGGCGAGGGGGGCTGGGGCGCGATCGACACCAAGGCGCGGCTCGGCGTGCGCGCCACGAGCCTGGACATCGACTCGATGGTGGTGAATCTCGCTGACGGCGACGAGCTCGAGTACGACGCCCTCGTCATCGCGACCGGAGTCCGCCCTCGGACGCTCTCGCCCGAGCTCAACGAGCTCGACAGCGTCTTCACCGTCCGCGAGCTGCGCGACTCGCGCGCGCTCGCGGCCCGCGCTCAGCTCGGCCCGGTGGTGGTCGTCGGTGCCGGCTTCATCGGCGCGGAGATCGCGTCGTCCTTCCGCAGCCTTGGGACCGAGGTCACGATGACCGAGGCGCTCGCCACCCCGTTCGCGCGCGCACTCGGCGCCGAGGTCGGCGGGCTGCTCACCGACCTGCATCAGGCCAACGGGGTCAACCTGGTCACCGAGGCTGCCGTGAGCAAGATCGAGAAGTCCGGCGACCAGACCCTGGTCCGGTTGGCAGACGGCGGTGTGCTGGAGGGGGCGACAGTCGTCGTCGGGATCGGCGCCGTTCCCAACACCGAGTGGCTCGAGGGCTCAGGGCTGAAGATCGAGGACGGCGTTTTCGTCGACGCCGGGTGCGCCGTGCTCGCCAACGGCTTCGGCCCCCATGCGGAGGGCGTCTACGCCATCGGCGACGTCGCCCGCCAGGTCGACCCGTCGACCAACAAGGACTACCGCGTCGAGCACTGGACCAACGCCGTGGAGCAGGCTCATGTCGTTGCCCGGCAGATCGTCGACCCGGTCGCTGTCCCGGAGCCGCTGAAGGCGCCTTACTTCTGGTCCGACCAGTTCGGCAGCAAGATCCAAATGGTGGGCCGGCCGGCCGAGGCCACCTCGGTCTCCGTCCACCGCTTCGAGACCTCTGGGGTCGAGCGCACGGTCGCGCTCTATGAGAACGCGGGCCGTCTCGCCGCCGCCGTCACGCTCGGGTGGCCGCGTGCAATCGCCTCATGCAGGAAGGCCTGGGAGTCCGGGTCTTCGGTCGAGGACCTGACTGCGGTGCTTGCCGATCTCGCCGACCGCACCCGGCCCGTCCGCAGCTGACCGACACCCGACCTGGACAGACCCGTAGAGAAAGGACATCCCATGACCATCGAAGGAACGCGCCCGACTCATCGTCGGGTCGCCGACCTCGTCGACGTGAAGCGCGGCGAGATCAGTCGCGAGATCTTCGTCGACGAGGCGATCCACAAGCAGGAGCTGGAGAACCTGTTCCCTCGAGCCTGGCTCTTCGTCGGGCACGCCTCGCAAGTTCCCAACCCCGGTGACTACTTCAGCTCGTGGATGGGCTCCGACCCCGTCCTGCTGACCCGGGACGACAAGGGCCAGGTGTACGTCCTGCTCAACTCCTGCCGCCACCGCGGGATGAAGGTGTGCCGGTACGACGAGGGCAACACCCTGCAGTTCACCTGCCCCTACCACGCGTGGTCCTACAGCATCGACGGCTCGCTCGTCGACGTTCCCGGCGACCTGCACGGCGTCCCCCACATGAAGTCCGCCTATCAGGGCCAGTTGGACAAGGCCAAGTGGGGCCTCGTCCGCTGCCCGCGGGTCTATGACTACAAGGGCCTGATCTTCGCGACCTGGGACACCGAGGCCCCGGACTTCCTCGACTACGTCGGCGACTTCCACTGGTGGCTGGACAACCTGGCCGACGCCTTCGACGGCACGGAAGGCGGGACCGAGGTCTTCCACGGCGTCCTCAAGTGGCGGATCAAGTCCAACTGGAAGTTCGTCTCGGAGAACTTCCTCGGCGACACGTACCACGGCGCCTCGACGCACGCCTCGGTGGAGGCGGTCGGCATCGGCCCCGGCGGCAAGGGCAAGCGCCGGCACGGCGAACGGCAGAACCAGGGTGGATTCTCCAAGGGCCGCATGAAGACGTCGTTCCGACTGGGCCACGGCGCCTCCGACAACCTCGACTACGAGCTCCCCTATCCGGAGTTCGCCGAGCCCGAGCTGACCGAGTACTTCGAGAAGGCGTGGGACAAACGGGCCGAGAAGCTCCGGGCCGAGGGTCGACCGCTGGGCGGCCGCGGACCGGCCACGCTCTTCCCCAACATGTCGTTCGCGGCTGGGTTCCCCCGCTCGATCCTGGTGGCGCACCCGATCAGCGCCACCGAGACCGAGGTGTGGCGTTGGTTCCTCGTTGACAGGGACGCACCGGACTTCGTTCGCGAATGGCTCCGCCAGTACTACATGCGCTATGGCGGGCCGGCGGGCATGACGGAGCAGGACGACATGGAGAACTGGGACTACGCCACCCAGGCCAGCCTCGGTGTCGTTGCCCGTCGCTTCCCGTACAACTACCAGCAGGGGCTCGACCGCGAGCAGCCGAGCGACCTCGACCGCGCCGTGCACTCCGACCACGCGATCGCCGGCGAGGTCAACGCCCGCGCCTTCTACCAACGCTGGACCGAGTACGTCGACAACCTGACCCAGGACGAGCTCACCGAACTCGCATCCGTCGACCACCGGGTCGAGCGGATCCGAGAGCGAGAGGCTGCGGCGGCCGCAGCGAAGGAGGACACCGAATGAGCCCCCTGAGCGAGCACGAGGGCACGCCCCAACTCGTCAACCAGTCCGGCCTGTCGAAGTCCCAGCTTCGCGACCTGCTCGCCGAGGTGAGCGACTTCCTCTACCGCGAGGCAGACCTGCTCGACGAGCGCCGCTACACCGAGTGGCTCGACATGCTCGCCGACGACTACCAGTACTCGGTTCCATTGCGCATGAACGTGCCGTTCACCGACGTGGCCAGCAACGAGGACACCAAGGTGGGCGCCGAGGTCTGCTGGTTCGACGAGCCCAAGTCAACCGTTGAGCTTCGGGTGACCCAGCTTCTCACCGGCGTCCACTGGGCCGAGGAGCCGGTCTCGCGCGTGTCGCACCTCGTCACCAACCTCCGCCTCACTCGGGTCGCGTTGCCCGAGGTCCAGGTCTCCAGCAGGTTCCTGGTCTACCGGAACCGCGTGTCGGACGAGACCGACATCCTGGTCGGCAGGCGCCGCGACGTACTCCGGCAAGACGGAGACGACTGGAAGCTGGTGCGAAGGACTCTGCTCCTCGACCAGTCCGTGCTTATGGCGAAGAACCTGTCGATCTTCATCTGACGACCACTCGGCAACACTCAGCATTTCGACGTGCATCAGGGCCGGAGCGGCCTCACCGCCCCGGCCCTGATGCACGTTCGTGCCTATAATGGGAACCACCGCCCAGCAGAAAGAACTTCCGTTGGCCGAAAAGAATCGCAGACCCGCCGGCGACCCGAACTCCGAGCTCGCGAAGAAGCCGACTTACCCGATCTCATCGGTCGAAAACGCCCTTCGGCTGCTGTTGGTCTTCCGCGACCAGCAGCAGCTTCGTCTCTCCGACGTCGCGACGAAACTCGGCGTGTCCCCCTCGACGGCCCACCGCCTTCTCGCGATGTTGATGCACTACGAGTTCGTACACCAGCAGGGCGGGCGCGGCGTCTACACCGCGGGTCCCGCACTGCTCGAGATCGGCTACGGCGCCGTACGCAGCCTCGACCTCCGCGGCCTCGCACAGCCCATCCTCGCCAAACTGGCAGAGCACATCGACGAGACGGTTCATCTCGCTCAGCTCGAGGGCGGGCACATCCGCTACCTCGCGGGGGCCGAGTCGAGCCGACCGCTGAGGGTCGCAGACCGCACGGGACAGCTCTTCCCTGCCCACCTCACGGCCACCGGCAAGGTGATCCTTGCCGGCCTGACGCCGCCTCAGCTGACCGAGGTACTCGCTGGCGCAGCCGGGACCGCTGGCGGGCCGCTGTCACCAATGGAGATCGCCGATCTGAAGGAGGAACTCGCGGGTGTGCGGGCGGCGGGCTTCGCCCTCAACCACCGCGATGACGACGTGATCTCGGTGGCGGTCTCGGTCGAGAACCGGCGCGGGCTGACGGTCGCAGCTATCAACGCATCGGCACCCGCGGGCAGGATGCCGAAGAGGCGTCAGCGCGAAGTCGTCGCGGCCCTGCAAGCGGCCGCGGATGAGCTCGGCGCCGCCCTGGGAACCGTCTGACGCGCGGGGGCTTGCGAGTACCGCTCCTGAATGCAACTGCGGCCCGGGCATCGCCCGGGCCGCAGTTGTCGGTAAATCGGTGGTGGGAACTCGGTCAGCCCTGATAGGCCGCCTTGAGGATGTCGACGTAGGTCTGAGGGGCACTCATCAACTCGTCGACGGACTTCGCGACGTCCTCGCCCGACTTGTACACGATGGGCCGGCCGGCCTTGTCGCCTTCGGCGACGAACTCCGGGGCCTGCACCACCTTGTCGAAGGCCTTGCGCAGCTCCTCGAGCCGAGCCTTGTCCGTCTTCGGCGGCGCAGCGATGGTGCGGCCGCTTTCGAGCAGGCGTGCGTGGAACCCGACGAGTTCCTTCGAGGCGGCGTCGCCAGCGACGTCGAGCATCGTCGGCACGTTGGGGAACTCCTTCACGGGCGAGCTGCCGAGCACGAGGATCGGAACGCCGTCACCGCTTTTGATCGTCGGGAGTTGGCTGCCCAGGGAGCGCGAGTATGCGTCGACGTGGCCCTGGAGCAGCGAGAGCGCGGCCTCACCCGAGCCGGCGAAGCCGGTAACGATCTTGTTCTTGATCCCCAGAGCCTTGTCGAGGACCAGGGGGTCGACGTACTCGTTCGAGCCAGGGCCCGTCGCGGCGGTCCGGAGCTTACCCTTGGCCGCGGCCGCTACCAGGTCGTCGTACGACTTGATGGCGCCGTTCTTTGCGGCGATGACGACATCGGGCTCGCTGGCGATCTGGCCGACGTAGCTGAAGTCCTGAGGCTTGTACTTGACGCCGTTGGCACCGGCCAGGGCGCTACCCACGGCACCGGTCATGTTGAGGATCTCGATCGTCGTGCCGTCGGGCTTCGCGGAGGTGAGCTCGTTCATGGCGAGCAGTCCGCCGGCGCCCGGCTTGTTGATGACGACGACCTTCGCGCCCAGTTCCTTGCCGAGCGCGGGTGCGAGCTGGCGGGCGTAGGAGTCGTAGCCGCCGCCTGGGTCGAACGGAACGACGAGGTTGATCGTCTCGCCCTTGAAGTTGCCTGACGCCTTGCTGGTCGCTCCCTGGGCCTGGCAACCGGCGGCGGCCAGCACTGGGATGACGGCGAGGGCCGCAATGCGGAGTTTCTTCATCTCTTTCTCTCTCGTGTAGCCGACCCGCGGGGCCGTGCGGTATAGCCTCACGCCAGCCCGAAGAAGCCGGCCGGAACCTGCTGGGTGAGGACGACACTGAAGGCGAGGTACAGAACGCCCGTCAGAACAAGTGCGTAGATGCCCGAGAAAACCCAGGACCGCTTGTCCTGGGTTCGGAGGTAGACGACGGTGTAGACGATCGCCGTGGGGTAGAGGCCGAGGACGTACAGCGACACGAAGAAGCCGACAAACCAGCCGACGGTGACCAGCCACCGCCGCGCGGTGGCGGTGTGGAACACATACTCGAGCTGCTCATCCGGAGTCTCCAGTTCGTGCGGCACGGCGGGGATCTCGCGGGTGTTGATCAGTGAGCCCACGGCGAGCACGACGCCGAGCGCGGCCCCACCCAGGCTGACGCCCCGTGGGAACACCGCTGCGTCGTGGTCCCAGCCGCGGGTCAGGATGAAGGCGCCACCCATGATGACGGCCAGAAGGACTCCGCCGATCAGGTCGGCGACGCGAATCCGCCGGGCAGGCGTCGGGGCGACAGAGGTCGTGGCCATTAGCGGGCTCCCTCGTGGTCCATGGAACGGTGCTCGGCAGAGTCAGGCGTGGCGACCCGGGAAGCCGATGCGGCCGCCGCCGACCGCAGGCGCCGTCCTGCACGCCGTTCACGGACGAAGTGGCTGCCGAGGATCGCGACGATGCAGGCAGCGATTGCCAGGACGGCCGGCCGGGTGATCCAACTGGACCCGAAGAGGGAGTCCGACAGGAAGATGTAACGCTCGAGGATCTCGCCCAGGACGAAGCCGAGGAGGAGGGGCACTCGCGGCCAGTCCCATCGGATGCATGCCACACCCACGACGACGAATCCGAGCATCACGAGGATGTCGGTCCAGCTGCTGTTCTCCGTGAAGGCGCCGATCGAGAGGAGCAGCAACAGGAACGGAATCAGCAGCGGGCCGGAGACGTAGGTGAGCTTGGCGAGGGGGCGGACGAGTGCCAACGCCGCACCGATCGCAAGGACGGTGGCCAGCAAGGCGATCCAGACCATCGACATCGTGACGTGGAGCTGGGTGGTCAGCATCTCCTTGCCCGGGTCGAGCCCGAGGATCAGGAACGCGCTCAACAGCACAGCACTGGAGGCGGATCCGGGAATCCCGAAGGCCACCGTCGGGATCAACGAACCGCAGTCCTTGGCGACGCCTGTAGCACCGGCGGCGATGACACCCTCGACCGACCCCTTGCCGAACTCCTCCGGGTTCTTCGACACCGACTTGGCGTGCCCGTACGCGACGAACTGAGCCACCGAGCCACCCATTCCGGGCACCAGGCTGAGCCCCGTGCCGATCGCGCCGGAGCGCACGGCGAGCGGCCAGCGCCGCAGAGCGTCCCGAACGCCCGCGCCGACACCGGAGACCGAGGCCGAGGCCGAGGCCGAGGTGGAGTTCGTCGAGGCGACACTCCCCTTCTGCATCATCAGCTGAAGGACCTCAGCTCCACCGAAGAGGCCGATCACCACAGGGACGATGCTGATGCCGTCCCACAGTTCGAGGATTCCGAAGGTGAAGCGCGGAGCACCGGTGGCCGGGTCCAGGCCGACGAGCGAGACCAGGATGCCGAAGAGGCAGGCCAAGCCGCCCTTGAGTAGCTTGCCCGACGACAGCGTCACGACGAACGTCAGGCCGAGGACCGCGAGAGCGAAGAACTCGGGCGGTCCGATCTTGAGGATGATCGGACGGATCACCGGAATGAGGAGCACGAGCACTACGGCCCCGAAGAGTGCTCCGATGCCCGAGCTCGTTAGCACGGCGCCGAGCGCGCGCCCGGCCCGTCCACGCCGCGTCATCGGATATCCGTCGAGCACGACCGCGGCCGAGGACGCCTCTCCGGGCACTCCGAAGAGCACGGAGGTGATGTCGCCGGCAGTCGCGGCAACGACGTACATGCCCAGCAGCAGGGCGAACGCCGGGACGGGGTCCATGGAGAAGGTGAAGGGCAGCAGGAGCGCCAACGTCACCGCACCACCGAGGCCCGGCAGGATGCCGACAACGAAGCCGAGCGCGACGCCGATGACCATCATCAACAGCGACTGCGGTGTCAGGACCTCGAGTAGTCCTTGGAGAAGAGCGTCTGCCATGGGCATCCCTACGTTTTTCGTCTTCCAGAAAACTTTTCTGACCCTAACCACGGATGCCGGGTGTGTCAATGGTCACCCCATTGCTCGGCTACTCGTCGAGCGAAGGTCACCCGCAGACTTGTCCGCACGAGCCGTCCGGGTGAGGTCGTGGAGGTCAAGCCTGGCCACGGCTTCGGCAAGAAGATCGGGTTCAAGCGAGGCATCGATGAACGACTGGGGGGTGCAGGAGCTTCCGCTCCTGCGCCGCTGCCGGCCGTCGCTGGTCCGTGCTTGCTCATCGAGACCCAGCCGTCGGCGCCCCGGGCGATCGCGCGGGCGCAGGTCGGGGGCGCATGTCGCGACCGAAGATGAGCACCTTCGCGTCGGTCCGCTGGATCAGGTGGTCCAGGTCGCTGCCGTCGGCCCGGTGCAGGCCGTGGCTGTCGTCGAGGACGACGTCGACGCCCTGCGCCCGGGCGAAGACGCTGGCGAGCGCGACCATGGTGATCCGGTGGGATAGTCGGCCAAATCGCGGTCAAGCCGCGGGCGACCACCGCCTGCCGGCTGACGACGGCCAGACGGATCGGCTGCTCAGGCCTCCATGCCCGACAGCCTGCCAGACGGTGGGAGGGCGCGTCTCCTACCCCAGCAGCTGGACCTCGACGCGCGAGCCGAGCTCCTCGACGGAGATCCCGAAGGTCTCGCGCACGCGCGCACCCTCCGGGCCGAGGTCGAAGACCGCCACGTCGGTGTAGACCCGGCTCACGCAGCCGACGCCGGTCAGCGGGTAGGTGCACGCGGGCACCAGCTTCGAGCGGCCCTGCTTGTCGAAGAGGGTCATCATCACGAAGACCTGCTTGGCGCCGATGGCGAGGTCCATCGCGCCGCCGACGGCGGGGATGGCGTCGGGCGCGCCGGTGTGCCAGTTGGCCAGGTCGCCGGTGGCCGAGACCTGGAAGGCGCCGAGCACGCAGACGTCGAGGTGGCCGCCGCGCATCATCGCGAAGGAGTCGGCGTGGTGGAAGTACGACGCCCCGGGCAGCTCGGTGACCGGCACCTTGCCGGCGTTGGTCAGGTACGGGTCGATCGCGTCGCCGACCGCGGCCGGCCCCATGTGGAGCATGCCGTTCTCGGTGTGCAGCACGATGCCCGACCCGGCGGGCAGGTGGTCGGCGACCTTCGTGGGCTGGCCGATGCCGAGGTTGACGTAGGAGCCGGCCGGGATGTCGCGGGCGACGACGGCGGCGAGCTCGTCGGGGGTGAGGGACATCAGCGCGCTCCCTGGACGGTGTAGTGACGGGCCTCGACCGCGACGATCCGGTCGACGTAGATGCTGGGCGTGACGACGACCTCCGGGTCGATCGTGCCGGTAGGGACAACCTCGCCGACCTGGACGATCGTGGTGGCGGCCGCGGTGGCCATGACCGGCCCGAAGTTGCGGGCGGTCTTGCGGTAGACGAGGTTGCCCATCTCGTCGGCGCGCAGCGCCGAGATGAGGGCGTAGTCGCCCTTGATCGGATACTCGAGCACGTAGTCGCGCCCGTGGATGGTGCGCGTCTCCTTGCCCTCGGCCAGCGGCGTGCCGACCGCGGTCGGGCAGAAGAAGGCGCCGATGCCGGCGCCGGCCGCGCGCATCCGCTCGGCGAGGTTGCCCTGCGGGACGACCTCGAGCTCGATCTTGCCCGCGCGGTAGAGCTCGTCGAAGACGTAGGAGTCGCTCTGCCGCGGGAAGGAGCAGACGACCTTGCGCACCCGGCCGGCCTTGAGCAGCGCGGCCAGGCCGACCTCGCCGTTGCCGGCGTTGTTGCTGACGATGGTGAGGTCATTCGCGCCCTGCCGGATCAACCCGTCGATCAGGTCGAAGGGCATCCCGGCGAAGCCGAAGCCGCCGACGAGGACAGTGCTGCCGTCCTCGATGCCGGCGACGGCCTCGTCGGCGCTCTCCAGGATCGCTGCACGGCTCACTTCCCCACCTCCGTGTTCTCGAGTACGACGGCCAGTCCCTGCCCGACCCCGATGCAGATCGCCGCGACGCCCCAGCGCTCGCCGCGCTCGCGGAGCACCTTGGCGAGCGTGCCGAGGATGCGGCCCCCGCTGGCCCCGAGGGGATGGCCGATAGCGATCGCGCCGCCCTTGACGTTGACCAGCTCGGCGTCCTTGAGGCCCTGCTGGAGCCAGGAGTCCACGCAGACCAGGGACTGCACGGCGAAGGCCTCGTTGAGCTCGATGGCACCGACCTGGTCCCAGCCGATCCCGGCCCGGCGCAGCGCGATGTTGGCGGCCTCGACGGGGGCGTAGCCGAAGGCCTGCGGCTCCAGCGCAAAGGCGCCGCGGCCGGCGATCCGGGCGATCGGGTCGAGCCCGATCGTGGCCGCCGCGGACTCGGAGCCGAGCAGCATGGCGGAGGCGCCGTCGCTGAGCGGGGAGGCGTTGCCTGCCGTGATCGTGCCGCCCTGCTCCGGCGTGCGGAAGCTGGGCTTGAGACCGGCGAGCTTCTCCAGCGACGAGTCCGGACGGACGCCCTCGTCGCGGGTCAGCCCCTCGACCGGGCTGACGAGATCGTCGAAGAAGCCCTCGTCCCAGGCCTTCGCGGCGAGCAGGTGCGAGCGGACCGAGAACTCGTCCTGCCGCTCGCGGCTGACGCCGTACTTCTCGCAGAGCTGCTCGTTGGCCTCACCGAGGCTGACCGTCCACTCCGTCGGCATGCGCGGGTTGACCAGGCGCCAGCCGAGCGTGGTCGAGACGGCGGTGACGTCGCCGGCCGGGAAGCCCTTAGCCGGCTTCGGGAGCACCCACGGGGCACGGGTCATCGACTCGACGCCACCGACCAGGACGACGTCGGCGTCGCCGGTCTCGATCTGGCGCGAGCCGATGATCGCGGCGTCGAGGGACGAGCCGCAGAGCCGGTTGACGGTCGTGGCGGCGACGCTGGTCGGCAGGCCACCAAGCAGGGCGGCCATCCGGCCGACGTTGCGGTTCTCCTCCCCGGCGCCGTTGGCGTTGCCCCAGACGACCTCGTCGACTGCGGCGCGGTCGAGGCCGGGGGCCTTCTCGAGCAGCGCGCCGATCACGCCGGCGGCCAGGTCGTCGGGGCGCACCCCGGCGAGGGAACCGTTGAAGCGTCCGAAGGGTGTCCGGACCGCGCTGTAGACGTATGCACTCACGGTGACGACGCTAAGCCTTGGTGATGATATGATGAAGTACCAATATCCGCACCGATTAAGACGTGCCGCCTATGGAACTCCGCCACCTGCGCTACTTCGTCACCGTCGCCGAGGAGCGGCACTTCGGCCGCGCGGCCAGCCGGCTGCACATGGCCCAGCCGCCGCTCTCGCAGGCGATCCGCCAGCTCGAGTCCGAGCTCGGCGTCCAGCTGCTGCAGCGGACCACCCGGCGCGTCGACCTCACCGAGGCCGGCACGGCCTACCTGGCCCGCGCCCGGGCGGTGCTCGCCGAGGTGGACGCGGCGGCTCACGAGGCGCGCCGCGTCGCGGCCGGCGCGGTGGGGCATCTGGCGATCGGCTGCGTCGGCTCGGCGACGTACAGTCTGCTGCCGGCGCTCTCTCGCGGTCTCGCGGCGGAGCTGCCCGGGGTCGACTTCTCCTTCCGCGGCGATATGCTGGTGCCAGACCAGGTGGAGGCGCTGCGGTCCGGGGCGATCGACGTCGCGCTGCTGCGGCCGCCGGTCGCCGACCTCGCCCTCGCCGTCGCCCCGCTGCGCCGTGACCGGCTCGTCGTCGCGCTGCCCGAGGAGCACCCGCTCGCCGCACGCCGGCAGGTGCGCGCGGCCGACCTGCAGGACGCCGACCTGATCGTGCACTCGGCCGACCGCCGCTCGACGATGTACGACGTCGTGCTCCGTCTCCTGCACGACGCCGGTGTCACCCCGCACATCCGGCACGAGGTCGGCGAGACCTCGACCCTGGTCACCCTGGTCGCCGGCGGCCTGGGTGTCGCGATCGTCCCCGAACCCGTCACCGCCCTCGCGCTGGAGGGCGTGGCCTACCGCCCGCTAACCCGCCCTGTCGCCACCGTGGAGCTCGCCGTCGCCTACCGCGCCGACGCCGCCGAGCCCCACCTGCTGCGCACCATCGACGTCATCCGCCGCGTCGTCTGACTGTTAGCCCCCCGAGTCCCGCCCTTATGGTTGGCCGAGTTGCGGGTTGTGGCTGCTCCGCCTTCCGACGGTCGTACCGGCTGACCACAACCGGGAATCGGCGGAGGGGAGTCAGGCCTCGTTGAGGATGCGGTTGGCGACGGCGAAGGCGGTGTTGGCCGCGGGGACGCCGACGTAGACCGCGGACTGGAGGAGGACCTCGACGATCTCCTCGCGGGCCAGGCCGTTGGTCAGCGCGGCCCGCAGGTGGAACTCCAGCTCCTCGAAGTGGCGGCCGGCGACCAGCGCGGTGAGGACGGCGATCGACCGGTCGCGGCGGGCCAGCCCGGGCCGGGTCCAGATGGATCCCCAGGCGTAGCGGGTGATCAGGTCCTGGTAGTCGCGGTTCACGTCCGTCGTGCCGGCGATCGCCCGGTCCACGTGTGCGTCGCCGAGCACCGAGCGCCGGACCACCATCCCGGCGGCGTGGCGCGGGTCGCCGAGGAGGTCCGCGAGCAGGCTGGCGACTGCGTTCGGCGCCTCGGCTGGCGCCAGGTGGGCGACCCCGTCGAGCTCGACGAAGCGCGACCCGGGCACCGCAGCGGCGTCGGCGCGCAGCAGCGCGGCCGGGGTCGGCTCGTCGAGGCTGCCGGCGACGGCCAGCAGCGGCACCGCGACCGAGGTGAGCCGGTTGCGGACGTCGTACGACGCCAGGGCCTCGCACACCAGGGCATAGCTCGCCGCGTCGGCGTCCTGCAGCGACCCGAGCAGGGCGGTCCCGATCTCCGGGCGCCGCTTGAGGAAGCCGGGCGCGAACCAGCGCTTCGCCGAGCCCTCGACCATGACCGGCGTACCGGAGGCGCGGACCAGCGCGGCCCGCTCCTGCCAGCCCTCGGGCGTCCCGATCTTGGCGCCGGTGCAGATCGCAGCGACCGCGACCAGCCGCGCGGGTGCGGCCAGCGCGAGCTCGAGGCCGACCGCGCCGCCGACCGAGTCGCCGGCGTAGGCGAAGCGGACCGGCCCGAGCGTCTTGTCGACCGCCGACAGCACCGCCTCGGCGAGCTCGGCCAGGGTGAACGGCGAGGTGGCGGCCGCGCCGCGGCCATGGCCGGGCAGCTCCCAGCCGACCACGTGGAAGCGGTCGCTGAGCAGCCCGGCGACCTCACCCCACAGCGCGGTCACCGAGGTGCCGAGCGAGGGGCCGACCACGAGCGTGGGCAGCTCCTCGGTGCCGGCGAGTCGGACGAGGGTCAGCTCCATTCAGAGCTCCTTCCACACGGTGCGCGCCCGGTCGAGGACGGCGTCGATGATCTGGTCGTTCGCGCCGAGGTACGGCGGCTCGGAGCCGCCCATGCTGCGCTGCTCGGCCCGCAGCGTCTCGTCGACCTCCGCCGCGCGGGCGGTCATCCGGTCGGCGTCGACAACCAGGCCGTCGAGCAGCTCCGCGGCCTGTGACGCGGCGACGACACTGCGCCTGCCGAGGGTGCGCAGCGCGTCCCACTCCGCATGCCAGGCCCCGTCGGGCCGTTCGTCGGTGTAGGACGCCGCCGCCACGTGCAGGGTCGCGGCCAGCCCCGGCGCGGCGAGCCCGTGCCGGCGCAGCTGGACCGAGAGCACCGGATTGGCCTTGCCGGGCATCGTCGACGAGCCGCCGCCGGCCGCCTCGCGCAGCTCCCCGATCTCGGGGCGCGAGAGCAGTGCGACGTCGGCGCCGATGCGGCCCCAGACGTCGGCGAGGGCGACCAGCGCGTCGGCGTACTCGGTGACGGCCGACCGCTCGGTGTGCCACGGCGTCGCCGCGGCCAGGCCGAGCCGCTGGGCGGCGTTGGCGACGACGGCCTGGGCGACCTCGACCGAGCCGGCCAGCTCGACAGGCGCGGCCAGGGTGCCGGCCGCACCGCCGATCTGCACCGGCAGCGGTGGGCACCGGTCGAGTCGCGCGCCGGCCGCGCACAGGCCCTGCAGCCACACGGCCGCCTTGAGCCCGAAGGTCGTCGGCACCGCGTGCTGGGTGAGCGTGCGGCCCACCGTCACGGTGGCTCGGTGGGCGTCGGCGAGCCGGGCCGCCGCCCGCGCCTGCCGCTCGACGTCGGCGCGCACTCCGACGAGGGCGGCGCGCAGGCAGAGCACCAGCGCGGTGTCGACGACGTCCTGCGAGGTTAGGCCGCGGTGCACCCAGGCTGACCCGGAGCGGGTGCGCAGTAGCGTGACGAGCGCGATGACCGGGTTGCCGCCCGCCTCGGCGCCCTCGGCGAGCCGGGCGACGTCGGCGGCGCCGACCATGCCGGAGAGCGCCACCGACTCCGGGGCGACCCCGGCGCCGGCGAGGGCGTCGAGCCATGCCTGCTCGGTCGCCACCATCGCCTCGAGGAACATGGCGTCGGTGAAGACGGAGCCGGCCCGGTGGTCACCCGGCCAGAGCAGGTCAGCCATGGCGCAGGAAGACTGTCTCGCGCTCACCCTGGAGGCGGATGTCGAACCGAAGGCCGGTCGCGTCGGCCGTCGCGACCAGCGTCGCGCGCTCCTCCTCGGAGAGCGAGCAGAGAAGCGGGTCGGCGGCGTTCGCCGGGTGGTCGGGCAGGTAGATCCGGGTGAAGAGCCGGTCCAGCAGGCCGCGGGCGAAGACGACGACAGCGAAGAAGGGGGCCTTGCCCTCCTCGGTCGCCCCCGGGAGGACGGTCGTGAAGGAGAACTCGCCGGTGCGGTCGCACGAGGCGCGGCCCCAGCCGGTGAAGGTCCAGCCGTCGCGGTGCAGCGACCCGGTCTCGCGAGAGACCGCGCCGGAGGCGTCGGCTTGCCAGATCTCGATGAGCGCGTCGGGGATGACCTCGCCGGCGCCGTCGTACACGAAACCGTGCAGGCGGATGGCGTCGCCGCGGCCCGCAGGCACGAGCTCGCTGTCGCCCTCGTAGGGCAGGGCCTGTCCGAAGAACGGGCCGACGGTCTGTCCGGGGGTGATCACTGGTCTGCCTCCTCGGGCTCCGTCCAGGTGCGCTGCGCGCCGGTCAGGACGATGTCCCACCGGAAGCCCATGCTGTGGTCGGGCACGGTCAGGTCGTGGTCGTAGGTCGCCACGAGCGCGTTACGGGCCTTCTCGTCGGTGATCGCCTGGTAGATCGGGTCGAGCGCGAAGAGCGGGTCGCCCGAGAAGTACATCTGCGTCACGAGCCGCTGGGTGAAGGCCTGCCCGAAGAGCGAGAAGTGGATGTGCGCCGGCCGCCACGCGTTGCGGTGGTTGCCCCACGGGTAGGGGCCAGGCTTGATGGTGGTGAACGAGTAGGACCCGTCGGTACCGGTCAGGCAGCGGCCGACACCGGTGAAGTTGGGGTCGAGCGGGGCCGCGTGCTGCTCGTTCTTGTGGATGTAGCGGCCGGCGGCGTTGGCCTGCCAGATCTCGACGAGTTGGCCGGCGACCGGGCGGCCGTCGCCGTCCAGGATCTTGCCGGAGACGGTGATCCGCTCGCCGATCGGCTCACCGGAGATCGCGGAGTTCCAGCCGGCGTGCGCGCCGAGGGTGAGGTCGGCCTCGAGCGGGTGGACGTCACGGTGGCCGAAGCAGGGTGAGGTGAGCTCGATCGTCTCGGGATCCGCGTGGCGGGGGTCCTTGGTGGGGTGGCGCAGGATGCTCGAGCGGTACGGCGGGTAGTCGATCCGCGGCTGCGGACCCTCCCCTGCGCCCGGCTGCGCGGCGAGGTCGGCGATCTCGGCGGAGATCTCCTGCTGGGTGATGCTCATGGCCGCAACGTAGGCATGCCCGCGCTACCCTCGCCAGAGCACGTTTCCGCTCAGTGAAAGGACCAGTGCCATGGCCGGCAACACCGGGTCGCCCGGGACCACCGTGGCCTCCCGCGTGCTGGCCATCCTCGGGGCCTTCGACGCCACCCACCGCGCCCTGACCTTGACCCAGATCGCCGAGCGCGCCGGCCTGGCCACCGCGACCGCGCACCGGCTGCTCGGCGAGCTGGTCGAGTGGGGGGCGCTGCGTCGCGACGCGGCCGGACGCTACACCGTCGGCCAGCGGCTGTGGAACCTCGGCCTGCTCGCCCCCGTGCAGACCGGCCTGCGCGAGACCGCCTCGCCGTTCCTGCACGACCTCTACGGCGCGACGCTGGCGACCGGCCACATCGCCGTCCGCGATCAGACCCGGGTGCTCTACGTCGACACCGTTCGCGGCAACTCCTCGGTCCCGATCGTCAGCACCGTCGGCTCCCGACTGCCGCTCTACTGCACCGGCGTCGGCAAGGTGCTGCTCGCCCACGCCCCCGAGGAGGTCCGGGCGGCGGTACTGGCCGCGCCGATGCGGCCCTTCACCCGGCACACGATCACTCAGCCGGTGCGGCTCGAGCGCGAGCTCGCGCGGGTGGTGGCCGAGGGCTACGCGACCACCCAGGAGGAGATGACCCTCGGCGCCTGCTCGGTGGCCGTGCCGGTCGAGGTGGACGGCACGGTGGTCGCCTCGGTGGCGGTGGTGGTGGGCGACTTACGCCGCACCCGCGGTCGGCTCGTGGCCGCCCTGCGCGTCGCCGCGCAGGGGATCTCGCGCAGCCTGGCGGGGCGCTCGCCGCGGTGACGCCGCTCAAGCGAGGTGGCTGGGGGTGCGGGTCGGCGCCGATCTGCGCGGCGGTGCGCAGCAGCGCTGGGACGGCGTCGACCAGCCTGTGCGGCTCGAATATTCGGTTCGGCCGTCTGAAGGGCATGACCGCGCTGCCTCCGGGTCGACCGCGTAGGCCGCCTCGAGGAACAGCCGGGCCTCGTCGGGCGCTCCAGGATGTCCCGCTCGGCGCGCGGCCCTTTCGGCAGCGGCAGCCCGTCCATCGGGTTGTACGTCCGCACGGCCGGCTCCTCGTCTTCGCCGGGCCGGCACGCCGCCTTGAAGATCGGCACCACGCTCTCGCCCCAGATGTTGGCGATCGTCTTCGCCGAGAGCCCGGCGTCGCGCAGGCACTGCTGCCACTCGCGCATCTCCCGCCGGCTGATCTCGGCGATCGGCCGGTCCCCGATCCGCGGGTAGACGTGCTTCTCCAGGCGCTCCCGGTACTTGCGCACCGTCTCCGGGTGCGGCTTCACCAGCTGGCTCAGCCGCTCCTCGGCGTACGCGCGGAACGTCAGCCGTTCCTCGGTTGGCTCCGGCGCCGGCGCGGCCACGCCGGCCGGCACCATGTGACCGAACCCGTGCTCGATCAGTTGCTCCGGCGGCGGCATCGTGTGCCCGTTGGCCTCCACGAGCGCCTTGAAGCGCTTCGCGTCGCCGTTGCGCTCGAACTGGCGGCCGTCCCATGGGCCGCTGCCGCCGGTCCGCCACTTCACCCGCCAGCGGATTCCTTGCCGCCCTGGTATGGCCGCTTCTCGATGGTCGCCATTCGCCCTCCACGTGAACAGGCGGCTTGGCCGTCGTCCCGAGCCCGCCGCCCGTCGCACCTACATGCGAAAAGGTGGGACCGTAACCGTCGCGGCGAGCTT
>NZ_JBUEGB010000090.1:0-22444 GCF_054963695.1 Micromonospora sp. RTBAU3-60 | reverse complement strand
ACTCGGGCTGAACCTGTTCTCCCAGGGCATCGACCCGATGATCGACTTCTCCAACATCGACGAAATCAAACGGGCCGTCGAATACTGCAACCAACTGCCGGTACACGAGCGGCACCCCTACGCCGGCGATCACACGCGGACCGGATTCCGCTCTGGCGAGCACGGAACTCGCCCGAGCAGCGCTATCACATCCTGGTGGCTATCACGGTGACGCTCGAACCGCTCACCGCTGCCCTTCTGTTGCGGTCGTCGCCGATGAGGCTGAGACGGCGATGTCACGCAGGTGGCGGGGGGCCCGTCGCTGCGAAGCAGGCCAGCCCTGCCCTGCGATCCGTCGGGTTTCGCTAACCCGGCAGTTGCGGTGACGGGCGCGCTGTGGGTCGAGGTTGTTGTCTACCAGGCGGGTCAGGAAGGCCTCGACAGCGTCGGCCTCGTCGGCTGTCAGTTGTCTCCCGAAGTGCTTCACGATCTCGCCCAGGTGGGACCTGGAGGCTCTGGACTCGGCGAAGGCGAAGGGCCCGTTGGCCGCGAACTCCCGGGATGACCGGGAGTTGACGGCCAGCAGTGTCTTCTAGAGGGCCCGGCCGATGGCTTTGGTCAGTGCGACCGGGGTGATTACGAGGCGGTCGAAGCGCCAGCCGTTCTCGGTGCGGCGCGCCCCGTAGCGGTGGAACCCGGCCGCGACGGCCTCGGTCTTGTCGTCGATGACGAACACGGCGATGTCGTGGGCCCGCACCGTGGCGGTCTCTCCGTCGACCTCGATGACGAGGTTGGACTTGCTGTGCAGGGTGCGGACGTACGTGTCGTGGCCCGAGTGCGCGAGGTTGATGAGCGCCTCGATGCCGTGGGCCTCCCCGCGCGGGGACTTGACGATGACATCCTCGGTGAAGAGCTGGTCGGTCTCGTCGTAGCGTCCTTCGTCGATCCACAAGCTGTGGCGGGCGACCAGGTCGGCAAGTTCGGCGCGGTCGGCGAGTGCGCGGATCAGGGTTTCGGTGCTGGTCATGATGGCCTCCGGAAATAGTTCGACTAGCTAACGTTCGTGTCATTTGATGTGGGTGAGGAAGAAGTCCCGGATGTCCACGCCGAGCGGCACCGGGCACGACTGTTGGCTCCCCCGTGGGGCGTCGTGGTGGAACCGGCCTGAGGAGGCCGCGGTGGCGGTCAGCCAGTACAGCGAGATGTTGGTGAGCATCCGCTCGTCGCTGACCGGTGTGGTGGGGTCGGTCCACTGCGCGAATCGCTCGGCGATCCAGACCAGTTGGCCGACCGGGGAGTCGGTCAGCGCGTAGCCGATGGTCTGCGGGGTGAGCGCCTGCAGAGCCTGGTACGGCGGGCGGTTCGCCATCAGCTGCCTGACCTTGTCCAGTCGGGCCTCATCCGCCTCGGACACCTCGACGTCGGGGTCCGGCCGGGTCGGCAGGTAGTTGACGTGCACTCCGACGACCTGCTCGGGCGCGACCGCGCCGAGCGCCGTGGAGATGCCCGCGCCGAAGTCGCCGCCCTGCGCGCCGTAGCGCTCGTACCCTAGGCGGCGCATGAGCTCGGCCCAGGCCCGGGCGACCCAGACGGCGTCCCAGCCGCGCTCGTGGGTCGGCCCGGAGAACCCGAAGCCGGGGATGGACGGAATCACCAGGTGGAAGTCGCGCGACAGCGGCTCGATCACGTCGAGGAACTCCAGGAACGAACCGGGCCAGCCGTGGGTGAGGATCAGCGCGAGCGCGTCCGGTTTCGAGGACCGGACGTGGACGAAGTGGATGGTCTGTCCGTCGATCTTGGTGGTGAAGTGCGGAAGCTCGTTGAGTCTGGTCTCGTGTTCGCGCCAGTCGTAGCCGGTGCGCCAGTATTCGGCTAGTTCCTTGAGCCGCGCCAGCGGGAAGCCGTAGTCCCATCCGGCGTCGGCGACTTCGTTGGGCCAGCGGGTGCGGGCGAGCCGGTCGGTCAGGTCGTCGAGGTCGGCCTGGGGGATGTCGATGCGGAACGGCTTGATCATGGTCTTGCCTCCAGGGGATCCATTCGGCAGCCGAATGTTCGGACGACTAACGTTTGGGTTCCGAACGGTATCACGATCATTCGTGCTCCGAACGGTTCGTTAGACTTGTCACATGAAGAACCCGCCCGAGAAGATGCCCGCCAGTTGGGAGCGGCTGCCCAGCTGGCTGCTCACCCAGACCGCCGGCCACGCGCACCGCCTGGTGGTCGAGGGGTTCTCGTCCGTCGGCGCCCGCGGCTACCATTACCGCCTGCTGGCGACGCTTGAGGAGTTCGGCCCGGCCAGCCAGGCCGCGCTGGGCCGCCGTAGCGGCATCCACCTCAGCGACATGGTCGCGACGATCAACGAGCTCGCCGATCGCAAACTGGTCGAGCGCGCCCCGGACCCCTCCGATCGGCGGCGCAACATCATCTCGCTGACCGCCGCAGGCAAGCGGCAGCTGCGGCGATTGGAGAAGCGTCTGGCCGAAACCCAGGACGAACTGCTGGCTCCGCTGTCACCCGAGGAGCGACAACGGTTGACCGAGCTGCTATCCAGGCTGTTGGACCACCACAACCGGCGAACCGGCGCCCCCGAAGAGCCGCGGCGCTGACAGGGAACGCCCCCAAGAATTGATCGAAGGCCCGCGGTCCGCGAAGCCGTTCCGGACACCTGCGGGGTTCCCAAACCTCGTCACGGTGGTTGGCGTGCGATGATCTGGTGCCAAGCCAGATCGTTGGGCATTCCCGTGATCTATGTGATCAGGCGGCGGACTTCGTTGATCGTCAGCTTGATCAGCGCGGTGTCCCTGCCGTCGTGAGCTGTGCCACCGGCGCCAGCGGCGCAGATCACCAGGACGGCGAGGGCGGCCAGGGCGAGGTGGTGAGCCGGTGCCAGGAGTCCCATCGGCGGACCTGGTGCTAGTCCAGGCCGACCTGGCCCTTGGCGGCCTGAAAGCTCTCTTCGACGGTCCAGCGGATCCCGGCGACCCGCACGAGTTGGGCGAGGATGGCCGGGCTTTCATCGGCCCCGCGCCTGCTGCATCGTGCGGCAGATCCACCCACGCTTCTGGGCGACGTGGTGCGTGCGACCGGCTCATTTGTCGGCGCTGTCCCGGCCGCTTGCGGCCGGGCACAGCCGGCTCCGCGACGCGTCAGTCGACGACGGGAGGCGCCGTCTTCGCCGCGGCCGCCAGGGCCGCCGCCGCGCCGGCGTACGGGTTGTAGGTGTACGTCCGAGACAGGACGCCCGGGATCGTGAAGTACTCGACGGACAGCTTCGCCGGATCGGTGGCGATCTGGCCCCGGGCGGGCAGGTCGTCGCCGTCGTCCCAGCCCCACGGCGCGTTGGCCGAGTTGATCGAGCAGTCGAGCGTACCCACGCCACAGTCGCCGGAGTCGTCACCGGCGAAGGTACCGAGGTTCGCGAACAGGCTGGTGTTGACCCGCTGCGCCCACAGGCCGTCACTGGCGAAGATGTCGATGAGCTTGTACCGCACGTCGCGGTCGTCGCCGCTGCTCGGCGTCTCCGCCACAGTCGACGGGTAGTACACGATGCCGTCGCCGACGATGTTGTACTGCGGGTACGCCTTCAGTCCGTGCCCCTTCGCCTCCTGTGCGGTCACCGGGTGCAGGAACGCGTCGTGCGGCGACGCCTGAAGTTGCAGGGTGCCGTCGACGCTTTCCCGGCCGCTCGTCCAGGTGCTCCCAGACGGGGTGTACGAGAAGAAGTTCGTGTGCGCCACGGTGACCGCGGAGCGCAGCAACCCGTACGTGGATCCGTCCCGCTGAATCGCGAGAAGCACGCCCTCGCCGTCGTTCTCGTGTTCGGTGTCGAAAAAGTTGTCCGTCCAGTCCCGGGGGTGGAAGAACAGGTACGTGATGTACCAGTGCGTGCTCGTCTCCAGCACGGAGTAGTAGGCGTGTGCGGCGAACGAGACGCCCGTCTGGCCGGCGCGGTCCCAGTTGTTGCGCCCGTTGAGGTCGCCGTCGAAGTCGATCTTGGTGATGTAGTCGGACTTGCCACCGAGCGCATGGCTGCCGGTGACGTCGACGTCCTGGTAGTGGATCGGCGCCCAGCGCAGCGCCAACTGCGCCCTGGTGGCCGCCGCGCCCGCCGGTGCGGGCACCGCGGACCCCACCGCCACGAGCGCCGCAGCCGCCGCGGTCGCCACCAAGGATCTCCCAGCAATTCTGCTTTTGTTGAGCATGGGCGCTCCCACGTCCCAGGACATAGATAGATAGGCACTAATTTATCTTGTCCGCGGCCCCGGCGCGACCACCCGACGAAGAAGAATCAACGACGGTGCCGCTTGGAGATGACCAAACGTCGTGACCCCTCTGGACGGCTGCATGTACATCCTGGACGACGATGCGCGCGAACTCGGCCTTTTGCGGCGCGAACCCGTTCCCGTACCGGCACGGCTTCGGCGCGCACTCGCCCCTCACCTGCGGCTGCTCCACCGGTGGCTCGACGTCGACCCCACTGACCGGGCTACGGGCGGCGCGCTGGCTGCACCTGGACGGCTACGACCCGGCCCACGATCGGGTCACGCGCCCAGCTCGGCGCCGAACTACTGCCCGACGGCTATGTGCGCGTCGATGAGTTCGCTCAGGCCACCGTGCCCGGCGTGTCCGCCGCTGGCGACCTCGCCCGCCTACCCGCGCTACCCGACGGACTCACCCTCGTCAGCCAGGCCCCCGCCGACGACGTACGCGCCGCCGCCTGACTCGAACAGAGGTGGTCTGACCACAACAACTGGGCACGCGGTCAGACCGGCCTGCTGCCTGATCCGGAACCCGCAGACCCGCGCCGGGCTCTTGCTGGCGTGCAGCTGCGCGGCTCGGTGGCATACACCACGCGTCGTTCAGTCGGACAGCCCCGTCGACCAGAACTGGAACAGGAACGACTCCACTCCACGCAGTTCCTCAACGCCAGCTCGCGGCGTCAAGGCGGCAATGCGGGACCGGCCGTTGCTGAATGCCCGCACCTCGTACTGGCCTGGTGGGCCGATCCGGAGAACATGTGTGTCGGTCGGCTGGATCTGCAGATAGCCGCTGTCCAGCCGGACCCGTCCGGCCTTGCCGATCTCCCACCCGTCGAGCACGGGGGGCGGGCCGTCCCAGATCTCGATGGTCACGCTCGCGTAATGGTCGGTGGCACCGGCGCTGATCGCCATGATGCAGTTCGGGGCGACCGACAGTCAGTCCTCTTCGGACACGTCGTAGTCGCCCTCGTCGTCCAGCAGCAGGATCATGCGGCGAAAGACAAGCACCTCGGTTTCGAGGCGGGTCAGGCGTCGGGGCACCAAGTGTCCTCTCCCGTACCGACCGTGCCCGCCCAGATCGGGCAGGGACAATATCGGCGCATCGTGGCATCGGTGGGTGCCCGGGACCAGCCGGCCTCGGGCACCCACCCGACGTTACTGGTGCGCCTGCAGTGATCCGCCGTCCAGCGGTTGAGGATCGACCCCAGCGCGGACCGCGCAGTGTTTCGGCAGCTCGCCGACCTACTGCGCAACCGGATCACGTCCGGCGACCTCGCGCCCGGCGCGTCGCTGCCCAGCGAGCTGCGACTGGCTCAAGAGCATGGACTCAGCCGGACAAGCGTCCGGCAGGCCATCTCCCTACTCCGGTCGGAAGGGCTCGTGATCGTCCAACCCCCGCCCGGCACCTTCGTCCGCAGCATGGAACCGACCGAGACGTTGACCCCAACCTCGACACCCGCCAGCCGCTGCGCACCCGACCCAACCCGCTCACCCCGCCGAGGTGGCCCGCCTGCGAGGCGCGCGATCCGCCGGCCCACCCCCGCAACCTGCGGCCGGACCTGTCCAGGTGCAGCGGCGGGCATCCAACAGCGGCGTCGTCATGGTCGTCGGGCAGAAAGTCGCCCTCGGCCGCGCCCAAGCCGGCAAGACCGTCACCATCCACGTCACCGACACCGAACTGACCATCGCCTGCAACGACGGCATCCGCACGGTCCGGCGCAGCACCGACCAGCCCGTCCGCAACCTCAAAGCCAGCCGATCCCGCAAAGTGGCCGCCGATGCCTGAGAGCCTGGTAAATAAGGGTTTCAGCCGTCGGGTGGTGCGCGGTGAAGATCGGCTGCGGCGGTGGTGTCAGCGTGGTGGCGTGACATGAGGAAGGGCCTCCGGTACGAGCAGAGGCGACTAAACCAGCACGACCGAAGGCCCAACCCTGTCTGTATACCTTGTCGCCGGTGTCGCCGCATCCACCGCCCCGGCCACCCTCGATGCTCACCTGCCCACCGCCCGGCCACGGCACTACCCGTCCGGCACCAGCGACGCCGAGTGGGCTGTGCTCGCCCCGTACGTCCCGGCCGGCACCGGACGTGGCCGGCCGATCGTCTACCCCCGCCGCGACATCGTGGACGCGATCCGCTACCTCGACCGCACCGGCTGCCAGTGGGACGCGCTACCGGCCGACTTCCCCCACCACAAGCTGGTCTACCACTACTTCAAGACCTGGACCGCGAACGGAACGCTGCACCGCATGCACAACAGCCTGCGGGAACAGGTCCGCGCCCAGGTCGAGGACCGCGACCGGCAGCCGACGGCCGCGCTGGTCGACTCCCAGTCGGTACGCGGCGCGGAGACCGTCGGGCGGGCCAGCCGCGGCTACGACGCGGGGAAGAAGGTCAACGGCCGTAAACGGCACATCGCCGTGGACACCTGCGGCCTGCTCCTCGCGATCCTGATCACCGGCGCCAACGCCCAGGACCGCGACGGCGCCCGCCCCCTCCTCCAGGCGTTGCACGCCTGCTTCCCCGGCATCCGCCTGGTCTGGGCCGACAGCGGCTACGCCGGCAGGCTCGTCGACTGGGCCGCCACCCACCTCGCCCTGACCGTGCGGATCGTCGCCAAACTCGCCGGGCAGACCACCTTCGTGGTCCTACACCGCAGATGGGCGGTCGAACGGACCTTCTCGTGGATCAACCGGTGCCGGCGCACCGTCCGCGACTACGAACGGCTCCTTGAACACCACGCCGCGATGGTCCAATGGGCCATGATCATCGTCATGGCCCGACGCCTCGCCCGTCACCAACACACCTGAAACCCTTATTTACCAGGCTCTAAGGCATCCGTAGTGCGCGGGCCACCTTTCGCTGCACCACCCGCAGCAACTTGATCGTCTCCTCGTCAGAAAGGCCAGTGGTGATCGACCAGTCACAGCCAGAACCCACCACGTCACTCGCGAAGACGATCTCAGTGGAGAACAACAGCTTTCGCCGCTGCGCCCTCGACAACGGCTCCCCGCGGTCCAGTGCCTCTCCCAACCTGCGACCCTCGCCGTGGTAGAGGTCCACCTGGTCCTGGAAGCCCATAACTCGGGCGAGATCATCCGTGGAATGCGCGGGTCCACCCCACTCGGCCAACCCTCGCCGCACCAGGAACCGCTCGTCCGAAGTGAGATCGACCGCTACGACGTCAGAGGCGTTCATGCGCGAGATTGTCACCCAGACCCCTACACGGACTTGCCCCGCACCGCTGCCGAGCAGCCTGGCCCAGCACCCATGGCCCGGCCCCACGCAGCACGGAACCTAGGCCAACCGTCAAACATTAGTTAGGACGGATTCGTCAAGCATGTGGTGGGACTAATGGGATCCAACCGCCCGTCGTGATAGACGGGTTGGGTCCGAGCCGCCAGGGGTCGAGCACTCGGTGGGACTGTCCTTCGAGGTCTATGTCTAGAGCGTGCCGCCCCTGGTTGGCGAGGAGGCAAGACGACCGGTGGGATGTCGTGCCGTTGAGCACTGATCCATTAGTTCGTGCGTAGTCCTCCTTGCGGCCTCGGGCGACGGTCGGCTCGTGGGAGCGGAGGAGTTACGTGCTGTTCATCGGTGATGACTGGGCAGAGGCGCACCACGACGTGGAGGTCCAGGACGAGGGCGGACGCAGGCTGGTGCGCCGTCGGTTGTCCGAAGGGGTGGCCGGGATTGCCGCCTTGCACGCCTTGGTCGCCGACTTGCTCGAGGACGGCAAGCCGGCCGACGTGGTTGTCGGCATCGAGACGGACCGCGGCCCGTGGGTGCAGGCATTGATCGCGGCCGGGTACCAGGTCTACGCAATCAACCCGTTGTCGGTGGCCCGCTATCGGGAGCGGCACGTGACGTCGGGGGCCAAGAGCGACGCCGGCGACGCGAAGGTCCTGGCGGATCTGGTGCGTACCGACCGGCACCAACACCGGCCGATTGCGGGAGACAGCGACCTCGCCGAGGCGGTCAAAGTCCTCACGCGGGGGCATCAGAACCTGATCTGGTCACGGCAGCGCCAGGCCAACGCGCTGCGCTCGACGTTGCGCGAGTTCTATCCCGCGGCCCTCGTCGCGTTCGACAAGCTCACCGACCGAGACGCCCTCGCCGTGCTGAGCATCGCCCCGACGCCCACCGGCGGGCGGTCCTTGTCGCGAACGAAGATTGCCACAGCACTACGGCGCGCAGGACGGCAGCGCTACATCGACCTCCGGGCAGAGCAGATCCAGACCGAACTGCGCACCGAGCACCTAGCCGCGCTACCCGCCGTCGAGACCGCGTTCGGGCATACCGTCACCGCAATGGTGCGGATCCTGACTGAACTGTCACGCCAAATCGAGGCCCTCGAAGGCGAGCTGACCACCCATCTTGACCAGCATCCGGACGCCGAACTCCTGCTCTCCCAGCCCGGCCTGGGACCCGTCCTCGCCGCCCGGCTGCTCGCCGAGTTCGGCGATGACCCACACCGTTACGCCGACGTCAAGGCCCGCCGCAACTACGCCGCAACCAGCCCGATCACTCGTGCTTCCGGCACCCGCCGTCTGGTACTTGCCCGTCCCGTGGCCAACAACCACCTCCGCAACGCCCTATATCTACAGGCGTTTGCCGCGCTCAAAGCCTCACCCGGCGCCCGGTCCTACTACGACGTCCACCGCGCCCGGGGAAAAACCCATCACCAGGCACTTCGCGCACTGGCCAACCGACTCGTCGGCATCCTCCACGGCTGCCTACGTCACCAGCAGACCTACAACGAGGCAGTCGCCTGGCCGGCTTCCAGCACGCAAGCGCCAGCAGCCGCTTGACACGTTAGGAACGTGGGATATCTAGACATTTACCCCCGTGTGCCCCGAAGGCACCTCGCGTGCTACCACGTCCGACGCCATCCGAGGCGGCCCCGAGGCCCGCAAGAGCCTGGAGGAGTTCGACTTCGACCACCAACGCTCTCTCAAGCGGGAGACGATCGCCCACCTGGGCACCCTCGACTTCAGCACCGGCCGGGAGAACATGTGCTCCTCGGCCCGCCCGGCACCGGCAAAACCCACCTGTCCATCGGCCTCGGGATCCGGGCCTGCCAGGCCGGACATCGGGTCGCATTCGCCACCGCCGCCCAATGGGTGTCCCGGGCACGACAAGGAGTCGGGGCGGTTCCGGTGTTGGTACGGGTGGTCAGCCGTCCACGCTGGTGTGGCTGGCCGAGCCGCAGTACGAGCCGGTGGTGTCGCCGCTGCCGTCGACCAGGCAGACCTTCAGCTTCACCGTGTCGCCCGGCCGCACGTTGCCGTCGATGAACGGGTCCCAGACGACGTCCGCGCCCGCAACCCCGTTGCCGTTGTACTTCGACCCGAGGCTGTAGGTCAGGTCGCCGGCCGAGGTGTGCTCCGTGACCCAGGCCCAGGCCCGGACCCCGTGGCTGTCGGAGCAGTTGTCGCGGATCAGGACGTAGTCGTCGTTGCTGCCGCCGCCAGCAGCCCCCTCGCCGTAGTCGACAAAGATGGCCGACCCGCATGAGTTGGTAGTGGTCGCGGCGAAGCCGTCATTGTACGACGCGAACGCCGGGTTGGACATCAGCAGGACCATGCCGACGCTCGCGGCGGCGAGGGTCGACACCCTGCGGACGGACCGTCCAAGCTGGAGGATCATGTGCACATCCTTGTTAAGAGACATTGAGCGGAGACCGATCATGACGGACTTTCCCCCCGTTGATCAAGAGTCGCGACGTCGCTCTCAGGCGCCCCGGCCGGGAGGAGATGGCCAGGGGAGATCGCGGCGCAGGCGACCGGGCCCAGGACGGCACGAACCGCGATCAACGCAACCGACCGCCGCCTCGTGTTGTGGCACCCGCGGACCTGGGCAGTCCATCGCCGATCCCATTCCGCCATCGCCACCGGCGCGAGCAAATCGTGCAGCCAGCCGCGACCAAGCGGTCGATCGGGATGGATGGTGAGAAGGCCTGCCGTTGCCCCGGCCAGACTCGCCTCGGCGCCCACACCCACCAGCGCCCCGCTGTTGCACGTTGATGGTCAGCGTGTCTCGATTACAGCCCCTTCTTGCGCCCACACCTGGCTGCCATCCGGCCAGAGGACAGCAGGTTCGTCGTCGGCGTGCAGTTGGCCCTGCGCGTTGACGCGCAGGACGCTGGGCCGCTCGCCCATGACGGCGACGTCCTCGAACGGCCACCACTGCCCGGCCGTCAACGCCACCTCTCTGCACCCTTCCCATGCCCGGCCAGGTGCGGTGCCGAGCAGGGCCGGGTAGGTGTCGATGGTGGCGAGCAGGATCCAGTCGGGGAAGTAGTTCCAGGCGGGCTCGAAGAACCGGTCGTCGTGACCGAGGCTGTAGCGGACGACAGCATGCCCCTCATCGTCCTGGTCGACGAAACCGTGTTCGTCGTCCCAGCACCAGGCCGGCTGCATGGTGTAGAGCTCGGTCGCTCGCCGATCGAGAGTGGCCCAGATCGGGCAGTGCACCAGGTCGTAGACCTTCCGGACGGCGCGCAGTACCGGGTTGAGTGCGGCCCGTTCTGGCTCGGTGACCGGGTTGCAGCGGTAGGGCCGCTCCATCAGGTCGTAGCGTGCTTCGACGCCGTCGTAGCGCTGTTCGCCGTAGTAGCCCTTCCATTCGAAGAACTCGTGGAAGTCCCCGAGGGCCCGGAACTGGTCGCGGTCGCTGGTCTGCTGCCAGATCGGGGTGCGGGCCGCCGAAAGCGATCGGTTGAGGCTTCCGCGCCGGACCGGCTTGACCAGCGCTGTGTGTCCATCGTCGATGAGACGTCGTACCTGGTCGATTGCCGCGGAAGGTGAGGGACTCCAGATGAGGCGGGAAGGTTCGGGATGCCCGGCCGCGCGGTAGGCGAGACGAGCGGCGGCCTCGGCGCGGTCCCGGTCGGCAGGCCCGCATGCCATTGCGGCTTGCGTCCATCTTCTCGCAACAGCTTGTGCTTCGGGAGGCATCGGGGTGGTCGAGAGACTCATTGTTTCCTCGAAGACGAATGTGCCACGCGGCCGCGGAGCGACGGTGTCGAGGCCATGCCGGGCATTCGGAATGAGGGGTTGGATCGCTGCTCACGGGCATGCGATACCTTTCCTTCTGGTCCCCGATGACTGCATCGGGGAAAGCCGAAGTCCCCTGTCACGTTTCCCGGGTGGACCGAGCGGACGGAGACAGGGCCCTGCTTTGCGTTGGAGGTAAGCCATGAGCACCTACACGATCACCATCGCCGCGGACGATCCGAGTCGAGCGACCACGACACTGACGGTCGAGTTGGAGGGCACGACCGCGCGGATTGTCGAATTGCTGGTACGCGCTGGGGAGGGGGACGGGTTGACTGCGGGACAGATTCCCGCGGTCGATCTGGATCTGCTGCTGAAGGCGGTCACCCCTGCCGTCGGCGGGCAGCAGGCGATAGCCGTGCCACCAGCTACCGCGGCCGACGACCCTGCCGATTCGGCACATCTAGCCGATGACGATGAGGAGTCCGCCGCCGGCACGGAGGCAACCCAGGCTGTCGGCGCCACCACGCCCCCTGTTGATGAGCCGGCGACGACTATCCCCGAGAAGGGCGAGGCGGCCGAAGTCGCAGTTCCGAAGCAGACGACACGGGTGAATGCCTCGACGGCCGGCACGGCCCGGGCCGCTGGGCGGAAAGCCGCGACCGGCGCCAAGGCCACGACCTCGGGGCGGAAGGCCAGGAGGCAAACCCCGAAGGGTGGGGCGCCCAAGGGTCGCGTGTACCGGCGGTCGCCGGACGATCTCGAGTCGGTCTACCAGCAGGCTGGCAGCGCCGCGGCTGTTGCCGACCACTACAACGTGCCTAGGCACACCGCTCAAGGGTGGATCCGCACGCTGCGCGGTCGGCAGGCCCGCTCGGCCGAGTGACTCGCCGCATGGCCGGGCATAAGCGTCGATCGCCTCTGCGCGGTTGTTGCAGGCAGGAATGCCCTGCACGGTTTCCGGTGGGAGGAAGAATTCACGTCCCCGGCCTCCGTTCCTGCGTGTAGCTGCGGGATGACGTGAGGTTGATCCTCATGTTTGACCATACGTATGCGGGCGGGGGGAGGCACGGCTGGCGATCGACTGCGGCACGGCTAGCACTGGTGCCGTCCTGGCCTGACCTGATGGCAGCTGGTCTCCGCTGCCCTTCGACGGGACGCCGCACCTGCCCAGCGGTGTCTACCTGTCTGCGGACGGGGAGGTGTGGACGGGGCGGCGGGCGTGGCAGGCGGCCGCGGACCAGCCGGGCCGGTTCATTCCGAATCCGCGTCGCCCGGCCGATGACCAACTCGCCGTCGACGGCGCCCGCGTCGATGCGGTGGAGGCGATGGCTGCGACGCTGCGCCGGGTCGCCGGTGAGGCGGAGCGGGTGGCTGGCGGCCCGGTTCGGGATGTGCGGTTGGTGGTGCCGGCGGGTTGGGGGCCGCGGCGGCGGACGTGGATGCGCCAGGTCGCTCACCGGGCTGGTCTTGCGCAGCCTCGTTTGGTGGAGGCACCGGTTGCCGGTGGCCGAACATCTCCTCGCCACCGGTCTGCAGCTGCCGGTGGGGCATTCATCGTCGTATGCGACGTGGGTGCGGGTGCCGAGCGTCACCTTCTGCGCATGTGAGTGCGCCCCAGCAGGCAACTGACCTGCTTCTTGCGGCACCACGCCAATCCGACGGTTCCGCACCACAAGGGCTACCAGTCTCCCCGGACGGGGACCAGGTCGTTCGTCCGGTAGGGCGCTCCACCTTGTTCCCGTCCGGGGAGACTGGATGGTCTGACGACCGCCCGACGGCCCCGCGCAGTCCCGTGTCACAGGCCTGTACAGAGGCACGTCTCGATCTAATATTGCCGCGTGAGGAAGCGCCTGCGGGTCATGTTGGGACTGGCCGTAGCCGTGGCTGGCGTACTCGCCGTACCAGTCGCCGTTCTCGCCGTCCATCTCACCCATCCTCGTGACGAGGACGGATACCTGGCGTACCTCAAGCAGTACGGCGACCCGCAAAGCGACGAGCCTCTGCAGGCGCTGCCGCCGACCGAAGATCTGATCGCCGAGGGTGACGCGGCATGCGACTGGCTGCGCGAGCAGCCGTATGCCCTCTGGCGGCACGACCCGCAGTACCGCGAGTTGGCGATCTATCAGCGCTACCTCGAGCACGTCGGCGACCGCTCGCCGAAGTGGGGCAACGCGCTTCCAGATCTGGGATCGGTGACAGGGGCCGCTTGGAACTATCTCTGCATGGCGGACCGAGAGCTACGGCAACCCCGCCACCACCCCTTCGCCCCCAAGTCAGATTGAACGACGCAACCGCCCTGGTCGTGCCCCTACTGGCCGGAAGCGGTGGGCGTTGGCTGTTCAGCCATCCGTACAGCCAAGTCCTTCCCCAGACTCCGACACTGCTCGACAACGGCGGACGGGTTGACCATGCGCGTAGCTATCTGACCAGCCAGCCATGATCTTCTTCTAAACCCCAGGCCGCTCCCGGCGTCGCCGCCGACGCTTGACAACCGCCATTGAGACTCGTCCGATAGGGCGCCCCGCCCGGGGAGGCTGGACGGTCTACGACTGCCCGACGAGGAGATCCGCTCTCGATCAGCCCTGTCCCCCATCGCCAGGGATCATGACGCCCGCTTGGCCCGTTCGCTTGTCCACCACGACGGGACTCGACGACGTAGTCCACGACAACCACCGGAAAACTGAAACCCTCTGACCTCAGCATCCAGGAACTGTTCGGCGACCTGTCGGGCAGATTCGATTGAGATCACCGTCTCATTATCGTTCGTCGCCGTGCCGAGCACGTGCCAGTAGCCGGCGCCCCGGACGGTCACCAGGGGACACGAACGGTCACGCACTTCGTGCGGCTGATCTGGCCCACCAGGTGCGTGGCGGCCGTGATCTTCGTCCTTCCGAACTGGCGGTGCGACCAGCTCGCCCCACCGCAGACCCGAGAGCGCCGCGACCACGACGAGCGCTGAGAACCGAGCAGGCATCGCGTCGACCAGGGCGTAGACCTGGGCGATCGTGGCCGTCGGTCGTTCCGGGGCGCGCGGATCTGTCGATGACAGTGCATGTGACTTGGCCTCTCACGGCAACCGCCATACTCAACAGATGTCTGTTATGGGCCGGCCACCCTCCTCCCCCCGGGGACATCGTCTCGTCCTCGTGACCGGCGAGGAAGGCGCCGGCAAGTCGACCGTCATTCGTGCGCTGCTACCTCATACCCCCTGCAGCGCCCGCATCGACGCCGAGGACATCGGTCAAACCAACCCGTGCCCGATGAACTACCAGTTCTTCGCCCTGCTTCGTCGCAACGTCGCTGGCCTTGTAGAAAACTTCTGGGCCGCCGGATACGTCAACGTTGTCGCCGGCAGCTTTCTCCGCAGCTACCCCGACTACCTGGCGTTCCGACAGCTGTTGACACGACCCTCGTCGGTGTTCCTGGCAGAGCTTCTGGTTGACAAGGACGTGCGCGACCATCGGCGGATCACCCGAGCGAAGCAAACGACGCAGCAGTGGCGCGACATGGTCGACCTGATCCCGGAAGATCGAAGCATCCGACAGGCGACCGATGCCGACTACCGATACATCGGCATCGACACAACTGGTCTGGACGTCGCTGAGACCGTGCAGCGGATTAAGGATGCCATCCCGGAGGTATACGCCGAATAGCGACAGACGAGCATGCTGTTCTGCCGCTGACCGTGTGTCACGCAGCGTCGCACTCGGTCAATCAAGACGATGCTCGGTAGATAAGAAGCCGATGAGCGGATGCTGTAGCTCACCGATCCAATGCGGCGGCCAATGCCTCGGGCTGGCTGAGGGCCACCAGATGGCCGCCGGGCAGGGTCTTGGGCGTGACGCCAAGGCGATGCTGGGCTGTCCGGATCTGGAACTCGACCGGGAACAGTCGGTCCTCTCGGCTGCTTAGGACCTCGGTTGGTACATCTGGCCACACGTCCAGCGGCCAGGGCTGCTCGAAAGGCGTTCCTGACTGCGGTGGCTCGCCCGTCATGGCCTCCTTGGTGATGTCCGCTGGTACGTCGTGGAAGAAGTACACCAGCGGATCGAACGGCCCATCCGGGGAGCGGCCCTCGCGCAGGTCGCACTCACGGCGGGCCTGGTCCTGGCCGGTGTTGGTCCACCAATCGTGGCCGCTCTCACCGGGCGCCGGGATCATCGCGTTGACCAGGACCAGGCGTGAGACCGGCAGCCGACTACAGACCAGCGGCGCGGTCAGGCCGCCCATCGACTGGGCCACTACCACCAGGTCTTTCCGTTGACCTGCCGCGTCAACGACCGTGTCTGCGTACTCCTGCAGTCCCGCGCTGTCGTCTCCGGCTGGCAGGTCGACGGCGATCGCGTCGTGGCCGCGCTGATGCAGTTGGGGGACCAGGCGGTGCCAGTACCAGGCGGCGCCGCCGGCGCCAGGGATCAGAACGTACGTCGCCATGGTGCGAATTTAGCACCGCGTAGTGTGATAGCGATACGCTGAGCGGGTGGCGCGAGCATATGACGATCCCTGCGGTCTGGCCCGGGCGCTCAACCTGGTCGGCGACCGGTGGGCATTGTTGGTCGTCCGCGAGTTGCTGCTCGGGCCGAAGCGCTTCACCGACTTGCGGCGCGGCCTGCCCGGCGCTAGCCAGAGCATGCTCACCTCCCGACTTGTTGAGCTGGAGGAGACGCAGGTGATATGCCGGCGGCATCTCGGCCCGCCGACGAGCGCTTGGGCCTACGAGCTGACCGAATGGGGACGGGACCTCGAGCCCGCTCTGCTGCAGCTGGCCAGGTGGGGCAGTCGGAGCCCGCTGGCTTCGTCAGCAGAGCTGAGCGTTGACGCGCTGGCCCTCGCGATGAAAACCACCTTCGACCCGACCGCGGCGCGCGACTTCAACGTGCGGTGTCAACTTCGTCTCGACGGCGACATCCTGCTCGTCACTGTCGACAATGGACGGCTCGACGTGACGCGCGCCAACGCTGCCGATCCCAACCTGGTGATCGAAACCAGCGTCACCGTGCTCCGCTCGCTCACCTTCGGCGGCGCGCCACTGCACGCCGCCGACGTCACCATCCAAGGTGACAGCGAAGTCGCCGCCCGCCTGCTTCGGCTATTCAAACGCCCGGCGCCGTTCACCGAATCTGAGAACCGACGAGCTCCAACCCACACGCCCATACCGCCGATCGCGCGTCACGCACGGTAGTCGCCGCGCGTACGGCTCGGCTTCCGGATGTAGCCGATGACAGTGCATCCGTCGAGTCCCTGATGCGGCCGACACCGACGGACCAGCGAAATCCACCGCGTACGTTGCGAACGCCAACAGACGAACGTGACGCGGTCGTGCTGCTATGACGCTGTGGCGTCCTCCTCATCGGCGTCACAGGGCGGCCGGTGCGTCAGGCCGTGGCGGGCATCCACCGCTCGAGCAGCGTGGGGTCGGCAACCGCGGACTCGACCTGACGACGCTCCTCCATGCTCAGGCTGAGTTCCCGAAGCCTGGTGCCCCAATCCGGTACCCGTTCCGACTCCTCCAGCGCCGTCGACAGCTCGATGAGCACGGCCAGCGCCACTGCCTGCTGCACGGCCGGTGCGCCGTCGCCGTGGCGGCGCAGTCCCGAGTTCAGGGCTCGGAAGGCGGCCCGGTCGTCGTTCTTGAACTCGCGCAGGATCCGCGCGTTGTCCAGGACCCGGGCAAGCCCTTGGAGCTGCTTGGAGCCGCCGTACTCCAACTCCGTCGGCTCGTCCCGCTGGATGAAGATGATCGAGTTTCCCGACGGGTCCGTGACGGTGAACCGTGAGGCGCCGGGCCGGTACCGCGTTATCCGAGGTAGCCCTTTGGCAAGCACCTTTCCGTATGTGTGGCGCATCGCCTCGGTGAACGCTGCATGGTACGGCGCGACCGTATCAACCATTACCAGGCACCCGCCGGTGTTCTCCGACGGGTCCAGGTTGCTGGACGCCCGCCCGTAGTGCAGCTCGAATCCGCGCCACCGGAACGCCAGGTATAGGTAGGGCTTCGTCTGTTCGTAGGTCACGGCGAAGCCCAGGGCGCGCCAGAAGGCCAGGGTTTCCTCCGGTGCCACACAGGGCAGCATCGGCACGGTGGTCTCGTTGGGCTGGACACCTTCGTCAAGCATCGTCAGCACCTCATTTGTCCGACAGGGCAGGCGACGCAGCAGTCTGCCAAACCCGCGACCATCACGCACATACGAGAACTCGATGATCGTTGCATGGGCTTGACAGCGCTGCACCGTCGCGCACGCTCACTGCCGCTGGCGGTCGACTGTCAGAGGTGGCCGCTAGAGTCGCCAAGGTGACCGACGACCTCGACATCATTGCGTTCGCCTCGGCTGGTGAACTCTGGTCGTGGCTGGCCGATCATCACCACAGCCACCCTGGGGTCTGGGTCCAACTGCAGAAGGCAAGCAACAATCGGCCGTCGGTCAGCTTCCATGACGTTCTGGAGGCCGGCATCGCGTTCGGTTGGAGCGAGAGCACTCGGCGCGCGTACGACCGAGCCTCGTACCTACAAAGGTTCACACCCCGACGGACGCGTGGCACGACATCGCAACGCAACCTTGCCATTGCTGACCGCCTCGAGGCCGAAGGACGGATGACCCCGGCTGGCCGACGGGCGCTCGGGCGCTCATAGGAACGCACTCTCATGCCGCTCCGGGCGTGCTGGCATTCATCGCCGTTGGGGAAGCGTACCAACAGCATCCGACAGTCTGTGGAGATCCAACGTCCGCATCTGTAGCCGCGATCCGCGCCCTGCAGCGTCACGGCTGGTGACCGGTTAGGCATCCGCTCGTGCCGAGGACAGCGCGTCGTAGTTACGACCAATCGAGGCCAGCGGAGGTGTCCTCGGGAACATAGCGACCACAACGAGCGGATCTGCCGAGGTGAGTACGGGTTGCTCGGCAAGTTAGGGCATCACCGCCGGCGCCCGGTGGAGGTAGGTTGGGTCGTCGAGTTGCGTGAGCATGAAGTGCGCGACGTCGGCGCGCGAGATCCGTGGCACGATCTGGCTGGCGTGGATGGACTCTCCGCGCCGATAGGCCCCGGTCTCGGGCCCGTCGGTCAGGCGTGGTGGACGAACAATCGTCCAGTCCAGCCCGCTGCGCCGAATAATCTCTTCTTTCGCTGCGTGGTCGGCAGCGACGTTGCGCAGCAGGACAGGTGCTACCACGTAGCGTCCGAGTGCGCTGAGTTGGTGGCGTCCTGCGGGAACGCCAAGAAACGACAGGTACACCAGCCGGCGCACGCCAGCGTCGAGCATCGCCTCGGTCATGTGCCGCACGCCCGCGACGAGGGTCGGATCGCGGCGCAGCGGGGTTGCGGCGCCTAGCACGCAGAGCACGGCGGCGTGGCCGGGCATTGCCTGGGCGACGGCATGGCAGTCGGCAACGTCGCCGAGGACGACATTGATTCCATGGTCGTTGTGGAATGTCGCTGGGTTGCGTACGAACGCCGTGACGGTGTGGCGGCACCCGACGGCGGCATCGACCAGTTGTCGGCCGGTCGATCCGGACGCGCCGAAGATCAGCACCTTCATTGAGCCTCCTGGTCATCAGTGGCTGTCAGCTTCTCGGCCTTGAAGCGGTCGAGCTTGCAGATCGTGTTCGGTGCTGGGTGCATCGGTCACGCCGCGTTTGGCAGGCTGGCGGCTGCCCAGTCCGTGGCACCGCGTGTGGCGATGTTGCGGGCTGCGTTCACGTCGGCGTGCTCAGCGAAGCCGCACGACGCGCATCGGAAGGTGGACTGGTTGGGGCGGTTGGCCTTGGCCACCCCTCACCGCCATCCACAAGTACATCGAAAACCAGAAACCTCCGGGCTCGTGACGCGATTCCCCCCGGCCCTGAAGAGACCGGGATTCCTCGCTACGCCACGTTGAATACGGTGTCGATGAAGAACTCCAGATGGCGGCGGACGAGTTCGTGACCGGCGAGGCGGGTGGCGGCGTCGGCCTCGGCGTGCAGGTACAGCAGCCGCACGTAGGCGCTCGGCGCGAACAACTCCCAGGCCAACTGGTCCGGTGTGCCCCGAGCCGGGACGATGTGCCCCTGGTCCATCCAGCGTCCGAACAGCACGGCCAGTTGGCCCCGGACCCGCGTGGTGGCGGTGATGATCTCGATGTGGGTGTCGCCGAGCGCCCGCGCGATGACGCTGGCGATCTGCCGGGCCTGCGGCTCATCCCAGGCCCGAATCAGTGCCTCGGCGACCGCGCGCAGGAATGCTGGCGGGTCGTGCTCGGCAAGCGTGATATCGGTTCCGGACAGCGTGCTGGTCAGCAGGCCTGCACCGGCCTGCTGCAGCACCTCATCGAAGATCGCCTGCTTGCTCGGAAAATGGCGGTAGAGCGCGGCGTCGCTCAGGCCGACGGCGCCCGCGATCGTTCGAACCGACGTGCCGGCATAGCCATGACGTGCGAACAGCGTCAGCGCGGCATCCAGCACCGCCGCGCGGGTGTCGCGGGCCTCGGCGGCCGGCGGACGTCCTATCCGTCGTGGAGTCCCTTGCCTCGCGGAGCTTCCCATGGCCGCAAAAGTAAGTGAATGTTCGCTTACTTTCAAGGCCGTCCGGGTCGACTCATGATCACGTTAACTGATCTGCCACGATCCGCGCGCTACGGAGGGCTACGTGACCGTTCGGGGCTCACGGTGCGGGCCTAGCCGAAAAGAGGACGTCCTGTCGGGCCACCCTTCCTTCGCTTAGCGTGAAGCGCTAGATCTCCAGCCGCAGTCCGGCCCATCGGTCGAGCCATCCCTTGGCCTCCACGCGACGCCGTACCTTTGCGCGGCCCGCTGCGTTGTTGAAGGCGGGAGACGGGCGGACAACCATTCCCACAAGGTCAGCCAGCCCATGGCAGGACACCAGGCGAACAGAGTCACCCCGCAGAGTAACCGCGACGCATGTTGCCGTTTCGGGCCAGCGCGATATCGCGTCCAGGGCGGACGTGTAGGGCTCATCGCCATTGCGCAGATGCATCCGTGCTTGATTACGAATCTCCCACGGCACCCCAGGCAGGGCCACCATGGCTTGGGCTTCGGCGCGTGCGTCCTCGCGTGGGTCCAGCTTTTCCGGGTCGAAGTAGGCGACATCCACGTCGCGCTCCGGCGGGGCCGGGAGGTTGCTGATCGCGTCCCAGACGCGGTTGCGTACGAAGCCGGCACCGATCCACCAGTCCGGTAATCCAAGGTCGGCCATGGCCCGGAGGACTCTCATTGCTCCCGGGTCCGACTCGATTACGCCCACAACGTCCTGCGCGCTCCTGACCACCCCAGGGACCCTAGACCAGCGAACGTACGCACCGCTTGCGAGGCGGGGGCTGAGGGCAGAGCGAAGTCTGTCACCGACGTGCTTCGGCGCGATCACCACCGCAGATATCCGCTCACTGCGCAGACTCTTCCGGTCGGCGGCCTCGTCGGGCACCGTGTCTGGTGCCGGCGACACTCGTGTAACAATATGCGCTCCGATGATTGATTATGCAGAGGGCGGGTGTGAGGTGCTGGGCATCGCAGTCCTGGAAGTGCCGCAATGGCAGGGGTCTGGGTCACGTGGCGCGTACCGGTTGCGGCAAGGCGCTTCCGCGCTGGCCAGGCTGTTCCCCGCCGGGCAACGGATGCGAGCCGACACGGACAGCCAACCGGCCGATCCCCGCGACGGCGTTGCCGCACTCGACACGCTCGCGGCGAACCTGAGCGCCGTACGCGCCGCCCACGCCAACGCTCAGGCGCACGCGCGGGCAGTTGTGACCGTCGGCGGGGACTGCAGTGTCGACCTGGCCCCCATTGAGGCGGCCCTGGCCGCGCATGGCGACCGGCTGGCCGTGGTGTGGTTCGACGCACACGGCGACCTCAACACCCCGGCCTCGTCGCCGTCCGGCGCGTTCCACGGCATGGTCTTGCGGGCCTTGCTCGGCGACGGCCCGCGCGAACTGGCCCCGGCCAGGGCGTTGCGGCCGGACCAGGTGGTGCTGGCCGGTGTGCGCGCGCTCGATCCCGGGGAAGTGGCATTCGTGGCTGAGCACCGGATTCGGCACGTCACGGCGGCAGGGCTGGCCGATCCGTCCGTTCTGGTGGACGAGGTCGCCGCCACCGGTGCTGGCACCGTCTACCTCCACATCGACCTCGACGTGCTGGACCCGGAGGTGTTCGGCGCCGTCGGCACGCCCGAGCCGGGCGGTCTAACCCTCGAACAGCTCATCACCGCCGTTCGCGACCTCGCCTCGCGGTTCACCATCGCCGGATTGTGCCTTGCCGAGTACGAACCGCAGGACGACAGCGAACGCGCTGTCCTTACCAGCCTGATCACCGCACTAGCGTCTGTTCTAGACGGCGAAGGTACGGACGGCACGGCGCAAGAAATCGAACTCCTCGCTGCCAGGGCGTGGCCGGCTACCTACACCGCAAGCCGCGACGGCTGGCTGCTGCGTCACACTCCCGGCGTCACCAGCCGCCGCTCGAACTCCGCCGCGCTGCTTGCCGTACGCGACGATTTCCACCAGGGGCTCGAGGCGGTCGAGTCGTTCTACCGCTCGCGCGGCCTGCCGGCGCTGGTCCAGGTCGTGCCCGCACATCACCACGCCGGGCTTGACGCGGTACTGGCCGCGCGGGGATATCGCCTGGCTGCGCCCACCCTGGTGCTCACTGCGGCCACCGCCGACGTCGTCGCGGCGGCCGCCATGGGAGACGCCTGCGCCGTGCACATCGACGCCGTAGCGACAGCGGATTGGCTCGCCGCCTACGTGGCCTTGGACGGGCATGACGACAGCAGCATCGTGGCCGAGCGGGTGCTGCCACGGGTCCCGGGACCGGCCGCCTATGTCAGTCTGGCCGTTGACGGCAAAGTGGCCGCGAGGGGCTTGTTCGTGGCCGAGGCCGGCTGGGCCGGCGTCTTCTGCATGGCCACCGATAGGCCCCACCGGCGGCGCGGGTACGCTCGGGCCATCCTGAGTGCCGGGGCGCGTTGGGCCGTCACCCACGGCGTGGAGCGTCTCTACCTTCAGGTTGAGGCGGGCAACGAAGCTGCTCGTGAACTCTACGAGCGCGCCGGCTTCATTCCCTCACACACGTACCACTACCGCATCGCGGGTAGCGGGGCGACACCTGGACGGCGGGCCCGCCTCATACCGTCATGATCGCCTCACCCCGCATAGGAACACATCCGGGCATCGGCATGTCCGCATGCCGAAGCCCGTGTGGGCTTCGCGCCAGCACCTTCCGCTGT
>NZ_JBUEGB010000089.1:0-22658 GCF_054963695.1 Micromonospora sp. RTBAU3-60 | reverse complement strand
TAGGCACCTTGCCGCCGGCGGCGCGCGTAGGCGTTCCCCACCCCGCGGCCCCGGCGTTGTTCTTCCCACCGGCCGTGGCCGGCCAGTCCCCCGCCGCCCCGGCTACCGCCACATCCTCTTCCGGCCCCGCCCCGCGGCGGGCTCACCTCGGCATCGGCCAGCCACCTCACGCCGTACGGCGAGACCTCCATCATCTGGTCCCGCAGCGGCGACCAGATCTCGGTCACTGTGCGCGTACCCCGCCGTGTGCCGCAACCGCCCACCTCCCCCAACACCCCGTACGACCTCGACCCGGCACGCGCCCCGCCACCTTCCACCTCCCAAGGTGAACGAGTAGCTGCGAGCGGGGTCCTATCTCGTACGGCCGATCGTCGGTCACGATCCGGGACGAGGGCTCACCAGCAGGCGCGGGATCGCCCACGAGATGCCCGCGGTCTCGCGGAGTACCTTCCCGTCGTGGTCGAGTTGAACGTCGTCCGGCAGCTGGGTCAGCATTGCCACCAATACGTCCTCCACGAACTGCTCGGCGCCCACCTCGGCTTGACAGCGATGCAGCCCTTGGCCAAACGCGAGGTGCGTAGGCCGCGAGGGTCGCGGGTCGAAGCGACTCGCCGAGACGCCGAAGCGGATCGGATCCATGTTTGCGGCCGCGTAGGACACAATCACCGGCTCGCCGGCGGGTAGCGTCTGGCCGTCTATGGTTACCGGCCTCGACGGCGTCATCAGGTTCGTGGGGAAGGAGAGGCCGCGCCGGCTACCCTCGGCGATGATTCGCCGCATGAGTTCGGGATGGGTGGTGGCTTGGCGGGCGTACCCGAAGAGGCCGTGCTCGAGGAGCATGCCGATCAGGCTCGCGGCCGAGGCGGCCTGCGTTTCGTAGCTGACGACCAGCATCGCCAGCTGGCTCATGAGCTGGCTGTCGGTCATGACACCGGAGTCCCGCACGTCGACCAGGTGACGGGCCAGCCCGTCGGGCAGGTCGTGGTGTTCCTCGGTCACGAGCTGCAGGATCGCTTCGAACTCGGGCTGACGTGCCATGCCGAAGTACCCGTCGCTGGCGGCGCCCGCTTCGTGCCACAGCTGCCGAAGCCGCACCGCGTGGGCCAGGAGGGGCGGTGCCTGCAGGGTGCACTCGATGATGACCCGTATGGACACATCATCGATGACCCGGGAGAGGTTCCACGGCGGCGGCTCGTTCATCAGCCTGGCGAGCAACTGGCTGGTGAGCGTTCGGGTGAACCTACGCGCTCGGTCGGTGGAGCCGCGGTTGATCTGTCGCAGCGTTCGACGCAGCCGTTTGTGTACCTCGCCGTCCAACATCCAGGACGCGCCCATGATGCAATGACGATCAGCCAGCGGGAAAAGCGCTGGTGGTATCTCACGGCGCCAGATGCCCTCGGGATCGAGCATCACCGCGAGCACGTCGTCGTACCGGCTGATGATCGCCGGAGTGGTGCTGCTGTCGAAGGGCCTGGGCTGGAAATAGGGATCGGCCTCGGTAGGCCACTCCGACGGTCGCAGCCATCTGGCTCCGGATGTGTACTCCGGTTCGACGAGACTGGCGCTCTCCCGAAGATCGATGTTCTCGGGAACAGCCGATGCTGCCATGTTCCGCGGACTCCTTCAGCTGGCGGGTTCGGTGGGGCGGCGTACCCGACGTCCTCGGGTACGCCGCCCCACCGTTGCTCACGGCGTAGTGCTCTGAGTGACCGGAGTGCTCGGGGCGACCGGCGCCTGGGATGTGGCTCCGGCGCCAAGGCGCAAGGTCTCCAGGAGGAGATACAGCGCTCCGGCGAGGAGAAATGAGCCCACGAAGCTCACATCGACGCCGTTGGCTATGTCCGCCAACGGGCCCGCGTAGAGCGTGGTCCGCACGGTGAGCAGTCCGAATCCGCACCCCACCGCCCAGGCGATAACAGCGGGCAGGTTCCAGCCGTTCGTGTACCAGTACGCGCCACCGCGTTGCCGCCGGTTGAACACCTGAAGGTCGTCGGGAAGGTATTGTCCACCGCAACGCAGATAGCCAAGGCCGATGACCGCGGCCCATGGTGCGCTCGCCGCAAGCAGGATGAGTGAGATCGCGGACAGCGAATCGCCGGCGTTCCACACGAGCGAGCCGACGAGTACCAGCCCCACGCTGACGACGCTCACGATCGTGGTCGCGTTCGCCCGTGTCAGCCGGCTGACGATGGCGCTGAGGTCGAGCCCCGAACTGTAGACGTTCGACGCCGTCCAGCCCAGGCCACCGAAGAGAGCCATCGGGATGAGCAGGATGGCATACCAACCGGGCGCCGCGGTCACCAAGCTCTGCGGGAACGGCGCCGACGGGTCCACGAAAGCCGTGCTCACCAGCGCACCAATCCCCATGGGCACGATGTAGCTCAGAACCACGGCCAGCAGACCGATGGGCAGCAGCCTGGAAGTCGGATAGCGCCGGGACGATATGTAGCGAGTCCAGTCGCCGGCGATCGTACTCATCGTCATGACGCCCCCGACGCCCACGGCGAACACCGACAGCAGCCAGGTGCTGGTGAAGCTGCCGAGCACGTACTGGCCGCCCCGATACCCCACGTTGACGTGGCCGGCGAAGGCCGCCACCAGTAGCAGCGTGGTGACCACCCCGAAGATCATCAGAATCAGCGTGGTCCGGACGAGCAGGTGGTACCCATATACCGCGATCAGCACAGACAGGAGACCGAGAACCGTGTAGGTCAGCGCGAGAGCGCCATTCCCCATCGGCGTATGGAAGAGCCTGGCCGCGCCCGCCACCAGTACACCACCGCTGGACCAGATAGCGATGGCTGTGCCCAGCAACATCAGGCCCAGCCCGATGACCGACCCGATCAATCGGCCCCGTACGCCGAAATGCGCCCCACTCGAGGTGGAATTGTTGGTGGCGGTACGTGAGCCAATGACGATGAGCGGTCCGAGTGGAACAAGCCCGATGAGCGTGCCCACTATCATCGAGGTGAGCGACGCCCAGAAGCTGAGTCCGAACGAGATCGGGAGCCAGCCGAACGCCACGCTACCGAGGGTGAAGCTAGCCCCGGTACAAACGATGAAGAACGTCCAAGGCGTACTCTTCCGCTCCTCTTCCGGGATACGGTCGACACCATGCTGCTCGAAGGTAAGCGGTTGACGTAGCTCGGTTCCGTCTCGACGGTTGTCGACGAGTGCCTCTTGTTGTTCCATAACGGGGACCTTCCCTGTGGGTCCTACCTAAGTGAGACGTGCAGTTCCGGTGGGCGAGCGAAGATGTCGACGTCCGTTAAGCGCGCGGCATCCCCCGCCGCGGAGACAGGTATTAAAATGCCGAGTCCCGAACTGTTGCTCGGCGTCCATGAGGGCGGCCGGACGCAGGAGGGGTTCGGTGGGGTGGAATCGCAGGTTCGGTGAGTCGCAGGGCCACGGTCTCCTCGGTGATCATGTCCAGCAACGCTGTCGACTGTCCGCTATGGCGATAGAACTGTCAAGAGGGCCACATCGATAAGCCGATCAAGGTATGGGCGAGCTGGTCATCCGGTATGCAGGGGCAGCATCTGGTGTGGATCGATCATCCCGCGTGCCAGCGGTCGCCCGGTTTCCGGGAGGATTCGACCAGCGAGCCGCTGCGGTTGCCAGAGCACGCCGACCGGGCCATAGGCAGCTAAACATCTGTGAACCAGGGGTTACGTGCATCCGTAGCTACAGTCGTGAACCTCGTTGACGTACTGCCAGAGGGGCTGCGGCGGCGGGTGAAACGGGCGGGTTGTGCCGGAGGCGGCCGGCACAACCTTGCTCCCTCGCACCTCTCCCGTCCCACGCCGCGACCTCGAATGTGCCGAGAACAAGTGCCCGGATCGGCGCCAGACAGGCACAAGATCGTCGTGGTATGAAAGGACGCCAAAGACGACGGCAGGCGGACGCCGACGGTCAGCCCGGCGGCCCGGCCAGCTGGCACGCCGCTCGGATGGCGACCAGGGAGCATCACAGACGGCACTGCCTCGTTCTCAACGCCTTACGCCTGGTCATTGTCATCGTCACGCCCAGGCCCGGCCAGAGCGCGACGACTCCGCCACCCTGACGGCACCCCTGGAAGCAATCGCCGACCAGCACCCACCGACCGGTGCGAAACCCACCGCCACCATCGACGCCGCAGTCGGTCACCTCGCCACCATCACCTACCGCTGACAAACCCCTCAAGACCATCAACCCGATGGAGGCCGCTGTGCATATCCACGCCGCCTGCTCGACAGACAAGGACCAGATCGCCGCACTGATCGCCGACGCCCTGCACCCCAGCCCGCTCGCCGAATGGCTGGTGCCCGACCCGGAACAGCGCCAGCAGGTGCTCACCGATGTCGTCGCCATCTGGGTGGAACACGCCATGTTCTTCGGCGATATCCACCTCACCGACGACCTCGCCGCCGCCACCGTCGGCTTCCACCGCTACCGACCCATCCCACCACCGGCCAACTACCGGGTCCGGCTCACCGACGCCGCCGGATCACATGCCGACCGCTTTGCCACCCTTGAGACGCTCCTGGCGGACAGGCAACCCACCGAACCGCACTACCACCTCGCGTTCCTCGCCGTCCGTCCACACGCGCAGCGGGCCGGGCGGGCAACAGCGCTGCTGGCCCACCACCGCCGCCGCCTCGACCGCATCGACCTGCCGTGCTGGACCACCATCCCCACCGGCGGGAAACCCCTGCTCGCCCGCTACGGCTACACGTCCCGCCCACTCGTTACCCTGCCCGACGGCCCACCCCTGCAGCCGATGCGCCGCAACTCTCACCGCCGCGGCAGCGCCGTGCCGATCAACTCCGCCCGCCTCGTCGACCACCGCTGGCAGGACTCACACACGTCGCGGCAGAGCCCCTCATCACCAAAACAGCCCGACAGGTGACAGCCGCCGCCAGCTGACCACCGGCATCCGGCACCGCCAACCAAGACACCGGTCGAAGTCCGCCGAACCCGCATTGCTAATTCGCATTAGCATCTTGACGCCGCCGAGATGGCGCACGCAGACTCGTCAACCAACGAACCCATCCGCGACGAACGTCCACACCATACGGCCGCTCAGCGAGGTTGAGTGACACCCGCTGACTCGTCACGGCCGCCCCGCTCCCACTGCCCCTGTTGGCCCGCCTCACGAACGGAGGGAATGCGATGACCCGTACCCCTGAAGGCTCCATCTCCCGACGCACGCTGCTGCGTGGTACAGCGGCCGCCGGCGTCGCGATCACCGGCGCCGGCCTTGCCGCCACACCCACACCGGCGCTCGCCGCACCAGCTGGCTTCCCCAACTATCAATACGTGCGCGACGCGTTCGCCAGCCCGTTGCGCTACAACCCGACCGGCGAGTTCATCTTCCCGTGCGTGCGCGGAGTCTACGACAAGATCAGCGGCTATCTCGGCCGCTACTACCTCTACTACGCGCCGCACGACGCGCCCGGCGGGATCTGCCTCGCCTACGCCGACCGGCTCGAAGGCCCCTACACCGAGTACCCCAACAACCCCATCATCGACCGGTATCTGCCGACCACCACGGTAAGCCACGTGTCGTCGCCGCACGTGGTGTGGGACGCGCCGACCAAGCAGTTCTACCTCTACTTCCACGGCGAGAACTACACGACCCGGGTCGCCCGCTCGACCAACGGCATCCACTTCACCGACGAGACCCCGATCCTGTCGACAAGACTGGTGCCCAACACGACCGAGACCTCTTACGCACGGGTCTTCGAGCACTCCGTGGCCGGCAAGGGAAACCGCTACGTGATGGTGTTCATGGGCTACCACACAATCGGACCGGGCACCCGAAAGATCTTCTGGGGCTGGTCACCGAACGGCTGGAGCGGCTGGCAGTTCGACCCGAACCCGCTGGTGTCGCCGTCGGGCGACGGGCTCACCGACATCTCCGCGGCGCACCTGTTGAAGCGCAACGACACCGCGTATCTCGCGTATCACGGCAACAGCGGCAACATGTATCTGACCGAGATCGGCAACAATTTCGACCGCGAGGTCCACTTCGGAGTGTTTCACCGGCCAATCGCGTCGGACAACGGCCGGGTGGCGGCACCAGCGTTCGGCACCGACGGCGGCGTCTCATACATGCTCTACGAAGCCGGCCCCCGCCTCGACGCCAGAATCTGCGTGGCCCGCGCGGTCTAGACAACTGATTCCCAGTTCCCCTATCTGCCGAAACAGCCCGGCTACCACAAGCGGGTCAAGGCCGCCGCGCCGCTGATCTGCCGCACCACCATGTACCTGGCCGGACTGTGCCCGAGCCTCGGCGACCGGCTGCGAATGAGATCAGCGAACGACGTTCGGCGATGATCACCGTACGTACCGGATGGGGCCGGCCTCGCCATGACAAGGAAGCAGCCATGCGTCAATGTCGGGAGGCATTCCCATTTCCGGATAGCGCCGGCCTGTCGGCGGTCAGCGAGTGGACCGCTACCGAACTGCCTCGCCTCAACTCACGCGTCCTCGCCGGAGCGATGGAGGTGGACGAGCTCATCAGGCGGATGAACGTCGTTCTGGCGCTGCTTCCTTCCGCTGAGGAGGTAACCCGCACCGAGGCGATGAGACTCATCGTGGAGCTGGGCATGTGGGGGTCGTCCGTGGCCCGCCACTACCAGAACCTGGATCAGGGACTGGCGAAGACGGATCCGTCCCGTGGGATGACGTTCCTCGTGACGGGGGACAACCAGACTCCGTTCCGGCAATACTTCGACCGGCTGGTGATCCGATCGGAGACCGGGCACCCGAACCGGGACGCGTACGCCTCGTTGATCAGGTGGAACTCCCGGGACACCGTGGCGCACTGGGCGGGCGAGCGGGTGGCCAGCATGCCGAGCGTGTTCGACGACGGCCGGGTCAGGATCTACACCGATGAGGTCGGGGAAGAGCTGATCATCGAGCTGTTCAAGAGGTGCGAGACCCTGGAGTTGGCGGCGAATCAGAGTCTCCGTCCGATATGGGAGAACGGCGTCGGCGGTATGGCTCGCGATGAGGTCAGGGACCGCTTCACGATGGCCGGTCACATGCTCGCCGGAGTCCGGCGACTTCTCTTGGACTTCCCGCAGGGAGAGAGTCGCGGAAGGCTGTCGGTGGGGCATTTCATGGATGTCTTCCGACAGTACGCAATCCACTGGGATCCGGGCGACGTACCGCCGAGCGGTCCCCAGGATCCCCAGTTCATCTTGCGGGACCTCATGATCGGCATCCAGATGGCTGGCTACACCCGCCACGTCGAGAGGATCTACCCGGGATTGTTGGCCTCCGAATGCGACGAGCTCTCCGCGGCCATGAGCCTGCCTTCTCTGCCAGTCACGCTCCTGGAAAGGGCCGGCGTCAAGGCTGGGGACCTAGCGTTCACTCCGGACTCGGCGCTGGCGTCGATCATCCAGCGACATCCAGAGATCGGGGGTTGCTACCTCCTACTCCGGATCAATGCCCGCCTGTCGGCCGCTCATCTCATGGTGGCCAAGAAGTACCTCTACAAGCCCGCCAGGAAGAGAACGGAGGACGGCATCGTCGACACGTCTCCGGTGCCGAACGACAAGGGCATCACCAACCTGGCGGAGGCGGTTCTCGACAGGCTGAACCACGCTCGTCGCGACCACCTGCTCAGAGATCTCGACCGGCTGGGTACGCGACAGGTCAGCGAGTTGTGCGGGATCGCACCCGCGCCAGAACTCTCGATGGAGGCTGCCCTCTCGCTCCTCGGCCGCGCCTGCGGGTCGACCCCAGGGTCAGGCAAGGTGGCGATATGACTGTTGCGGGCGTTTCGGGAAGGCACTCCTGATCATGGCGATGAGGCCGGGCGCGGCCTTTCGATGATCACCCAGGTGTCGAAGCTGGAAAGATCAATCGAGGACGCGCCCGTTGGGATCATCACCGCTGATCGGTGTGCTCGCGCTGCACGCGGATCAGGTCGCAGTGTCGTTGCCCGCCTCGTGTCGGGCGAGCTTGGTCGAGGCGTTGGCGGCGGTGCCGGACCGGCGTGACCCGCGAGTCGTGGTGCATCGGCTCGCGGGAGTCCCGGCGACAGCGGTCGCGGCGGTGCTGATCGGCGCCCGCTCGGCGGCGGCCGTCGCGGAGTGGGCCTGTGCTGCCCCTCAGCCGGTGCTGGCGGGCCTGGGCGTGTGGCGGGATCCGTTCACCGGGGTGTACCGGGCGCCGGACGAGTCGACGTTCCGCCGGATCCTGGCTGGTGTCGACGCCGACGCCCTGGACGACGCCGTCGGCCGATGGATCATCGTGTCGCGGCCGCCGGCAGGCGCGGGCAGGCGGGTGTACAGCGTGGACGTCAAGACGCTGCGGGGCAGCGGGCCGGCCGGTGGACAGGTGCATTTGCTGGCCGTGCTGGACCAGCACACCGGGACGGTCCTCGGTCAGGTTGATGTCGCGGGCAAGACGAACGAACTCACCCGTTTCCCGCCGCTGCTGGTCCCGCTCGACCTCACCGGGGTGGTCGTCACCGCCGGACGCGCTGCACACCCAGCGCGAACACGCCCGCTGGCTGGCCGAGACCAAGCACGCCGGCTACCTGTTCACGGTGAAGAAGAACCAGCCGCGCCTGTATCCGCGGCTCGAGGCACTACCCTGGACCAAGATCCCGGTCCAGGACGAGACGAGCGCACGCGGCCACGGTCGTTACGACATCCGCCGCCTGCAGGCGGTTACCTACGCCGGCGCGCTCGCCCCGGACTTCCCGCACGCCGTGCAAGCGCTACGGATCCGCCGCCGCCGGCTCAACCTGACCACCGTCCGCTGGCCCACCATCACGGTCTACGCGATGTTGGTGGCGGTGCGCATGTTGGTCCGCTGGTCGCGCAGGGCCAGCAGCAGCTCGGCGACGGGTTCGGGGACCGGTGTCGGCGGATCGCCGAGGTGCAGCAGGACGTCGGGCCCGGTGGTGTCGATGTCGTCGATGGTCAGGCGCAGGATGCGGCTGAGGGGTCGGGCGTAGAGCAGGACGAGGATCGCGGCCACGCGGGTGCGCAGTCCGCCGGTCTCGTCGACGTGGACACCGCGCTCGGCGAGCCGTACCACCATGACCCGCTGGTCGGCCTCAGCGCGCGGGTCGACGGCGGCCCATCCGGCGCTGGCCCGCCAGGCCCTCGCGATGGCGCCAGCCGACGCCTGCCGCCACCACGACGCCCGGGTCGCCGGTCGCCGCACCACCGCGTCGGCCTGCTGTGCCGCGCGCAACTGGGCGCGGATGCGACGGGCTTGTTCCTCGCTGGCCCAGGCGGCGCGTTGCAGCTGGGCGATGCGGATCTCGATGGCCGCCTGCGCCAGTTGCCCGGCGGCCTGGATCGCGGCGGTGACTGCCGCGGCGGCGGGGGTCTCCTAACGCTCATGTCACCGGGGATCATTTGGCCTGGATCCGTGGACGAGGGCTGGTCCACGGATCCAGGCTTAGGCGGCTTGGCGAACATCTCCATCGCCACGGCCTCTCATTCCGGACCTGAGCTTAGCGGTCACACGGAATGGTGGGGCTGGGCTGGATAGCGTGCCTGATCAAGTGCAGGCACAGAACCGGTGATCATGAAGTTGCTGACGCTTCATGATCACCGGCTCTCTGCCTGCCGTCCCACCATGACCGATCGAGCCGTTGTGGGTCCAGTTCGCCGCGCTGCTACGCGAGCGGGCCATGTACCAGCCGGCATATCCGTTGGGCTGCCACCGTAGGCGGGTCGATGACCGCGGATGGGGGCGGTTGGTCATCACGCACCGTCGGGACTGGCCGACACCTACCCCGGTGCCGGCCAGTCCCGACGTGTGCCCCGCCGCCCACCACGGGCGACGCAAGGATCAATTGGTCGGCGGAGGCCCACCTCGCCAGTCAATCGGTGGAGGCCGCTCGCCCCAAAGGCGATGATCCACAACCACCACCGGCCACCCAGCGAATGTGGTGGACACGCACTGACTAGAGTTCGTCCGTCGACGCCCTTCTGCGGCGCATGAAGACGATCAGGGCCGCACCGACGGAGATCATCAGGACTCCGATGGAGCTGATCCGGGCGGTCATCGAACCCGTTGTCGGCAGCTTTTCGCAGGTGCCCGGGTCCTCGTACTCACCGATCAGCTTGTAGTCGTAGCCGGGAAACACCACATTGACGACGCGCCCTCGTCCAGCGGCGAAGACGACCGTCTCCTCTCCCCCATCGGAGGCCGTGACCTTTTTCTCCTGCGTTCCATAGGTCGCGACCACCTCCATCGGCGGCATTCCCTGACCCGGATGGGTGACGGTCACCTTCAGTGCGGTGCAGGTCGACTCGGTGGACATCGTGGGCAGCCCGCAGGTCGAGGGCCGCGACCAGAGATAACGAGCGACTTCCTTGCCCCGCTCGGCCACGACGATCTGGCCCGCGCCCGCCGGCATCGACATTTCCACCGACTTTCCCGCGGGCATCTTGATGGCACGGTCCACACCGGTCGCGGTGACCCGGAACGTCACCGGATAGTTGCCACCGCTGAGATGGACGGCGACCGAGCCGTCGCAGGCCGGCACGAAGGTGGCCTTCGGCTGTGCGCAGGACGCGGCACCGCCGTTGTAGGCGCCGAGCGGGCCGGCGGAGCGGTTGCCGGGCTTGCCCTTGCTGCCCAGCTTCTTGTCGCCGTAGCGCTTGCCCTTCGCCACCATCGGCGTGATCAGCTCGCTCTTGCCACCCCAGACGAGGTCGACTTGGGTGTAGCACTTCGGCACGTCAACCTTCAGCTCAACCTTACGGTGCCTGGCGTCGATCGCCGCGACGTCATGGTCGTGCGCGTACTGCGGCCAACTCGCCTTGGCACTCGGCGCGAAGTAGGCGACAAGGAGGAACTCCTGCTTCTGGTCCTTGCACAGTGGCAGGTCACCGGCGAGCTCCACTGTCGCGCGGCCCTTCGCACCGTCGAACGCATGCTTGTACGTGGCCTGTGCCATGCCGACGCATTGCGGTGTCTCCTTGCACGTCCCCTTGAGGCCAGCGGCGTGGCCGGAGTCGGTGCTGGAGATGCCGGTCCGGCCACCGTTGCGCTCGAACCAGGTCGCCGACACCGTCAGGGTGGCACTCGTCGTCGTGCCCGGCACCCGCTGCACACCGGTCAAGACGCCTTTCGGACCGTCGCCGTCGGTGTCGGCGCTGATCGCGCTGCCCTCCTTGATCCCATCGATCTTCTTCTGCGGCCGCGCGGCGAGCTTGGTGATCTGAGCGTATCGGTTCTCCCAGCTGCCGTTGTTTACCTGCCAGGTGATCTCATAGGTGCCGTCCGGCTGGCACACCGCGGCCCCGCTGACCCGGGTGTGATGCGCTGCGGCCGGGCTAGCCGCCACCAGCACCGCGAGCATGCCGAGCAGCATGACGCCTGCCAGGGAGAGCAGCCTTCGGAAGGGCTTGTTCACGTCAGTCACTCCATTGATGGAAGGGGATGATTGCGGGGTATCCGGCGCCTCGGCGGCGGCGCCGCACTCTTCGCGTCCCTGTTTCCACGTGCTGGAGAGCGTGTGGGGATCAATCCGTGGCGAAGTTAGTTTGAAAGTTTTCTGCCGATGATCGACCGCGCGGTCCACGGCCGCGGAGCACCGCCAGCCGCGCGTCGCCCCAGCCACCGCAGTCCGCAACCGTCCGCAGTGCCCACCGCATGCGCTCTGCGGCTTCTTCCGGATGCTCACCGAACTCGTACGCGACCTCGGCCATGCAGCCGCAGACCCGGCGGCGCACGAGTTCGCCGGCGATCGCCCGGCGCACCTGCTGGCGATCGGGATGCTGCGACGGCTGTAGCGCCGACGCGAACAGAGCTTCGGCCAGCATCACGGTCCGGCACCTCAGCATTGCGTCACCTCCTCGTTGCCGGCCACGCACCACGATCCAACGTGCGCCCCCTCTGAACCGTCCTGCCGAGGCAGATCGCGGCCGAAGATGGCGAAGGCACGCGGGTCGCCGGGATAGCGCAGCCCGCGGCGCAGGTCATGGAACCCCATCCGCCGATACAGCCGCCATGCCCGCGAACGCGCGTCGGCCGTCTCCGAGGTGGACAGCACCGCCGTCCGCGTCCCGGCCGATGACAACATGCCTCGCAGCATTGCCTCACCCAGCCCTCTTCCCTGGCAGGCCGGGCGGACCTGTAGCTCCGATACGGTGCAGGCGTCGTCGAGCCATCGCCTGCGGTCGGCGACGACCGGCATCGCATCGGCCACCCAGTCCCGCCACCTCTGGCCGGGCCGGCACAGATAGCCGTAGCCGAATCCGACGATGTCGGCCAGCGGCCCCAGAGTGGCCACCGCCCGGAACCCGGGCATCGTTAGGTGTTCGATCAGCTGCCGACGGCTACTTTCCCGCATCGCCGGGCTATAGCCCATCGCCTCGGCAAGGACATCGATCGCCTCGTCCACCCGGGTGGCGAGCTGCTCGGGCGTCCACATGACTAGGCAGGCCTTCATCGCATCTGGCACCGGTACCTCCGCCAGGTCGGGCAGTGGCGGCTGACCGCCGACTGGGTGAAGGTCACCGGGCGGCTGCCGCACGCTTGGCAGATCAGCGACAGGATCTGCCGGCCATGCGCGCTGTCGGTGAACCAGGACGCGCCCCGGATCACGCCTGTATCACGCGGGTGAATGGCGTCCTCGAGGCATTGATCGCGTACGGGGCAGACGATGCAGCAGTGCACGGCTACCTGCCACATCAGGCGTGACTCGAACCACCACGACGGGTCCAGCCCTCTGCATTCGGCTTGTTCCCACCACGACTGGTGGGGCTTCCTGTTTTTGAGTGCCCTCACACTTCCCAATACGGGCAGACCCGGCCCGTGGGTCATCTCAGTCGTTCGCGGGAGCCCTCGGTGTTCGTAGCGCAGTGCACGCGAGCGTGAGGAGACGCCGATGGTGCGAGCACCAGAGCGCGACAACCATCGATCGCGCACGTAAGGAAGCTACGGGCTGCGCGCGCTGGGTCACGACGTGACCGATACGAGTGTGCGATCGCCGCCTTGCGCTCAGTCCAGCCCGGAGGCCGGTGCCAGCATCTCGGCCAGGAACCGCAGCCGAACCCGATCCTGGAAGGACTCGCCTCCCTCGTGCCCGTCGAACGGATACACCTCCACTCGACGGGGCCCGGGAGCACCGGCAAAGGTAGGGGCGCTCACCGCAGCGGGGCCACCGGAGCCGGCCCGGGTAGCCCGTCCTCATTTGGCAGCAAGACCGAAGGGACGACGGAAGCTGCACCGAAAAGGGCATTTGGCGTTCTGAGCGTCATCGCCGCTCCACACATTGTGGGCTGTAGAACCTCCGAGGCCGGTGTCGGACGGATCCCAGTGCGGTGACGACGCTGTCCTGCCCGAATGTTGGCTGCTCGTGCAATGGCCCCCGACCAGGACGCGCCCAGCGACTACTGGGTGTCCGACCTGCCTGCCGACACATCCTTGACTGAACTGGTCCGCCTGACCAAGAGCCGCTGGCCGTCGAGCACGACTACCACGAACTCAAGACCGACCTCGGGCTCGACCACTTCGAAGGCCGCTCCTGGATCGGCTGGCACTCCCAAAGCGGTGGGGCAGACCTGAGCTCGTACGCCGCTAGGCCAGCGCGGCGATGGCCCTGGGTGCTCCTGGCGCTCGTGGCGGTCGTCTGCGCAGGTATTGTTGCTGTGCCCGCCTGGCGGGCCGTGCGGAGGCAGTTGTAGGCGGGGCGCGGCGAGGTGACGCCAGAGGCGGCGGCCACGTCTGGCTCCTGAAGCTCAGCGCCGGTGATGGTGGACCTCTCGCAGTGCTGGCCGGATCCGCCATAACGAGCTGCGCCGAGATGGCCAGCTCAGTCCGCCCACCGTCGAAGCTTGAGAGCATGGGGCAGCGTCATTTGTCCTCCGAGGGCCGGATTGGTGGGTTTCTGGCGGCCTATGGGCGGAGCGGCAAATGGCGAAAGGCGGGAGTGTGAACGAGAGGGGTTCAGGCACCGTTGAAGAGTGCGTCGCTGCATTCCCCCGCGGCGACAGATGGTGGCAGCGGCCTTTGCCCCGAACCCAACGCCGCTGCCACCACCTTATGCCGGTCGGGGTCGCGGGCGCGCGCTAGCAGTCGTTAGGGCTTTCACGGTTGGCCCGCCTGGGGAAGCAGCGCAGCGACCGTGATCCCGACCTCGGGCGGTAACGGTGCTGGCTGGGCGGGTTCGCGGGCGAGCCGCGACCTGGCGGCCGGTGAGTAACGGCCGCGGGGACCGGCAAGAATGAGGTTGGGCAGGCAGCCACGCGTAGAGCGGACAGACAAACTAGTGCCACGCACGGGATGAGCCCTGCCAGTTGAGGGTGATGTGGCAGAGTCCTCCTGCTCAGAGCCGCATCGCCCGACAGGCGATTCGCCCTCGCCCCGCGCGCCCGTCGAAAGGGCGCGCGGGGCGACGATGGCGGCCGTCAGCTAGTGCGAGAAGGTGTAGTAGGGCGAGAAGATCGTGCCGTAGGTCCGGAACACGTTGTGCTCGCCCGTCTTGATCATCGTCGAGCCGAGGAAGACCGTCGCGCCGTTGCCCTTGGCATACACGTAAACAGGCTCAGTGCTGCCGGCGGCGAGCGAGATGCTCCAACACTGGCCCGGCGCGACGGCAGTGCTCATGAATCCGCCACGCGAGGGGAACTTCAGGGCCGACGAGTAGCTTGCCTTGTTGCAGAGTCCGGTGCGGTTGGTGGTCGCTGCACTTGCCGGCGTCGCGGTGCTGGCCATCCCTGCCAGCGCCAGAGCGCCGATCAGGACCGATCGCCACGCCTTGCGCATGCGAGTCCAAGCTGCCATCTGGGCCTCCTCGGGCCTTGTAGTGGGGTATTCCGTGGATCAGTTGCGCCTGACACGCGCGTAAAGCGCGCGTCTATGGGAGAACGGATGCATCCGGTGGGTTGGTTCACGGAACCTCCACATCGTCGGTCTCCATGCCCGTCCTCCTGTCAGAGCGGGCTAGTGAGCCACAGCGATCTCCCCTTGGGGTGACACCGGACGACGGCGGCCGTGGTGGGGTTGTGTTCGTGGTGGCTTGGTCGAATCGGAGCGCTTCCTGTGATCTGGTGCCGAATTGGCCGGTACAAGATCAAGGCGCTCCGCGCGGCGCGGGCCGGGCCGCGGCAACCGGCTTCCGCGGAGCCGCCGGCCCGGCCGCCTACGGCGCGGGGCGGAGAGTCAGCCGGCCCGAACCCCACGCCCCGCCCCGCGCATCAGCCTCGGTCAGTAGGTGACCCGCTGCCGGGTCCAGTGTGGCCGCGCCAGTCGGATACGCCTTCACCTGGTCTCGATGGTCCAGAGGCCCATGAAGGCCGGAGGGCACCACGAGCGGACGGAGTTGCCGCACGGCCCGTAGAGGCCGCTGGAGCCCCATGAGGGAAAGGGGTGGGGGGTGGTGCAGGGGCGGAAGGTAAGAAGGGAGGCAGGGTTAGCGCTGCGGCCCGGCGGGGCCAGACGACTCCAGGATGGAGCTGCCACACGTTTCGGCGGGTGGGCGGTTGGGAGCTGCCATCCCGTCAATCACCGACCCAGGCAAGCCGAGCGGACCGCCGAGAGCGATCGATTGAGGTTTTCGCGTCAGAATGGTTCGACCAGCGCTGTGTGTCCATCATCGATGGTTTGCCGTACCAGCTCGACAGCGGCGAGAGGTGGCGGTCCTCCGGATGAAGCGGGACGGTTCGGGGTGCCCGGCTGTGCGGTAGGTGGGGCGAGCGGCGGCCTCAGCACGGGTTCCGCTCGGCGTGCTCCAGGCCATCGCGGTTTGTGTCCACCTTGTCGCGACGGCGTGTGCTTCGGAGGGGGATCTGGGTGGCCGAGAGATTCATGGTTTCCTCCGAGCGAATTGGCCCGCAGCCTAAGCGGGGCCGACGAGGCCCTATCCCTCTAGATCTGAGCGAGCCAGTTTTGGGCCTCGCGTGCGATCTCCACTCGGTTGCGGACGTTGAGCTTCCTCAAGATGTGGGCGACGTGCGTCTCAACGGTGCGCCGCGACAGCACCAGTCGCTGGGCGATCTCTGGATTGGACAGCCCCTGCACCAGCCGGCGGGCCACCTCGCGCTCGGCCGGCGTCAGCGCCTCCCAGCCCGTGGTGACCTTGCGGTGAGTAGATCGAGGTCCCCGGCGTACTCCGAACTGGCGCAGCCTGGCCTCCAGCCGGCGTAGGTCCGGCCAAGCGCCCAACTCCTGATAGATCGTCACGGCCCGAGCGAACGCGTCCCTGGCTTGCGACAGGTCGCCTCGGTGCCCCAACCGGACGGCGGCCTCCTGCAGCGCGAACGCCACCCGTGGCAGCGCATGGATGCTGTCGAAATACTCCGCCGCCGCCAGCAGTGGCTGCGGATCATCCGACACGAGTGCCTGGCAGACGTTTGCTGCCGCCACAACCTGTGGCGCGTCGTTGTTCTTGGCGTCCAGGTCGGCGGCCCTGGCAGCCGCTGCGGCGAGATCGGTGCGGTCGGCGGCCAAGGCCAGCCGCACGAACTCCATCAGTGTCTCCCAACGGCTGTACTGGGTGCGCTGGGAGTACTGCTCCTCCAGCCACGGGACCATCAGCGCCACCGCCGCGGGGAGATCACCGTCGGCCTCAGCCAACAGTGCCTGCGCCTCGATCAACGGCTGGGCGTTCAGGCGCAGCACTCCGCTCGTGTACTGGACGTGCGCCACTGCGGCCAGATCGGCCTCGGCCTCCTCTCGCTGCCCCCGCCGCGCGTGGATCAATGCCGCCGCCCCACGCACCCGCAACAGATGCTGAATGTGCCCGACGTCGCCCATCGCGTCCACATTCAACAGCGACTGGTCCCAATCACCGGTGCTCAGGAACACCTCGGCCGCAACAAGCTGCGTTTGAAGGACCCGTGTGGTCGCACCAGCGCTCTCGGCGAGCGCCGACGTGGCCGACAGCGCCGTGGCGAACTCCTCGTACTGGTAAAGGTTGGCGAGCAGCGCCACCCGGTTGACCATGAGGAGAAGCCGAACATCCATTGACTCCACGTCGCCCCCGACAACCACGGAAATACCCCGCTCGGCGAGCTCCAGCGCCTCGCTGTAGCCGGCCGCGTCCACCATCAGGGCCACCAACCCCCACCCAACCGAGACTGGGTCGTCACAGGCCTCCCCGTCGCTGATTGCCAGCTGGGCATGGACCCTCCCGTCCTCCCGGTTGTCGCTGAAGAGAAGATCGGAGGCGAGCAGGGCGCGCAGTCGGCTGCGCCACGGCGGCACCAGGTCAGGTCGATCCAGCACCTCCAAGATGAGGGACCAGTCCCGCTCAGATTGACCGGACATACCGAATCCGCGGGCCAGGTTCCACGCCACTTCACCGACAAGGGCCGGGTCCGACACGGTTCGAAGGGCCTCCGTGCCCAGAGCCACGAGGTCGTCTAGACGATGCTGCAACCGGAGCACGGTGGTAAGCCGGGCGAGGTAGACATCACGCCGCGGGTCACCAGGGTGAACAGCCGTCAGCGCTCGCTGAAGGAGCTCCGCGGCGATCAGGGGTGCCGCGTACAACGCGGCCGCGGGCAGATCGGCCAGCCAATCCAGCATCCATCCCTCGGGCCTTTCCGACGTGGCCAGGAGGTGCCTCGCAACCCGATCCCATGGGGCGCCCGCTTCCGCGAGGACCTTGGCCGCATGGCCGTGCATACCGTCGCGAACCGCCGCCGGCGTTTCGTTCTTCAGCACCTCGGCTATGAGCGGATGACGAAACGACAGCCCGGCGTCGGAGTCGGAGAGCACGCCAGCCTCCACGGCTTCGCTCACCGCGTCGACCAGGGTGGGGACGGGGCGGCTCGACACCAACGCGAGGTCGTTCATCGAGAAATGGGTTCCGAGTAGGGCACCGCTGCGCAAGATTGCTCGCGTCGGCCGGGGAAGAAAGTCCAGTCTCCGGCTGATGGCGGCCGCCACCGACGCCGGCGGCTCGCCCTTCGGCGAGTCGAGCTCAGCGACATCGCGGGACACATGCACCTGCCCGTCCCGAACGAGGGCATTAAGCATCTCCCGCACATACAAGGGGTTCCCCCCAGCCTTGGCCAGCGCCTCGGTCAATTCCGGACCCGGCGACGCGGACAGCAGCGCGGTGACCATCGTAGTCACGTCAGGTGGCGCCAGCTCGCCAAGTCGGATCAACGGCGCGGCCAGCCGATCGATCACGATCTCACGTAGGCGGTCTACCTCCTCGCGCCGGGGAACGGAGCGGCACGCGCTGATAAGCACGAGGGGCGCCTGACTCGCGATGCTCGTCAATCTGTGCCACACCCCGAGGCTCGCGGAATCGGCCCATTGCAGGTCATCGATGGCAAGCACCACCGGTGCGTGAGTGGCCTCACGGTCGATCAACGCAAGTACTCGCTCGCTCGCCGCCAGCACCGCGTCTGTCCCGGAGCCGCGCCCTGCCAACAGCTCCGCGATCTCCAACCGATACTCGTCCACCGTGTTTCCACCGAGGTCAAGACACTCTGCTATCACCTGCAGCGCAAACAACTGGGTCAGGCTGTCGGCGGTCCCATGGAAGACGCGCATGCCGAGGAAACGTGCATGCGCGAGCCCGGCGTTGAGCACTGCGGATTTGCCGATCCCGGGCTCGCCTTCGATCCACACCCCTCCGCCGCGGCCCTCGACAGCGTCGAGGACAACACCGCGCAGAACATCGAGCTCCGCCCCGCGCCCGATGACCTCATCGCCACTCATCACGGCATCGTACGCAAAGCGGCTATGGACAGCCGTCCGCCACTAGGGTCTGTGTCGAAGTCGGTTAGCCGAGGCGGTGGCAGATGGAGGAGTTCCGGCGGCACGCTCTGTCGTGCCCGCGAGGACGCCCGCCCGGCATACGGCGACTGGACGTCGCGTTCGACTTCGGCGCCTTCCCTAACCCGGCGAGGCGTTCCGCGTCGCTGCTGGTGGTGCCCGGCCGGTCACCGGCGTCGGTCTCGGCCTTCTTCACCCACGTGCGCAACGCCTCCGGATGAACCCCGAGCTGACCGGCGAGCCGGCGGATCGCTCCCACCGCGGACGCCGGATCCCGGCGGGCCTCAACCGCCAACCGGGTCGCACGCTCACGCAGCTCATCGTTGTACTTCTTCGGTGCGGACATCGCTGGTGTTCCTCCCAGGTTTCGATGTCTCCATCAAACCCGGTGCGGGACACTTTCCGGGCCACCGGTTTTGCCCCCATGTCGTGCCTCCTGAAGTGGCTCAGAGGCGTGTGGCTACGCGGACGAGGTCGGCGAGTGCTCGGGAGCGGCTGTGTGGCGGCCAGGCGATGACGGTCGTCACGGTCGGCGCGTCGAGAACCGGCACGGCGGCCAGGCCTTCAAGCAGGTTGGCGCGGCAGGATTCGGGTAGGACCACGGTGGTGCGGCCAAGCGCGATCAGCTGGAAGAGCTGTGTCTGGTTGCGTACTTCCGCTCCGGGGCCTTCGGGATAGGCGCCGCCGGGGCCGGGCCAGCGGGCAAGCGGGAGGTCCGGCAGTGAACTGACATCCGCCGTCCGGACGTGGGATCTGCCGGCGAGCGGATGCGAGGCAGGAAGGATGGCGACCTGTCCCTCGGTGTTCAGAATTTCGGTGTCGAGTTCGGCCGTCGAGTCGAAGGGTTGATGCAGCAGTGCCACGTCGGCCTGGCCATCGTGCAGCATTTGCTGGGGCTGGGATTCGCAGAGCAGCAGGTCGACGGCGACGGCACCCGGCTCGGCGGCGTACGCGTCGAGCAACTTTGCCAGCAGTTCGCCGGAGGCGCCGGCCTTGGTGGCCAGGACGAGCGAGGGCTGACTCGTCGCGGCACGTTGGGTGCGCCGCTCGGCTGCGGCCAGCGCGCCGAGGATCGCCCGGCCTTCGGCCAGCAGCACTGATCCGGCTTCGGTGAGGGTGACTTTGCGGCTGGTGCGTTCCAGCAACGCGACTCCGAGTCGTTGCTCGAGCTGAGTGATCGTCCGCGACAGCGGCGGCTGGGCGATACCCAGGCGCCGGGCGGCCCGGCCGAAGTGCAACGCTTCGGCGACCGCAACGAAGTACCGCAACTCCCGCGTCTCCACCCGTTCAGACTACCGTCGGATCAATATCCGCTGGGTATCGTTGCGTGACTCCGACGGTGTTGGTGCCCCGCCGGTGTCCGGTCACGATCAACGGCATGAGCGAACAGACGATTGCGTTGATCACCGGTGCGAACAAGGGAATCGGATACGAGATCGCGGCCGGGCTCGGCGCGCTGGGCTGGAGCGTCGGAATCGGGGCCCGGGACGAGCAGCGCCGGGACGACGCCGTGGCGAAGCTGCGTGCGGCCGGCGTCGATGCGTTCGGTGTGCTCCTCGATGTGACCGACGACGCGAGCGTTGTGGCCGCCGCTGCACTGATCGAGGAGCGTGCCGGGCGGCTTGACGTGCTGGTCAACAATGCCGGCGTCGCCGGGGTATGGCCGGAGGAGCCTTCGACCGTTACGCCGGAGAGTATGCGTGCGGTGGTGGAGACCAACGTGATCGGCGTCGTCCGGGTCATCAACGCGATGCTGCCGCTGCTGCGTCGCTCCGAGCGCCCGCGGATCGTCAACCAGTCCAGCCACGTCGCTTCTCTGACCTTGCAGACCACGCCGGGTGTCGACCTCGGCGGGATCAGCGGGGCGTACTCACCGTCGAAGACGTTCCTCAACGCGGTCACCATCCAGTACGCCAAGGATCTGAGTGACACCAATATCAAAATCAACAACGCCTGCCCCGGCTACGTCGCTACCGATCTCAACAGCTTCCACGGAACCAGTACGCCCGCAGAAGGCGCCAAGATCGCCATTCGGCTCGCCACGCTGCCCGACGACGGCCCGACCGGAGGGCTGTTCGATGACGCCGGGAATGTGCCCTGGTGACGAACCCCTCCTCGCTCACCCATCGTTGAGAGACGGGTTCCGCCAACGCCCGCCGTGTGCTCGGCAGCCGCCGCGGCTTCGCGACCTTCAGCGCAGGGTTGTCTGCCTCCGACAGGAGCCCGTCGGCGACCGCCCGCCGGTAGAGGCATCGCAACGACGCGATCAGATGCTCCGCCGCGCTGCGCCCACCCCGCGCGTTACGCCGGGCCACCACATGCGTCTTGACGTACTCCGCCAACCGCTCGATCTCCGATGGCGGCGGCTCGTCAATGCGCCGCGCGCCCCACTGCTCGACCACGCGCCTCCAGTACGTGCCGTACGCCCGGCGCGTGCCTGCGGTGACGGCAGCCGCCACGACCGGCACGTACTCGGCGAACGTCGGTGCTGGCGGACGGTCCGACGACGCCGCTAGCAGGTCCTTCGGGGAGATGCCCAGGACTGGTCCCGGGTCAGTTCATACCGCTGGGGGGCTAGAGCGATCGTGCTCGCCGGCTTGCTCGCGGCGTACGCCGGTCGACGCGCCAGACCGTACGCATCGGCGGCAGACGCCGATCTCTCGTGTAGTGGCGCTGGTGCTCCTCGGACACCACCCGCACCAGTCGGCTATGAGGGGATGCGGGATAACTCGCACTAGTGAGTGGACACCAGTCCTCGAAACTTCAAGCGTCAGACGTCGAAGCGTATGTTTCTATCCGTCAGATGCGAGTCGAGGTGATCATGAGCGTCAACATGGGGCTGTATTACCCCTTCATCCACTTTCGAGACGAGGGATGGCTCGAGCTGACTGCGCTTTACTGGGATCGGATGGGCCGGGATCGTGCCTCCTGGTTACGGGTTGCGCGACAGCGAGACGGTCCGGGAACTCAAGGGGGGCGGCTACATCCACGACTGGCGACCCGCGGGCCAGGAAGAGGTGGCGCGCGCATTCAGCGCGATGCTTGCGACCTACGGCGATCGCTTGGCGGCGCGCTACGGGCTGCACCTCTGCGATACCTGGCCGGACGACCCGGCAACCCTCCAATCCAACGCGGCGCATTTTGGTAATAGTAAGCTCGCCTATGTCTTCGGCCCGAAGATCACTTCAACACTCGTAGATGACCTTGAAGACCTTGGCCTAGCCACGCGGGGAGGGCGGCACGCCCCCCACTGGGTTGGCATGCATCCGAAGCTCGGATCTGTCTATATGACCGCGCTCGCCGATGCGATGGGCAGTCGACGCAAGGCGCACCCCGTCAGCGACGACCTCCTTAGCCATGTCGCCATCGGCGAATCGTCCATGGACGGCCTCGCCGAGGCCCTGCTACACGATGAAGATCCTCGGGTCTCACGATGGTCGCCCGAGCAGGCGGAAACCCTGATGGCTGGCCTCACTCTGGACATGGTCGTCCCCGCCGGCATCGGCAATCTACCGTCGCGCAAACTCCTTGGCTTCCGAACCCGCTATGCGGCCGAACGCGCGGCCCTCTAGGAGCAGATTCAAGCTATGATCGCAAGCCTCAACGTCGAGAGCATCCAAGAACCCGACGCGCTACGCGATCATCTGCAAGCCCAGTACGAGAAGCTCTTACAGCCGTCTTTAGCTGATCTCAAGAGACGTCTTCGCGATGCACGCATCGACACCACCACGGCAGCCATGGCCAACATCAAGGTTACAGTACCGGCTGGTTTAGCTGGCGTCGGAGCGATGATGCTTCAGAACGCTGTGCCGGTAGTCGCCGCAGGCCCCATTGCCTTGACCTTCTGGGAAGCCTGGCGGGGACATCGACAAACTAGGGACGGGCTGCTTCGCGAACAACCCTCAGCTACATACCTGTATCGGCTCGCGAGAGACCTTCAGCCAAAGGATCTAGTA
>NZ_JBUEGB010000088.1:0-22821 GCF_054963695.1 Micromonospora sp. RTBAU3-60 | reverse complement strand
GGGCGCGGATCGTCCTGGCGGCCACGGCGTACCTGGTCCGGCACCAGCTCCGCCCGCTGAGGTAGCCGCCGGCGTCACCCGAGCGCTCCGCCGCGTCGGTGGGCAGGCGTACCCTGACCGTCCGATCCGCGGCGGATCGGTGGGGGAGGGGCGGTGGGACACGTCTTCGTCAGGCTGGCCGGGCACGGCGCCCGGCTGGTGCCCTACTGGCCGTACCGGTTTGCCGGTGGGCCCGCCCAGCCCACCGTGGAGGTCACCGTGTTCGGGCCCGACGGTGGGCGGCGCGCGGTGGTCGGGCCCGGCACGGCGTCGGTGCCAGGTGTGGTGGACGTGGACGCGGGTCCGCTGGGGGACTGGCGGCTGGAGGCGGGGCCGTTCAGTCTCTGCTGGCCGCCGGGTTTCCACGTGGAATCGCCGGCGGATGCGGCGGACAGCACGCCGTTCTACCTGCTCGGGCCCGACGAAACGATGATCTTTCCGCAGGGGCCGGTGCCGCTCGAGCGGCTGGCGGCACCGGATGCCCTGGTCGCACCTGGGCAGCGGGTCGTCGACCGGCGGGTGCTGGACGATGACATCGACGTGGTGGAGTTGGCGTACGCGCACGACGGCGCGTCGTGGCGGCAGGCGTACTGGGTGATTCCGGTGGGGATGGACAACGCGCTCGTTCTGACCGGGCAGGCGTCCGAGGTGGCGGCCCCGACCGTCCGTGCCGCCGGTGACCGGATGGCCGCCACCGTGACCGGTGTCCCCGCCTAGCGCCTGTCCCCGCAGCCCGCGCTGAGCCGCGGAAGAGAAGCGTACGCGGGGTGGACGTCACGCCCGCCAGAACTGGCGGGGTGCATACCCCTCGCGGCGTAGCCAGTGTTCGGTGTAGACGATCCGCTCCGCCGGCACCACGACCAGCGGCCCGGTCGGCGGCTCGTCCAGCGCCCGCGACCGCTCCACGTGGTCGGACTGCCAGCGGTACGCCGGCCAGTGGTGGTCGAAGTCCGGGTCACCGGGATGCAGCACCCGGGCCTGGCCGAAGACCTGCGCGCCGCGGCTGCTGGCCTGACCGACCAGCGGTGCGAAGACCCCGATGGACACCCGCGGATCGGCGGCGATGTTGCGCATCTTCGGTGAGGTCGCCACGGCGGTGAACATCAGGGTGAAGTCGAGGTGGAAGTAGCGCACCGGGGTGGCGAGGGGACCGTCCGGGCCGGTGGTGGCCAGCACGCACATGTTCTGCGAGGAGAACAGGTTGAGGATCCGCTCCTCGAGGCGGTCGCGGTCGAGGCGGGCGGTGGGGGCGGGACCGGCGAGCCAGGGATTGGTGACGGGCATGGGTGATCTTCTCACCCGGCCCGATAGTGGGGCTGCGAGCCCGGCCACGTACCGGTCATCCTGACCGCATGGACCTCTCCCTCCAGACGGCCGCGCAGTCGGCTGCGCCCTCGCCCGCGCGGGATCCGGTCCGGTCGGCCCTGCCGGCCACCCTGGGAGGCGGCGGTAACGGGCTCGCCCTCGACGTCGCCGCCCCCGTGCGTCCGGTGCTGGGAGTGCAGGCGGCGGGCGACCGGCGGTTCCTGATCCGCCAGGCGGAGCGGGTCGTCCTGCTGGCGCGGCAACGCTTTCGGCACCACGGTGTGCACTACGCGCGGACCGGCGGCTACCGGTCGCCGCTCCCGCCGATCACCGCCGCGCACGCCCGCCGGATCCGGGACGCCAGTCCCGATGAGACTGCCCAGGCGATGCGCTGGGCGCACCAGTACGCCGACTGGCTCGGGCAGGCCGCGGATGGTCCACTGCACCGGGGGGCCTGGGTGCTTGCCCACGGCATGCCGGCCTGGGCCGCCCCCGACCACTGGGCACGGCTGCCGGCGGTGGATCCGGACCGGGGCCACATCACCTGGTTCGGCTACGGCGACCCGGTGGACGACCAGCGAGACGTGCTCCCGCTGCGGCCGGTCGCCGGGGCCGACTGCGGCCGGGTGCGCGCCTGGCGCCGACAGGTCCGCGAGGGCGTGCTGCCGCCCGCCCTGCTCTGGTGGGTCAGTGGTCTCCAGACGCTGCTGGTGCTCGACGGCCACGACCGGATCGTCGCCGCCCTCGCTGAGGGCGGCCGGCCGGAGGTCGTCGTCCTGGCCCCAGCGATCGAACCGGCCCTGCTCGCCTTGTGGGAGCGGCCGGAACTGCGCGCGTACGAGGAGCGTATGAGGGCTCTGGCGGACCGAGCCGACGTGACGCCGGCGCGACTGGCGGCGGTGTCCCGTCAGTTCGCCGCCTCACTGTCGGCCCTGGCGCGTGCCGAGGGCCGGACGCGGGCCTGGCCGCTGCCGGGTGGACGGGCCGAGTGGGACCGGCTCGCAGCGCAGTTGGCCCCCGGCTGGGACGCTGGCGGTCGGCCATGACAGCCGCCGGGCGTGACGGTACGGCGGCTTCGGACCTGGCGGGGCGCGCGGTGCGAACCCGGGCGGAGGTTATGACCCGCCTGGCCGAGCACCTGTGGCGCCGATCGGTGCCCCACACCCTCCGGGTGGCCGTCGACGGCCCGGACGCGGCGGGAAAGACCCGGCTGGCCGACGACCTGGCCCGGGTACTGGATGGCCGGCGGGACATGGTCAGGGTGAGCGTCGACGGTTTCCACCGGCCGGCCGAGGTGCGCCGGCGGCGCGGCGCGCTCTCGCCGGAGGGCTACTACCGCGATTCCTTTGATCACGACGTCATCGTCCGCGAGGTGCTGCGTCCGCTCGGGCCCGGCGGCGACGGGCACTACCGACCCGCGATGTACGACTTCCGTACCGAATCCCCGGTGAGCGCGGCGAGCCGGCCGGCCCCGGCGGGCGCGGTCCTGCTCTTCGACGGGGTTTTCCTGCTCCGTCCTGAGCTGCGCGAGCACTGGGACGTGACGGTGTACCTGCACGTCGAGCCGGAGGAGACGCTGCGCCGGGCCCTGACCCGGGACCTCACCCTGTTCAGGTCGGCCGACGTGGTGCGGCAGCGTTACCGCGAGCGGTACCTGCCCGGCCAGGAGCTCTACCGGGCCGAGGCGCGGCCGGCGCAGCGGGCGGACGTCGTGCTCGACATGGCGGGCCCGCACCACCCGGCGGTGGTGCGGTGGACGGATCCGACACCGTAACCCGGTCGGCGGAAGCCGCGACCGCTGGTAGGTTCGCTGGCCGTGACGGGGACTGCGGGGGAACGGCTGGGCGGGCGCTTCGCGCGGCTCTGGGCGGCCAGCACCATGTCGGCGCTGGGCAGCGGGATGGCTACGGTGGCCGCGCCGCTGTACGTCGCGTCGCGGACCGACGATCCGCTGATCGTGTCGGCGGGCGCCGCGGTGGCGTGGCTGCCGTGGTTGCTGTTCGCGCTGCCCGGCGGGGTGCTCGTGGACCGGGTGGACCGGCGCCGGCTCATGGTGGTCATCGACTGGGTACGGGTGGCCGTCCTGGTGGTGCTGGCCGCCGCGATGGTCACCGACCGGGCCGGGGTGGCGCTGCTCTACGCGGTGCTGTTCGTGGTCAACACCGGCGAGGTGGTGTTCCGCTCCGCCGCCCAGGCGGTCGTGCCGGCGGTGGTGCCCCGGTCGCGGCTGGAACGGGCCAACGGCTGGCTCGGCGGCGGCACCCAGGTCATGCAGAACATGGTCGCCGGCCCGCTCGGCGGCTTTCTCTTCGTGGTGGCTCCCGCCATCCCGTTCGGCGTCAACGCCGGCACGTACGCGCTCAGCGCCGTGCTGGTCGGCCTGGTCGCCGGGACGTACCGCGGCTCGTCGGAGCCGGGCCGGCGCCGCTCGGTCCGCGCCGAGGTCGCCGAGGGGTTCCGCTGGCTGCTCTCGCAGCGGCTGCTGCGCACCATGACCCTGCTGATCGGCATGCTCAACGTCACCCTCACCGCCGCCCTGGCGGTGCTGGTGCTGCTGGCCACCGACCGGCTGGGTCTCGGCTCGGTCGGCTACGGCGCGCTGTTCACCTGCCTGGCCGTCGGCGGGCTGCTCGGCTCGGCTGTCGGTGACCGGCTCGTCGCCGCGATCACCGCGACCTGGACGATCCGGATCGGCCTGCTGATCGAGGCCGGCCTGCACCTGGCCCTGGCCGCCTCGCGCAGCGCCGTGGTCGTCGGGCTGGCGCTGTTCGTCTTCGGCGTGCACGGCGCGCTGTGGAACATGGTGGCGAACTCGCTGCGGCAGCGGCTCACCCCACCCGCGCTGCTGGGCCGGGTGGGCAGCACGAACCTGTTCCTCGCCGCCGGTGGCAACTGCGTCGGCGCGCTGCTCGGCGGGGTGGTCGCCGACCGGTTCGGGATCACCGCGCCGTACTGGGTGGGTTTCGTGGTCGCGCTGGTGGTGATCGCGGTGACCTGGCGGGTCTTCGACCGGGCGACGGTCGCCGCCGCGTACGCATCCGGCTCCGCCCCCGCGGCGCCGGAGACCCCGGCGAGCGTCGCCTGACGGGCTAGGTGCCGCACCGGCCGGGCAGCGCGTCGTGGGGGCCGCGCCGGACGGGCGCGGGGAATGTGACAGCGTGGGCGGGTGGACCCGTCCCCGGTCGACGTCGACCTCGCGCTGGTGGGTGGCGGTGGTGCCGCCTCGCTGGTGCTGGCCGCCCTCGACCGGCACGACCTGACCGGCCTGCGGATCGCCGTGGTCGACCCGGTGCACAAGCGGGGCCAGGACCGCACCTGGGCGTTCTGGGGCACCCCCGGCAGCGACCTCAACCCGCTGCTGAGCGCCAGCTGGTCGCGGGTCGAGGTGGTCACGCCCGCCGGCCGCCGCGTGCTGTCGCTCGACCCGCTGCGGTACGCCATGCTCCGCTCCGCCCCGGTCTACGACCGGGCTGCCGCGGCGGAACGCCGTCTCGGCGCGCTGCGGATCGGCGCGCCGGCCGGGGCGCTGCACGACGACGGCCATCGGGTGACCGTCCACGACCCGGACGGGCGGGTGCTGGTCCGGGCCGGTTGGGTGCTCGACTCGCGGCCCCGGCCGCCGGAGCGGCCCGGCCGGACCACCTGGTGGCAGCATTTCCGCGGCTGGTGGCTGGCGGCCGACCGGCCCACCTTCGACCCGGACCGGGCGGTGCTGATGGACTTCCGCACCCCGCAGCCCGCCCGGGGCGTCTCCTTCGGCTACGTGCTCCCGGTCGACGACCGGTACGCGCTGGTCGAGTACACCGAGTTCGGACCCGCGCTGCTCCCCGACGCGGGATACGACGCGGCGCTGCGCGGGTACGCCGCCCGGCTCGGCCTGGACCTGAGCGCGCTGCGGGTGCGCGAGGTGGAGAACGGGATCATCCCGATGACCGACGCCCCGTTCCGGCCCCGCCCGTCGCCCCGGGTGGTCCGGCTCGGCACCGCCGGCGGCGCCACCCGACCGTCCACCGGGTTCACCTTCGCCGCGATGCTCCGGCAGGCCGACCAGGTCGCCCGGGCCCTCGCTGGAGGCCGGCCACCGGTGCCGGCGCCCGCGTACCCGCGGCGGCACCGGTGGCTGGACGCGGTGGCGCTGCGCGCCCTGGACCGGGGGCACGTCGACGGGGTGGAGTTCTTCGCCCGGCTGTTCGACCGCAACCCGCCCGAGCGGGTGCTGCGCTTCCTCGACGGCGTCACCTCACCGGCCGAGGAGCTCGCGGTGATGCGGTCCACACCGCTGCTGCCGATGACCGGCGCGGTGCTCGGCGACGCCGTCGACCGGGTGCGCGCCCGGCTGCGCCGCGGCCCGACCCCCACCCCCGGGCCGGAGGCCGGTCAGGCCGGCTCGTAGGTGCGATCACCACCCCGGTGGTCGTGGTGACGCTGTCCACCAACCGCAGCGCTTCGGCGTCGTCGCCGGCGGCGAACAGCCGGCGTCCGGCGCCGAGCACCAGCGGGTGGATGATCAGCACGTACGCGTCGACCAGCCCGTGCCGGCGCAGCGAGCGGACCAGGTCACCGCTGCCCAGCACGCCGATGTCCGGCCCCGGTTGCGCCTTCAGCTCGGTCACCGCCTCGATCACGTCGCCGGTGAGCAGGTGGGAGTTCACCCAGGGCAGCGGCTCGCGCAGCGTGGTCGAGGCGACGTACTTGGGCCGCGCGTCGAGCACCGGGGTGAACGGGTTGTCGGTCTGCCGCGGCCAGTAGCCGGCGAAGTCCTGGTAGGTACGCCGGCCGAGCAGCAGCACCCCCGACGACGCCATGCCCTCGCCCATCTTCCGCCCGAGGACCGGGTCAGCGTAGGGCACCGCCCAGCCGCCCCGGGTGAACCCGCCCGGGGTGTCCTCGTCGGGGCGCCCGGGCGCCTGCATCACCCCGTCCAGGCTGACGTTGTTGGTGACGACGATCCTGCGCATGCCGCTCCTCGCGGGCAGGGCCGGCCCGATGCCGGCCGTTCACCCCCTGTACGAACGGCCGGCTCTCATCTCGACAGGCCGGGCGGGGATCGCCCGCCCTTGTCACGAGGCCACGTCCACCAGCACCTGCGGCGGCGTGTCGGACTCGCGGCTACCGTAGCTGCTCGACGACGCGCCGCTCGAGGTCAACCCGACGGTGACCGTGCCGTCTCCGCTGATCAGGGACGTGATGTCGAGGGTGATCCAGGTGCCGCTGGTCGTCCGCCCGCTGGCGGCGATCGACGTGCTGCCGATCAGCGGCGCGTTGTCCCAGTTCGTCAGTGTCTCCGACCAACTGGAGTCGGCGACCGGACGGACCACGAAGCCGCTGGACGAGCCGGCCGCGACCCAGACCTTCAGCCGCGCGCGACGCACCTCGCCGGTCAGCCCGGACACGGTGAACTTCAGATAGCCGTTGGTGACCGGGTCTCCGTCGACCCGCACGACCGGCGTGCTCCCGTATCTGCTCGTGGGACTGGACGCTTTGACGTAGGTGTCCGCCACCGCCACGAACGGAGTGGCTGCCGGCGTGGTGACCAGGACCGGCGTGCTGGGGGCCGAGGAGTTTCCGGCCGCGTCGAAGGCGGACACCGCGTACGCGTAGGAGGTCTCGGACAGGGCGGTGCCGTCCGTGAAGGTGGTGCCCGTGGTGGTGCCGATGGCCGTGCCGTTGCGGTACACCGTGTACCCGGCCACGCCGAAGTCGTCCGTCGCGGGCTCCCACGACAGCCCCACCCGGTTGGGTCCGAGCACGGAAGCCTGCAGGTTCGTGGGTGCCATCGGTGGGTTGGCGTCCGGGGTGGTGACCGTCACCTGGTTGCTCGGCCCGGAGACGTTCCCGGCGGCGTCGACGGCCGTGACCAGGTACGTGTACGACCGGCGACTCGTGCCCACCGTGTCGTCGACGAACGTGTGGCCCGACGAGACCTGCGTCAGGAGGCTGCCATCACGGAACACCTGATACCGGGCGACCCCGACGTTGTCGGTGGACGGGTCCCAGGCGAGGCCGACCGCGCCGGGCGTCACGTCGGTGGCCCTCAGGTTCGGCGGGGCCGACGGTGCCACGGTGTCCCGCACCGCGGTGACCGGGTCGGATTCGGCGCTGACGTTCGAGGCCCCGTCCACCGCGCGCACGGTCCAGCGGTGCGGCTCGTCCGGCGGCACGCCGGTGTCGGCGTACGCCGGGTCCGTCACGGTCGCCACCACCGCACCGTCGCGGAGCACGTGATACCCGGTGACCCCGACGTTGTCCGTCGCCGCGGACCAGGTGAGGGTCACCGCGGCTGGCGAGGGGGTGGCGGTGAGCCCACCCGGCACGGTGGGCGGCGTGGTGTCCGGCCCGGGGGTCGTCACGGCCACCGGCGGGGTGGGCGCCGACCGGTTACCGGCCGCGTCGACGGCGTCCAGGGTGTATTCGTAGGACGTCGCACCGGCGACCGAGGGGTCCGTCCAGGACGTCGCGGTCGGTGGCAGATCGGCCAGGGCGGTGCCGTCGCGGTAGACGCGGTAGCCGGTCAGGCCGTAGTTGTCGGTCGCCGGGGTCCAGTGAAGACTCACCGCCGGGGTGGCGTCCGCGGTGGCGGTCAGACCGGCGGGTGAGGTCGGGGCGAGCCGGTCCGCGCCCTTGCAGGAGACCGTCGACGAGTCGACCAGGGTCGTGCCGGTGGCCCCGGCCGCGTGGTAGTGCAACTCGGCGCGGTTGCCGAAGAGTTCCATGCGCATCGCACCGTAGCTCTTGTTGGTCTTGACCACCCGGGTGTCCGAGCTGAGGAAGCCCTGACTCGAGTGGCCGCCGCCGCCCACCACGACCTCGACCACGCCGTCGGCCGCGGGCACGCCGCCCGCGCCCATCGGGGTCCACCGCTGGTAGTTGTGGTCGTGTGCCGTGACCAGCATCGTGACGTGGTGGGCGGCCATCAGGTCCCACATGGCCTGCATCCGCGGGGCGGGGTCCTCGGAGCCGATGCTGAAGAGGGGATGGTGCCAGAACACCATGGTGCACGGACTGCGGTTGGCGGCGAGATCCGCCACCAGCCACTCGTACTGCGGGGTGCCCGGTGCGACCTTGTTGTAATTGCTGGTCGAGTCGATGGCGATGAAGTGCCAGCCGTTGGCGTCGTAGCTGTAGTAGTGCGGGATGTTGTCCCAGTAGTTGAAGTAGCCGTCGGCCGTGTTGCCGGTGTACTCGTGGTTGCCGACCACCGGGGTGGTGACGCCGCGCAGCCGGCCGAAGAACGCCGTGGGGCCGCCGTACCAGTTCTTGAACTCCGTCAGCGTGCCGTCCTCGTACACGTCGCCCAGGTACAGGAACAGGTCCGGGTTCCACCCGACGAGCGCGTTGGTGACGTTCAGCGCGTTCGTCTCGCCGCCGGCGCCGTCGCCGACGGCGGCCACCACGAAGGGTTCCTGCGGGGCGCGAGCCGCGATGGGCGGGACGGACCACTGCCGGGTGTTCGTCGGTGTGGTGGCGTTGCCGTTGGCGAAGGTGACGGTGACGAGCGTCTCCGGGGTGACGTATCCGTCGCGCATTTTCGCCGAGACGCCGATGACGTGGGCGCGGTCGATGAAGTCGGCGGAGGAGATGGTGAACTGGTGCGGCGACTGGAAGTCCGTGATCAGGTACTGGCCGTCCAGGGACCACTCGGTCTTGGCGACCCCGGGGCTGGTGCCGGCGGTTACGTTGACGGTCGCCGTGACGGTGGCGTCGCCCACGAGCGTGCTGCCACTCGCCGGTTGGGTGAGGCAGACCAGCACCGTGTAGGCCCCGCTCGGCGCGCTCGACGTCCGACAGGTGGGGGAGGCGCTCTCCGCGCGACCGGTCAGGACCAGGGTCAGCCCGGCGGCCACGAACATGGCGACGACCGCGGACGCGATCCTCGGCCGGGCCGGTCTGCTCAGCTTCATCGCTCTACCTCCAGCTGGTGGGTGCGTCTCCCAGGAGCGGCTGTTCAGCGGCCGACGACGCCGTCGACCGGGCCGGTGCCGGTGGGCCGGTCGCGGCGGGTGCGGGCGGGGGAGCGGCGGCGCTGGAAAACCACGCCGAGCGGCAGCAGCACCACGGCAGCGCCGGTGGCCAGCAGCGCGCCCCAGGCGTTCAGCCCCCAGTGGGCGCCGTCGCCCGGCTCGCTGCTGTCCACCGGTACGTCCACGTCGACGCGCACGCCGAGCAGGTCCGCCAGCACGTTGATGTCGGCGGCGCCGAACCGCTCGCTCGGCTCGATGTGGGTGTTCTCGCTGAACTCGTTCCAGCTGATCACCCCGATCGCGTCGGGTTGGGACAGGCGGGCCGCGGCGAAGGAGGCCCGCAGCGTGTCGCCCTCGCGGCGTGGCACCTCCCGCTTGCCCCCGACCAGGCGGGCGTCGAAGCCGGGGGTCACCGGGGCGATCCACAACCCGCCCCGCTGGTGCACCGCCCGGGACATCTCCGCCAGCTTGGGTCCGCTGGCGCCGGCCACCGGGTCCACGGACGACCAGTAGTAGGCCTGGCCGTCGAGCACGCCCTGGCTCGACTCGACGTCCTCGAGGCTCTTGGCGTTGCCGAGGACCAGCAGCTTGCCGCGTACGCCCCCGACCGTGGCCTTGATCTGCTCGGCGGTGAAGCGGTCGCTGCCGGTCCAGACCACCACCGGCCGGCCGAAGATGTCGAAGACCGGGTCGGTGGCGTACCGGGTCGCGAAGAACGACAGGTCGGTGCGGACGGTGTCGAAGGCCAGCGGCGTACGGGAGAAGTCGAGCCCCTGGTACACGATGCCCAGCCGGAAGTTCTCCTCCCGGGCCACCTCCACCAGCTTGGCCAGGCGCTCGTCGAGTTGCGGCGTGTGTTTCCACGACACTAGGAACCCGTTGATGCCGGCGGACTTCGCCATCCGCACGTGGCGTCGCATGATCTCGACGTCGTCGCTGGAGTAGCGTCCGAGCAGCGGATAGTCGATCTTCGCGCGGTTCCAGGACGTCGGGTTGAACCAGATGTAGTAGTAGGCGAGGACCGGCACGGGAGCCGCCGCCGGGGGCGGGCCATCCTGCCGGTGACCGACGTCGGCGCGGGCGGCGCCGGACGGCAGCAGCGTGCCGGCCAGCGCGGCGACCAGCAGCAGCAACATGACTCCGCCCCGCACCCCGGCCAGCGGCCGGTCCTCCTCGGCGGGCACCTGCGGCGGGCGGGCACCCACCCGCCACGTCGGCAACCGCCGGCGGTGCTTCGGACGCGGGCGGGCCCGGTTCCTGGCCGTCCCGGCCCGGCGCAGCCGGCTGAGCAGATGCGGCCGCCCGAGCAGCACCAGGCCCACCGCGACGACCAGCACCGCGAGCGTCACCAGGGCCAGGTCGGCGACGCTGATCACGGTGAGGGTCACCACCTGGTCCTTGCTGATGCTGACCGGACGCCCGAACGACACACCGCCGCCGAAGACGGTGATCGTGTACGTGCCGCGGGGCAGGTCGGGCACCAGCGCCGTGCCGTCCCGGCCGAACGGCAGCCGCTGGACGTCGCCGTCGGCGCGGGTCAGCTCGATGCCGTCGCCGACCTGACGGGTGAAGAACATGTCCGTCGCGGTGAACGAGACCCGGAAGAAGAGCAACTGCACCACCCACGCCTGCTGCTCCCACGGCACGAACTTCTGTCCGGCGCGGTTGACCACGGACGTGCCGTCGACCATCGCGCTGTCGACCACGTAGTAGAGCTGCTTGGAAACCAACCCCTGCGGGCCCTGCTGGGTGCGGCTCTCGGCGACCCAGCGCGGGCGGGCCACGTCGGGGCCGCTCAGGTCGTGGATCTCACCGGTGTTGCTGCGCAGCCGCATGGCGGTGACCCGGTCCGGTGGCACCACCTTGCCGAAGCGGTCGATGAAGCTCCACGAGACCAACCGGGAGGTGCGCACACCGAGCTCCACGACCTTGCCGCGCACGCCGGCGTCGACGTCGCCTCGGAAGCGGTCGAAGACCACCTTGCGATCCGCGCTGATCTCGGTCTCCGGAACGATCAGCCGCTTGTCCAGGTCGACGAAGTTGCGCACCCGCACCTGGATGCGGCCCCTGGCGTCGGACCGGGCCACCTGCCCGTCGACCTTCACCACCACGCCGCGCAACGGCGGCACCGTCTGCAGGCGCAGCGTCCCCGGCTGGGTCGAGGCGGCTCGCGCGCTCGCGGCGGAGGGCAGCACGAGCACCGTCAACCCGGCCGCGACCAGCGCCAGCAGGACCGCCCGCACGATCCGCCCGGTCACGTCCACCGCCGCCGCCGCAGCGCCGCAACACCGACCAGCGCCGCCACGAAACTGCCCGTGATGGCGTACGAGGCGTACACCGGGACCGGGTTCGGTCGCTGCACGACCGCGGCTGTGCGTTCGGTGCTGAGGAAGACCGCCGGCCGTGGTGGTCGGTCGAAGTCGAAGGCGTCGAGGAACGTCTTCGCCTTGCGGTCCCGGTCGGCCAACGGTTTCAGTCGCCAGTTGACCTCGATGAACTTCAGCGCCGAGGTGAAGTCGAGGGTGGTGGAGTCCACGTACCCGCGTCTGGCGTAGGGGCTGACCAGCAGGGCGGGCACCCGGAAGCCGTAGCCGTACCGGTCGACCTGCGGGGGCGCCACGTGGTCGTACCAGCCGCCCCAGTCGTCGTACGACCACAGGAAGGCCGACGAATTCCAGTTCGGTGAGCGCATCAGCTGGGTCAGCAGCGTCCGGACGAGGTTCTGACCGGCCCGGATGCTGCCGGGCGGGTGTTCGCTGTCACCGGCCGGGGCGATGAACGACACGGCGGGCAGCTGGCCCTTGGCGGCGTCGTCGTAGTACTGGTCCAGGTCCACGATCTTCCCGAACAGCCTGGGGTCGTCGACGTAGCGCGCGTAGGCGAGCAGCGGCACCCAGATCACCTGCGCCCCCCGGTCGATGTCCTCCTCGCTGGTCCGGGACCGGAACGTGATGGTGGGGTCGTAGTTCTCCACGTAGAACTTCCAGCTGATCCCGGCGGCCTCCAACCGGTCGAAGATCGTCGGGAGGTCGCCCCAGCCGTTCGCCGGGATGGACTCCGAGGCTCCGGTGGCGCCCGGGCCGCCGGTCACCCGGAACATGTGGTTGCGGATGCTGCCCGAGTTGGACGAGCTGAAGAAGCGGTCGAACAGCACGTACTCGTCGGCGATGTTCCAGTAGTACGGCAGGTCCCGGTCGTCGTAGTAGGCCATCGCGAGCTTGCCGTCCTTGCCCTGCGTGCTCACGCCCTCGACGAAGCCGTCCATCCGGCCGTTGTTGTACTGCACCCGGAAGGCCTCGGCGGTGTGGTCGAGGTCGAGGCTGCCCAGTTCCCCGAGGTGGAACGGCTTGACGCAGGGTTCGGCCTGGCCCCGACGCACCGGCATGCAGGTGCCCGCGGGAATGCCGTCGACCCCGGGCCGGGTGCCGAAGTAGTTGTCGAACGTGTGGTTCTCCTGCATCAGGAAGACGAAGTGGTCGATCGGGGTGGTGGCGTTCCCCGCGGGTGCCGTCCGAGCTGCGGCGTGCGCGGCGCCGGCCGGGTTCGCGAGCGCCAGGAGACCGGCGATCAGCAGCGCGCGGGCCAGCAGCCGACCGGCACGCCGGCGGGGCGGGTGAGTGGGGTCGATCATGGACGCACCTCGTAGATGATGATCACCGGGACGGGGATGCGGGCCCCGGTGGAGTCGGCCCCGTCGACGTACTCGGTGTGCACGACGCGGCCGTGGTAGCGGCGGATCAGGACCATCAACCGCTCGGAGAAGAACGCCGAGCGCCCGGCGGAGAACGAATCCCAGACGACGTACTGCAGGTCGTTGTGGCGCAGCCACCAGTCGGGGTTGGGCAGCGGCTCGTACGACGGGTTGCGCCGCAACGGGTTCGGGCTGACCGAGAGCCCGTAGCTGCGGCGGTGGCCGTAGTACTGGATGATGTTGGCCATCGACGGGCCGAGGGTGAGCACCACCGACCCCTCCGGGGTGTTCGCGGCCAGCCACCGGCCGGCCTCCCGGCCGCCCGGCACCCCACCGGACCCGGCGAGGAAGGTGGAGTTGTCGGCCCGGTTGACCGCGTTCCAGCTCGGCGCGAGCAGACTCAGGGCGACCACCGCGATCACCGCGGCCCGCACCGCACCGGACCGGTCGGTGCCCGGCGAACCGTAGCCCCGGTGGAGCAGACGCCGGACCCGATCCGGCACCGGCATCCCGATCAGGGCCCGCGCGGCGAGCACCGCGACGGGCGCCGCGGCGGGCAGCAGATACTGGAAGCCCTTGACGGGCCACAGCTGGAAGAACACCACCGGCGCGGCGATCCACGACAGCAGCAGCGTCTCCCGCCAGGAGCGGTGCCGGCGCAGCCACCACAGACCACCGACGGCCGCCGCCACCACGAGCAGCCCCAGCGCCGGCGGCACCGTCTCGAGATAGAACCCCATCGAGTGGTTCGGCCGTCGGAACAGCTGCCACACCAGATAGCTCTTGCCGGTTTGGCTGCGCCCGGCCAGCGCCTGCGAGACCGGGTGCGTCAGGAAGACCGCCGCCATCGCGGCGACGGCCAGCAGCGACATCCGTACCGGCCGGCGCACCATGGGGGTCAGCGCCAGGAACGCGTAGACGCCACCGGAAAGGACGATGCTCGTCTCCTTGGTCAGCATCGTCACGCCCAGCATGGCCCCGGTCGCGACGTACCAGATCACCTGCTGGCCCTGCACGAACCGGACCAGGCAGTACAGGGTGAGGGTGGCGAACAGGACCATCGGCCCGTCGAGGAGGACCTGGCGGGTGACGATCACGTGGTACGGCATGACCGCCATGAACAGCGCCGCGAGCAGCCCGACCCGCCGGCTGTAGAGCCGGGCACCGAGCAGGTGCACGGCCAGCACCGTCGCCACGCCCAGCGCCGCCACCACCACCCGGCCGGCCACGTCGACCTCGCCGGCGCGGAAGAACGGTGACAGGAGGGTCTGGAAGAGCATCGGATGGGCGCGGAACACCGGGAAGAACGGCGCGTAGTTCGGGTTCCCGGCGAGCGAGGCGGCCTGCCCGGCGTAGACGGCCTCGTCGCTGTTGAAGCCGAGCGCGTCCAGTCGCCAGACCCGCAGGGCCAACGCCAGCGCCGCGACGGCGAGGAGGGCGGCGGGCGTCGCCCACCGGCGCCACCCGCGTTCCTGGCCGGCGTCGCCGGGCCGGGACGTCGGGTGGAGCACGGAGGTGTCCACCGGGTGGAGCACGACCGTCGTCCCGCGACGGTCGTGCTCCATCTCCTCGACCGGGGATCGGGTCACGCTCACGCACGAGCTCCGCTCGGGGACAGCGCGCCACCCCATTGCGGCCAGGACGGCAGGATCAGTTGCTGCTCGCTCGTCAGGTCCCCGCGTTCGGCATGCAACAGGCGCGGGATCTCGTCGGCCCAGCCGAACCGGTCCGAGGCCACCACCCGGCTGCGCACGTGGGACAGGAAGCCGGTGAGGATCTCCCGCTCCCGCTGGCGCAGCTGCGCGTACCCCTGCCCGTCGATGGTGATCGCCGGCGCCAGGTAGCGGAACGGGGGGAACCCGTACGCGTCGTCGGTGTTCTGGATCATTCGCTCGAGCGTCTCGTCCTTGCCGAGGTCGCCGATGCGGGGCGTGCCCCGTTCGATGATGAACAGCTCTTCCACCCGGGTGCTGGTGCCGATCCGGCAGGGGACCAGCCGGTCGACGCTGTACTTGGGCGGGGGGACGAGCCGCTGGGTGATGGCGTTGATGCCCATGATGGGCACGTTGAACCGGCTCAGCGTCAGCGCGAGTGAACGGCCACCCTTGGAGTGCAGCCGGCTCTGGAACTGCAGGCGGCGCCATTCGGCCGGGGTCAGGTCCTGGGCCTGGACGGCGCGCAACGTGTGCGCGCTGATGGTCAGCGGCTTGGGGAAGCACGTCGCGACGCCGTCGGGGCTGATCAGCGTCATGTCGTCGGAGAGGAAGAGCCCGCCGTGGTCGCGCAGCAGCCGCAGCACCGTGGCCGTCTTGCCGGTGTCGGTGAGGGCCGAGAGCATCACTCCGACGCCGTTCAGGCTGACGCACGCCGAGTGCAGCAGCATGTGGCCCCGCGACACCAGCACGAACCGGAGCAGCGCTTCGATGATGTTGGTGTAGACCACGTGCGGCGAACGGGCGAGCAGCGGCCCGACGTGGATGTCGATCGGCGAGCCGAGTCGGATCCGGAAGTTCGCGCCCAGCCGGCCCAGGTGCTCCTCGTAGCGCAGGACCGACTCGCTGGCGTACTCGGTCATCGCGGCCCGGCGTCGCGGCCCGCGGCCGCCGACGTCACTCACCCGGACCGCGATGTCGACGTCCGAGTCCGCGACCCACTGGGCGCGGAAGAACTCCAGTTCCGGCAGCATGATCTGCGACCCGATGGTGACCACCCCGGCCACGTCGTACCGGTACTTCAGGTACTGGTACCGCTTGCGGGAGGGGGCGGCGGCGGTCTCGGGAGCCCGCAGGTTGACCAGCATCCGCACCGGGTCGCGCCGGCCGGTGCTGCCCGGGGCGTAGATGACCCGGTCGTTGACCAGGAAGCGGACGAGGAACAGCGCGACCAGTGTGACGGCGTTCGCCGTCAGGATGCCGACGCCGGCCCAGACCAGCGCCTGCAGCACGGGCAGGCGCACCAGTAGCAGCAGGTTGTTCAGCAGGAAGAAGCGGCCGGCCCGGCCGGCGAGGGAGCCCTGTCGATCGCGGCGGTAGATCAGCGCGTCGACCAGGGCGAAGTTCCACGCCGTCGACAACTGCGTGGCCAGCGCGGCGCCCAGCAGGTGGTGCAGGTTGGCCGGCTCGTAGAAGAACCACAGGGCGGCCGTGTTGACCACCATCCCGGACAGTCCGACCAGTCCGAAGGCGATCATCCTGACCAGCTCCCGCAGCCGGTCCCGGACCTCGGACGGCCGTTCGCGCATCTGGCCGACCAACCGCTGGCTGCGCAGCCGCCACAGGTGCCGCAGGAAGGTCAGCCCCTCCCGCAGCGACGCCTTGGACCGGCCGGCGTGCCGCGGAGCCATCTCGTAGGCGACCTCGGCGACGCGGGCGCCGGGGTGGCGGATGAGCAGTTCCAGCAGGACCTTGAAGCCGATGGGGTTGACCCGGTCCAGGTCGACGGCCGCCCGGCGGAAGGCGAACAGCCCGCTCAGCGGATCGCTGATGGTGGTCAGGCGGCGCGGGAACAGGCTCTTCGCCAGCCGGGTGGCCCACGACGAGGTGAGTTCACGGGTGGCGCCGTCGAGCCCCTCGGGGGAGCCCTCGCCGGCGTAGCGGGTGCCGATCACCACGTCCACGTCGTGCCGCATCGCGACGGCCGCCAGCCGACCGGCCGACTCCGGCGGGTGCTGCAGGTCCGCGTCCATCACCAGGACCCACTCGCCGCGGGCGTGCCGCGCGCCGAGCGTCACGGCGCCGCTCAGTCCGCCGGCGCGCGCGTTCGGCGGCCGATGCAACAGACGTACGGCGACCGGGGCGTCGACCGAGTGTCGGGTAAGGACGTCCATGGTGTCGTCATCGCTGTCGTCCACGACGATGATCTCCGCGCGCAGTGCCGCGAGGGCCGGGCCCAGCCGGGACAGCAGCGCGGGGATGTTCTCCGCCTCGTTCCGGGTGGGTACGACGACGCTCAGCCGAACCTGCTGATCCGATGCGGGCCGGTGCAGGTAGCGGTGCGAAGGCGCCTGTGCAACTTCGGTCATTCGACCCTCCATCAAATGCGCTTCCGGGCAGTGACCATCCGCCGGTTATCCGGCTCGGAAACAGCGACAGAAGCCAGTCGAAAATAGGCGCCAGGCCTTTTCTGGTACGGCCTCGGCGCGGTGGGCATTGACGTGATGGCCGCGGGCTCGTCAGAGATTACGGACGGCAAACGCGAGGTGTCTAACAGGCGAACAGTCGTGAACGCGACAGCGGCAGCGCGTCACCTGGGCGGTCCGCCGTCGGCGGCGACCTGCGCCGAGTACGGATAGCCAAGCCTTACATCGCGTTCGGTGACCGCTCCGGGGAGTGGGCCGGCGGCTGCGGCGGACGTTGCCGGCAAGCCGGAAAAGCTTTCATGCAACGGCGAACGGCAGGCAGCCGCGGGGTCGAGCGGGCGACAGGTTCACCATTTCCGTTCACGGACAGCGACGGTCGGGGAATTGTTTCCACCGAGCCCGATGTCCGTTCGGTTGACGGGTCGACTCCGAAAATCGCCGTCCCGTCCACCGCGTCAGCCGCAGGGTTTCTCCGAACGGTGGCGCAGGTCAGCCAGTTTGCCCCGGGCGGCAATATCTGAGCAGACCATTGAGGACTGGACCGCTCGGCGCGATCCGTTTACCTGATCGGCGGAACAGGGCATTCACCCGGCGTGCCGACCCGCCCGTCACGTCAGCGGGACGTGTATCGAGGGCGGAGTCATGGATCAGGTGGCGGACCATCCAGGTGCGAGCCCGGCGCGCGCCACACTGGACGGCCCGTCCGGCTCGGCGCGCTGTCTCCGGCCGTCGGCGGTGCGGTGCACTCAGGCGGATCCGGCGATGACCGCGTCGCGGATCAGCGTCCGGAGGCCCTCCATCGGGTCGCCGTCGCCCGCCCCGAGCCGGTTGCGCACCGCCGCCACCGTCAACCCCAGTTCCGGGTACGCGAACGCCAGGCTGCCGCCGCTACCCGCGGTGCCGAACGACCCGTCGCCGTCGACCGCGTACCCGAGGCTGAAGGTGACCTCCTGCCCGAACACCCAGTCCTCGGCGCGGACCGCCACCGCCGACACCTGCCCGAGCCGCTCCGGCGAGATCAGCCGTACGCCGTCGACCGGGCCGAGCAGCGCCGCGTACATCCGGGCCACCGCGCGGGCGCTCATCGTGCCGACGGCCGGCACGTCGGCGCGCAGCACGTCGGCGCGGCTGCCGGTGGTCGCGTCGGGTCGGACGCCGGGCGGGGCCACCGCGTCGAGGTTTGGCAGGTGTGCGCTCGCGTACGTCAGCATTGCCGCCAGGCCGGCGTCCTCCAGCCGGGCCAGCCGGGGCAGGTCCGGCTCCGGCACCCCGAGGAACAGCTCCCCGGTCACGCCGAGCGGGCCGGCCACCTCCTCGGCGAGCACCTGGGAGATCCGCCGGCCGGTGACCCGCCGGACCACCTCACCGACGAGCCAGCCCCACGTCCAGGCGTGGTACGCCAACCGCTCGCCCGGCGCCCACAGCGGATGGGTGTCGGCGAGCAGTGCGCACATCCGATCCCAGTCGGTGAAGTCCTCCGGGGTGGTGTCGGCCGGCAGCGCGGGCAGCCCGGCGGTGTGGGTGAGCGCGTGCCGCAGGGTGATCGCGTCCTTGCCGTGCCGGGCGAACTCCGGCCACACCTTGGCGATGCGCAGGTCGTAGTCGAGCAGCCCGCGCTCGGCCAGCACGTGCACCACGGTGGCGGTGAGTCCCTTGCCGGTCGAGACGGCGTGGATCGGGGTGTCGGCGGTCATCGGCCGCCCGGTGGTCGGGTCGGCCAGGCCCGCCTGCTCCTGCACGATCGGCTCGCCGTGCAGGAAGGCGGCCACCTGCACACCGGCCTCCCGCCCGGAGCTGACCAGGTCGTCGATCCTCGTGCGTACCGCGGCTCGCAGGTCGCCCCAACGTCGGTCCACGACCGGTGACCCTGCCAGAGCGCCGGGCGGATGTCGTGGCCTTTTCCGGCCGACACGTCGGTGCCGGCCGGGCGGGTCGGCTGGTCGCGCCGGCGGGCGTACCGGGTAGGTTGCCGGCATGGCGGAGGTGACCGGCAGGGTCGTGGAGATCTGGACCGACGGGGCGTGCAGCGGCAATCCCGGCCCCGGCGGCTGGGGTGTGGTGCTGCGCTGGGGAGACCACGAGCGCGAGTTGTGCGGCGGCGAGGCGACGCCGACGACGAACAACCGGATGGAGCTGACCGCCGCGATCCGGGCGTTGGAGAGCCTGACCCGGCCGGTCACCGTACGTCTGCACACCGACAGCACGTACGTCCGCAACGGCATCACCGGCTGGCTCGCCTCGTGGAAGCGCAACGGCTGGCTGACCGCGGCCAAGCAGCCGGTGAAGAACGCGGACCTGTGGCAGCGGTTGGAGACCGCCTGCGCCCGGCACGACGTGACCTGGCTGTGGGTGAAGGGCCACAACGGGCACCCGGAGAACGAGCGGGCCGACGCGTTGGCCAACCGGGGGATGGCCGAGGCGCGGGCGGAGGCGGTCGCCGCCCGTTGACGCCGACGGGTTGTGTCGAACCCGGTCGATGAGTAACGTAGCGGATCGATACCGTCACGGACAGTCGCCCCCCGGAGGTGTCCGCGTGACCGTTGCGCCGCTCACCGACCTGCCGCTGTGGCCGCCGACGAACCTCGACCGCGACCCGCTCGTCCCGCTCGACGCCGCGGAACGGCGCCGCTTCTCCGGTCCGGTCACCCGGGTCCGGCTCCCCACCGACGAGACCGCCTGGCTGGTCACCCGGCACGCCGACGTCCGGCAACTGCTGCGCCATCCCGGCTTCAGCGCCGACCTCGGCCGACCGGGCTTCCCCCTGCTGCGCCGGGTGGCCCCCGGTGCCTTCGGCGACCGGCGGGGCGGCTTCATCCGGATGGACGGGGCGGAGCACTCCCGGCTGCGCCGGATGCTCACCGCCGAGTTCATGATCAAGAACGTGCGCCGGATCGAGCCCCTGATCCGGCAGACCGTCGACCGGGCCCTGGACGGGCTGCGCGACGCCGGCCCACCCGCCGACCTGGTGGCGCACTTCGCCCTGCCGGTGCCGTCGATGGTGATCTGCCACCTGCTCGGCGTCCCGTACGCCGACCACGACTTCTTCCAGGAGCGCAGCCGGACCCTGATCGACCGCGACGCCCCGCCCGAACGCGTCCAGCTGCACGTGCGGGAGCTGCGCGACTATCTGCACCGGCTGGTCGAGACGAAGGTCGCCGCCGGGGACCGCACCGACGACCTGCTCAGCCGGCTTGCCCGGGACCGGGTCGGCGCCGGTGAGCTCGCCGTCGACGAGCTGGTCGGCATGGCGGTGCTGCTGCTCATCGCCGGCCACGAGACCACCGCCAACATGATCGGGCTGAGCACCCTGCTGCTGCTGCGCCACCCGGCCCGGTACGCCGCCCTGCGCGACGACCCCGGGCACGCCGACGGACTGGTCGACGAACTGCTGCGCTATCTCAGCATCGTGCGCACCGGCCTGCCCCGGCTCGCCCTGCAGGACGTCGAGATCGGGGGCCAGCTCATCCGGGCCGGGGAGGGCGCGATCGCGGTGCTCTCCCTGGCCAACCGCGACCCGGGGGTCTTCGACGGGGCGGACGAGTTCGATCCGTACCGGCAGGCGCAGCAGCACGTGGCGTTCGGTTTCGGCGTGCACCAGTGCATCGGTCAACCGCTCGCCCGTGCGGAGCTGCGGATCGCCCTGGTGGAGCTGGCCCGACGGTTCCCCCGGCTGCGCCCCGCCACCGTCGCCGGGCGGCTGCCCACCCGGGACACTTCGGTCGTCTACGGCCTCGACGCGCTGCCGGTGACCTGGTGACCGGGGCCGTGCGGGTACGGGTGGACCGGGACCGCTGCTGCGGGTCGGGAAACTGCGTGGTGACCGCGCCGGAGGTCTTTGACCAGGACGACGAGGACGGTCTCGTGGTGCTCCGCCTCGCCGAGCCTCCGCCGGACGCGGTCGACCGGGTCCGGCGGGCCGTCGACCTGTGCCCGTCCGGGGCGATCAGTCTCGATCCGCCCCGGGCGGACCGGGATCATTCCACGTTCGGCAGCTCGCCGGTGCCCGAGACCTGGTCGACGTCGTAGCCGGCCCGGCTCGTCTCCCGGGCGGAGCGCCGATCCTCGGCCGGCAGGTCGGCGAAGTCGTCGCCGGTGTCGTCGGTGGTGTGCAGGGACTCGCCCGGCGGTCGTAGCGACGCCTCGTACGCGGTGGCGCCGTCCGGCTCGTCCGTGGGTGCGCGGCCGAAGGACTGTTCACTCGTCATGTCGCACTCCTGCCCGCCTCGCTCGTGGGTAAACGCCCGGTCAGCGGGGCGCGTCCGGGTGCGTCGGCATGGACGATCCACCGGCGCTGGTGCCGGACGACCCGCCGGCCACCCCGGAGCCGTCGTCCTCGGTGACCAGGTCCGGCTTCGGGGCGCCCGGCTCCGGCGCCGGCACGTCCGTGTCCGCCTCGACCTGGACCAGGCGGGCCTGACCGGCCTCGTCCTCGGCGTGGGCCGGATCGACCGGCTGTTCGCCCTGGCGTGTCCGATACTTCACCCGTCCGCCTCCCGTCGGTGCCGCGCCGCCCGAGGTGACGCCGACTCCGGCTACCCCGCTCCGGCCCGGCGAAACGTGCCGCCGGGTGGGAGAGATCCACTCGGTGCGCGGCACGTCGTGCTGTCCGTGTGCCGGGACGGCCCGGGATGCGGCATGCCGAGTCGATCACGTCCCGGATCGGGTGGGCCGGGGACCGACGGCGCTCGGCCGACGGCGCTCGGCCGACGGTGGGTTGTCAGCGTCGGCGGCGGGGGGCGGAGGTCCGCCCGCGCGCGGGCTGGACCGGGGTGATCGCCAGCGACCAGTGCGCGGGTCGGCGCAGGCGGGGCGGCAGGACGGTCCGGTGGTCGCCGCGGGCGGCGTCGAGCTGGGACTGGTGCACGAAGAGGCAACGCCCGAGGTCGGCGCCGCGCAGGTCGGCGCCGCGCAGGTCCGCCCCGGTCAGGTCGGCCGCGCCGAGGTCCACGCCGCGCAGGTCCGCGCCGATCAGGCAGGCCCCGCGCAGGTTGGCCCCGGACAGCCCGGCCCGGCGCAGGTCGGCGCCGATCAGCACCGCCCCGCGCCGGTCCACGCCTTCCCGGCCGGCCCGGGCCTGCGCGCCGGCCCGGGACAGCAGCTGGTTGACCCGGTCCCGGTGCGCGTCGACGTCTAGGGCGAGCAGCTCGTCCGGGGTGCCGTCGGTGAGCCGCCCGGTCTCGGCCAGGGCCGCGGCCAGGTCGTCCCGCAGCGGGCCGGCCGGGACCAGCGCGAGGGCCTCGGTGAGGTACCAGAGCAGTTCGTGCAGCGGCCGCATCACCGCGAAGGTGTCGAACATCCGCCGCGCGGTCGCCGGGTCTGCCCGCCAGTCCCGCCCGCCGAAGGTTTCCTGCGCCACGTGCTGACCCGCGCCGAAGCAGTCGAAGACCGTACAGCCGGGGAAACCCCGCTGCCGCAGGTCGCGGTGGATGCCGCAGCGGGAGTCGGGCCGCAGGTTCGGGCAGGGCTGCCCGGCGGGCTTGTCGATGGCGAAGTCGGCGGAGGCGGCGAACGCCGGCGCGACGCAGCAGATCCCGAAGCACCGGGCGCAGTCGGCCTGCAGCTCACGCCCCGCGCTCGCCGCCACCCGCTGTTCCGCCGCCTCGGACACCGTGCCCGGCCTCCCGCCGTCTCGCCACCGCCGGCCGCGACCGTCGCGCCCGGCTGCCATTCTCCCGCCCCGCCGTAGCCCTCGTCGGACGGGTCGGGTCGGTGTGATCCGGCCACGCCTCGCAGGGGGGGGGGGGGGG
>NZ_JBUEGB010000087.1:0-23047 GCF_054963695.1 Micromonospora sp. RTBAU3-60 | reverse complement strand
GATTTGCGGGCGATGCTAGACGGGAGGGGGCGGGCGAGGCGACTGTTGGCGCAAGTCGTTGTGTGCAAGTCGTTGTGTCCTCCATCGACTGATGTGCGGCAGGCGTCCGCCGACTGATCTGCGACACCTCAGCACGCTGATCGCGGCTACTTGTCTGCTGGACGTATGACCGCAGCCCGGCCAGATGCGGACGTCGTCGGGCTGCCAATGATCGGCGTGCGATAGTCGCGGGCGTGATGTTTCCGCTGAAGGCGCTGTCCGCTGCCGTCAACGCCCGCGTCGAGACCTGGGCGCGGCTTGAAATGCGCTGGCACACGCGCCCGATCCAACCGAACTACGGCAAGCCAGTCGTGAGCGTCGAATTCGAGTCGTCGGCGTGGCTCGCCGAGGTCATGATCTGGATGACCGGCGAGGCAGAGCTGGCAACGGTGCGCCTTGCCGATGACCGGATCGTCAACAAGCACTACGAACTTGCCGGCCATGGTGATCTCGAAGTATTGCTCGACGAGCTTGTCGGGCTGCTCATCGACGACAGGATTCCCGGCGCCGCAGTCGTCGCCCAACGGCCGGGAACGACCGCCTGATCCTGCGCCGATACGCACGCTCTTCGGCTACACAGGACATTGGTCGGCGGCTAACCCGCCGCCCTCGATCGCCGGACCCTGTCGCACATCACCTGGCGGAGTTGTGTCGCACGTCAGTTGTCGGATCACATTTGAGTGGCGCATTCCGTTGCCGAATTGACCTCTTAAGGATCAAGGCGGCCCGCAAAGCGGGCCGCGCCGGCCCCGGCCCCGGCCTGCTGGCGACCTCCGGCCGCCATCGGCCGGGCCGGCCGGCCACGCTCACGAGGTTGCCATGCAGGATGAGAGCGTGACGGCGAACGATGAACACGCGGAGATCATGCCCGCTCCCGATGATGACCTAGAACGCAACCGGCGCAACAAGGCCGTCTTGGAGGCAGTGTCGGCATCCCTCGGGCTGATCGGCCCGGACGTGCTCGGGATCGCCGTCGAAGCCCGTAGCGACGGCGTGACCTTCCATGTCGCACTTGCCCAACGCACCGCAGAGGTGGACGAGGACATTGAGGACATGATCGCCGACTACGAGGCACAGACCTTGGGCTACGTGCCGAGTGAATTCACGATCGATGCTGCGATCACCGTCGAAGACACCGGACCGCAGTGGCGGGGCCGCAGGTGGTCGATCATTTATCTCGCTCACCCCTCAATACGGCGTGCCGTCACGGCACCCAGCGCGACACGACCAGACGCTGGCTAGTGCCCCGTCACGCAGCCTTGAACGGGTAATCCGGGTGGCGGATCTTGGAGTTGATCGCGAATCCGGATTTCGGGCGTGCTCGTTGGTTGCGCCAGCGGATGTAGTCGCCGATGGCGGCGTCCTGCTCCGGGTGGCTGCGGTGGTCGGTGCCGTTGAGGGCGAAGTAGCGGACCGCGGCGAATTCGGCCTCGATCCAGTTCAGCCAGGAGGCGTAGGTCGGTAGGAACACCAGGTCGACCTGGTTGGTGGCGCACCAGGCGCGGACCTCGGGGTGTTTGTGTGGGGAGAAGTTGTCCAGGATCAGGTAGAGGCGTTGGTCGGGCCAGCGGCGGCGCAGGGTCTTGAGGAAGCTGAGGAACTCGCGCCAGCGTTTGCGGTCGCGGATGCGGTAGTGCAGCTTTCCGGTGGCCAGGTCGAGGGCGGCGATCATGTGGCGTACCCCCTGGTCACGGGTGTAGGTGGCCCGCAGCCGCACCGGCTGCCCGTGGGGCCGCCAGGCCCGGCCGGGGCGGGGTTGCAGGTTCAGCGGCCCGAACTCGTCCACGCACAGCACCCGCCCGTCCGCCGGCGGGTGGTCGTAGAGGTCCAGGACCCGGCGCATCTTTGTCGTGAAGTCGGGGTCGGTGCTGGCCTTCCACGTTTTGGTGGCCTGCCAGGTGACCCCGCGTTCATGGAGGATCCGCCGGATGCTCGGCGCTGATCGCCGCGACGTAGCCAGCTTCGATCAGGTAGTCGCGCAGCTTGGCAAGCGACCAGCAGGAGAAGGGTTTGCCGAGGAACCGGGGGTCGCACCGGGCGATGATGCAGATCCAGTCACGGGCCTGCTCATCGATCCGTCTCGGTGCGCCCCCGCTCCATTTTGGGTCCAGCGCGTCGAACCCCCGCTCGTTGAACGCGTGGATCACGTCGCGGACGTAGTCCTCGCTGGTCTTGAGCAGGTGGGCGATGTCCGGCGCCGGCTGCCCCTGCGCGGACATCAGCACCACGATCGCCCGGCGCAGCTTCACCGGGTCCTTCGCGGTCCGGGTGATCCGCTGCAACCGCTGGCCCTCGGCCATCGACACCTGCCGGACGAACACCTCCGGGCGTCTACCCACCCGGCACCACCTCCCCAGCCTCATGCGTTGGGAGACAGCCTGCCTGACGGGTACTCAGAACCGACGGATTACACGATCAACGTTCAAAGACGCGGCACTAGCGTCCCGTCCCCGGTGCTCGACTCTCCACGCCTCTCGACCGGCGTCAAGGCCGCTTCGCGTCGGCTACGCCGATGGCCTACGGCCACCCTTGACCCCGACCGAGAGCCGAGGATCTGGCACCTATCGGGGGACGGTGTCAACGACGCCCGAAAGCGGACCCCTGCTCGACGCCCTAGAACCCGCGCGCCGCCCGAGGGTCAGTTTTCACGCGTCGCCGACAGACGGGGCAGAGCGGCGACAGCCAGGCGTGCCCGGCCATCCGTGGACCAGTAACCGTGGCGCGCAGCGGGCACGAGGCGCAACCCGTAACATCCGCCCGATGGCTCGAACGAACGACGACGACCGCGGGTCGCCCTTTCCAACGCTGGGCGCGGGCACCACTGACACGTTCCGGGTGGAGTTCACGCCAACTAGCCGCGACAAGAGGTTCGGCGTGTTCCAGCTCTACATCGAGGGCATCCCGATCGGAGACGCCAGCACAACTGCGCTGTACCCGCACATTGCGAACCTCTCCCGCCTGTGCGCCATCGCCGAACACCGCAGCGAGCGGAAGCGGAGTCGGTTGCACCTTGGGGACACCTTCGACCACCTGGACATGTACGTGGAGATGAGCCAGCTTGACGTGCTGCTCACCTTCACCACCCGACCTGAGTGGGGTGAACCGCCACCGTGGGCACCGCCGGTTGGTGGGAAGATGCGGCTGAGCGTCGCTCGGTCAGAATTCATCAGCACCTGGCGCCAGGCCGAGCCGCAGTTCCGACATCTGTTGGCATCGCAGTAGCTGGGGCTCGCTTGCACCCGGACCGTCGCGGCCATCCATGGGCCAGTAGCCAGGGCGCATAGCGGTCACGAGCGGTTACGAGAAGCACCCGAATCTGACGCCGGCCGCAGGCGTTTCGGGCAACACGACCAGTTGATCGCGCTCTTCCAAGCTGCCGTTCGGGAGGCTGGGCGGTCTGGCGACTGCCCGACGAGATCCGCACGCGACATCCTGGTCAACCGAACCAGCAGGCCCTACCGTCATCGCATGGCAGGTCTCCCGCGTGTCGTCGCCTCTGGGAAGCGGCCGAAAGGGCGCGACCCGCTCGACGAAGACGATCGGTTTCACTCATTCGGTAGGGCTCTCGCAGTAGAACAACTCGCGCGGTCCGCCCGAGTGGTATTCGTACTGCTTGCCCTGCGCCATCAGGACCACCCGCTGCCCAGGGACGAGTGCTTGTGTGTAGGTCATTCCTGGCTGGGCGCAGCCGATGCTGCCGTCGCGCCATACGGCCTGCTCGACGCGTATGACTTCGATGTCACTTGCGGCGATGGTTAGCCTGACGGCGAGGTCCGCGATCGCGCCCTGTGCGATCTGGGGTCGCGTCGGCGTCGGGTCTGAAGGGGTGGGCGATTCGCTGATGATCTCCTCCGTAATGGTGGCGCGGGTCCCGGTTGTCGTTACGCAGCCGGGGCTCGACAGCATGACATTGACAGCATGCGCCGCGCGGCTGATGTTGAGGGTATTGCATCGGATGGCGTCGAGAATCCTCATGAGTCTTTTCCTTGGAGGCGAACCAGTCTTCGGGGCCCTTCCGAATGCCTGGTTGGCTTGGGCTTGGCCGGGCCCGCCAAGGTTCAGGATGTGGTCGGCCACGCCACTCGCTCGATGGCAGACGGACAGGCCCGGCGGCTGGAACGACCAGTGTCCGTGGCTGATTTGTCGCCGACGTCCAGAAGCCCAGAACTCGCCGGCCACGCATGGTGGCTCGGCGAGTTCTGGACTTGCTCGCTGCGCTCACTGCGTCGCCGCGTCACCCCTCCACCCTGGGCACCGGCGACGGGCGGTGGCCCTCAGTGATCGCGTCACGCTCACCGGACTTCGAAGGCCCGGATCAGGGTCTGGGTGACCGCGCTGCCGTGGCCGTCGCGGGCACTGACCCGCAGCGACACGTAGCCGGAACCGACGGCGGGCACCGTCACCGTGTACGATCCGTCGGGCTTGGGCTTTGTCTCGGCCGACGACCAGGAGCTGCCGTCGTCGCCGGACGCCCAGACCTTCAGCTCCTCGAGGCTCGAGACCTTGCCGGAGGCGGTGAGGATGGACAGGTCGAAGGTCCTCGTGCCACGGGCGGACATCCGGTTCTGGTCGTCCAGTTCGAGTTCGTAGCGCGGCCACAGCATGGCGAGCTGCTCACTGTCGGTCGTGGAACGCGCCGACTGGAAGGTCCACTCGGTGTTGGTCCGGGTCGACAGGGGCATCCAGTCGGGGTGCTCGGTGTCGAGGGTGAGCCGGTAGGTAGCGCTGTCGGCTCCGACGGCGACCACGTTGCGGCACGCCGCGCAGGGCATCTCGCGAACCAGCTCGCCCTCGCGGAACAGCCGGGCCGTCGCATGATCGGTGGTATTGCCCGACCAGCCGTAGTGGCCGCCGCTGTCGACCCACTCGGGCAGGCCGAGGACAATCGCGTTACCCTCGCGCCAGGCGCCGCCTCCCTGCGGTCCGCCAGTCGTGATGGCCGCCCCCAGCCAGGTCTCCTCCCGCCTGCTGCCGGACGCGTAGCCGACGATCCCGCCCTGGAAGGCCCGGGAGATGTCCGCGTCATCGGGGTAGACCGAGTGCCACCACCGCATCTGATCACTGGTCGGCCACCTGCTGCCCGTGGAGTACCACTCGGTCCGGGAAGAGGGTGCGTCGAAGAAGTCGATGAGGTTGAAGAGTGACACTTCCCCCGGTCGAACCGCCGCGTCGGCGTCGCCGATGTAGGTGCCGGCCGGGCTGCGGTAGTGCGCCTTGGTGATCGTGGAGTTGGCGGCGGTCACGGCGTCGGTCGGGTCGGCAGGGATGGCGTCAGGCACCATCAGCGCCATGTTGTAGACCTGCGGGTTCTTGCCGATGCCGCTGAGGTTGACGTTGGTGCGCCCGTTGTGGATGCGGGCCAGCAGCTGCTGACCCGCGTCCTGGGTGAGCGACCACGCGGGGATCTTGGTGCGCAGCACCCGCGGGACGATCGTGGAGAACGGACCGGGACGGTCGTTGACCAGGACCGCCGCTTCGGCGCCTGTGGTGGCGATGGCGGCCAGCTGGTCCATCGTGCGCACACTCGGGTCGCGGGTGATGATGGCCAGTGTGCCGCCCAGGTCGCGGCCCTCCAGCTCGGCGGGACGGGCCAGCCCGGCGTCGACGGCCTGGAGTGTCTTGTTCCCGTAGAGCGACAGGGCGTAGGTGACCGGCCGCAGCGGGATATTGCCCGTGCCGTCGGCGTACGCCGCCTTGATGGTCGGCGAGGAGGAGCGCTCCTGGTAGTCGAACTCGAAGTCGCTGATCGAGGCCGGCTCGGTCGGGACGACGGACACGCCCTCGATGTTGCTGCCGAACGTCTTGAGTGCGTCGATGCCACCGAGCCCGGGGATCTGCTGCCGGTAGCCGAGCTTGCGGATCGAGACGACGGCCTCCGTCGGCGTCGAGATCTCGGCCTCCTCGGCCTGCCGCGCGTCCACCGTGACCGACTCCGGTCCTTCGATGACGAGCTCGGGATCGCCACCCAGCGTGTAGTCGGTGAGGATGCCCGACGCCGGGTCGTTCGTCCGGATGTAGGCCATCACCGAGTAGCGGCCGAGCGGCAGCTGCACCGTGGTGGGCGTGGCGTTGCTGAACGCCTGGCGCAGCTTGCGGTTGTCGAGGTCGAAGATCACCCACTCGGCCCCTCCCGGCTTTCCGTGACGGTCGATGCCCGAGAGCGTCACGTCGACCATGGGGATGTCTTTGGTGACGCCGACCGTGGTGTGGAAGGTTGTGCCGTCGCTGGCGGTCGCGTTGATGACCGCGGTGTAGTCGCCGACGGTGCCCAGGCGCGGGTCGTAGGTGAGGTCGACGCTGCCGCGGCCGTGCGCCGGCACGGTGAGGCTGGTCGCGCCGAGGATGAACGTGCCCTGCGGCGGCGCCGACTCGCCGAAGGCGACCATCGAGAGCGACACGGTGACCGCGGCGTCGGTCGGGTTCACGTACTCCAGCGGGCGGGTGAGGGGCTGGTCCTCACGCTCGTGACGACCCAGGCTGACCACCGCCGGGTCGGCGTACACCGTGGCGGCGAGCGAATGTGGCACGTCCACGCGCCCGCCGCCTTGCTGGTAGGCCGTGAAGATGCTCGACCTCGCGGTGCCGACCAGCACCTGCTTGAGCCGCTCCGGGGTCCACTCGGGGTGCTTCTGGGCCAGGATCGCGGCCGCGCCGGCCACGTGCGGCGACGCCATCGAGGTGCCGCTCGCAGAGGTATAGCGCGCATCGACCGGTGAGCCCATCGCGGTGCCGGCGGCGCGCGCGGCGACGATCGCCGTGCCGGGCCCGGTGATCTCCGGCTTGACCGCGAAGTCGCCCAGGCGTGGCCCCCGGCTCGAGGTGGGCGCCAGCCCCTCCTGCTTGGTCACGTTGCCGACGGTGAGCGCGGCGTCGGCGGCACCGGGAGCGCCGACGGTGGACTTGCCGGGTCCGGAGTTGCCGGCGGCGATCACGAAGAGCGCGCCTGTGGACGCGGTGAGCTGGTTGACGGCCTGGCTGATCGGGTCGGTCCCATCGCTCGGCGACGAGCTGCCCAGGCTCATGTTGATGATGTCGGCGTCGACCGTGTTGGCCGCCCACTCCATGCCGGCGATGACGCCCGACTCCGTCCCGTTGCCGGAGCTGTCGAGCACCTTGCCGATGTAGAGGTCGGCCTTCGGGGCCACGCCCCGGTACTTCCCGCCGGAGGCTGCGCCGGAGCCGGCGATCGTCGAGGCGACGTGGGTGCCGTGGCCGTGGTGGTCGACCGCGTCCGCGTCCGTGGTGAAGTTGCGGGCCTCCTTGACGACTTCGGTCAGGTCGGGGTGGGTGGGGTCGATGCCACTGTCGAGGACCGCGACCTTGACGCCCGCACCGTCGAAACCGGCCGCCCACGCGGTCGGCGCTCCGATCTGCTTGACGCTCTGATCGAGGGAGGCGTGCATCGGCTCGTCGAGCCAGATCTTCTTGATGCCGCCGGCGAGTCGGGGTTGGGGTGCCTTGGCGCGGTCGTCGTCCAGGGCCTCCCAGAACGTCGAGGCCTTGGCCTTGCTGGCGCGGAGAGCTACGGCGTTGACACTGGCTAGCTTGCGGGCCTTCACGGATCCCTGCGGGGCCGGACGGTCGAGGGCCCGGGGCGCGTTCTTGGGATAGGTGACGATGAGCGGAGTCGTGGCCTGACTCTGGTCGTCGTAGCCGTAGTCGACGAGCTGGGAGATGTTGAACAGCTCACGGTCGAGCGAGTCCTCGGCGAGGTAGGGCTGCGCGCTGTCGGGGATGAGGTACAGGTCGTCCCCGGAGCGGAGGGTCGTGTACGACTCCTGGGTGTCGCGGGTGCCGTCAGGCGCCAGGCTCGCGGTCTGGAGACCGTCGGCGTGCTCGGTGAGGAGCACCTTCTCACCGGTGATCAGGGTGACCTGGTGGGTGTCGACGACGCGGTTGGCCTGCGCGGTGCCGTTCTGCCCGGAGGCGCTGGCCGCGCCCGCGACGGTGAGACTCCCCAGGCTCCCGGTCAGGGTGAGCGCCAGGACGAGGGACACTCCGGCGGAGGCTGGGCGGGAGCTGAGGAAAGGACGGGGTACGCGAGAGGCGATGCCCGAGCTCCTGCTCCCGAGTGGACGGGGTTGGCTCATGCGGGTGACCTTTCGTTGGGAGGGTTCGTGCAGTCGTGCCGTGGAGTCAGATGGGTTCGTACTCCCCGGAGGTGTCGGCCCCGTCCGCTGCGGTCGGCGCCGACGAAGGCGCAGCCGTCGGAGAGGTCTCAGGCTCGGGATGGTGCTGCTTCGGATCCACCCGTGGAGTCTGACCGCACTCGGGATGCTGCTGGTTCGGTTCCACCCTCGGAGTCTCATCGCGCTCGGTCGATCCCGCGATTGGGCAGATGCCCCAACTTTGGTGGCAGACCGCGCACCAGGCCCTGATCAGGCCTGGGTCGAAGGAGCCTGGGTTGACGAGGCGCCGGGTGACGGGGGCGCGGGGTGGGGAGCGTCGATTGCGCCACTCTCCATGGCCTGCACGGCGAGGGCGGTTCGCGAGGACACCTTCATCTTGCGCATCGCCGACTCTAGGTGTCGGGCGACGGTCTTGGGCGACAGCACCAGCACGTCGCCGATCTCGCGGTTGGTTCGCCCCTCGACCAGCAGCCGGACGACGTCGAGCTCGCGCGGCGAGAGCCGGTCGCCATACGAGGGACGGCCCCCCTTCCAGTCCGGTCGCTTCACCCGGGCGCCGTGCGCTCTCAGCTCCAGCCTCACCCGTTCGGCGGTGGCGCGCGCGCCGAGCTCCGACAGGGCGGCGAAGACCTCGGTGAGCAACGCCACGCCGGACTCCGTCGCACCGCCCCGGACCAGGCAGCTCGCCTGAGCTCTCCTACTTCGCAGTGTGTCGTAGGGTCGCGGGATCGCCTGCCAGGCGGCAGCAGCCTGCTCGAAGGCCGCGGCAGCTGCGAGCGGCTCGTCGAGCGCCAGCACGAGGGCATGGCACATAACCAGTGCGGCGCGGGGCGCGGGCGCCTGGCGCTCCTCGATCCCGCGCTCGAAGGCGTCGATCAGCTCGATGGCCTCGGAAGTGCGGCCGGCGGCGAGCAGCGCCTCGACGCGCACCTGGGCCAGGTCGGTCGCCCAGATCCAGTTGCCCTTGCCCGCGAGGAACGCGATCGGAGCCTCGGTGAGGCGCAGGGCGTCCTCGACGTTTCCGGCGGCGAGACGGATCCCGGCCAGGGCGCTGGCCGGGCCGATCGAGGACTCCGCACCCCCGAGCTCGTCGGCACGACGCAGCACAGCGCGGAGCGTCTGCTCGGCCTGGTCCTGTTCGCCGCGGACGGCCTGGAGGAGGCCGACCACGGTGGCAGGCGCCAACCGACTCACCGGCTGCAGCAGCTCCTCGTCGTCGGCCAACTCCTGGGCTCGCTCGGCCAGGCCCTCCCAGTCGCCGCTGACCCAGTCGAGGAGGGCCAGCGTGGCCCGCGCCAGGCGGTCGTCCTTGTCGAACCCGTGACGGGCGGCCAGGTCGATGACCGTCATCAGGGCCCGCCGGGCCTCGTCGTGGCGGCCCCAGATCACGGCCATCTCTCCGACGTTGAGCTTGCCCGCCGAGACGGCCATCCGCTCCGCGGTGGTGGCGGCGTCGTCACCGATCTTGGCCGCCTCGGCCCACCCGTCCTCCTCACCGAGCACCAGCAGCCCGCTCGCGAGCCCGACTACCATGCTCAACCGGTCGGCCTCGGACATCGCGTCGGTGGGGATGCGGGAGGCCTGGCGCAGCCAATGCAACAGCTCCCGGGCCGGGGTGGAGGTGCCGTAGGAGAGCAGGCCGAGGTACATGGTCGCGCGGGCGGCCTTGGGCGGGTTGTGGCCCAGCCCCGGCAACGCGCGCTCCATCTCGGACCGGGCGTCTTCGAAGGCCTCCATCTGGGTGAGCAGCCGGGCGATCTGGAACCGGATCTCCGCCTCCTCGGCCGGGGAAGCGGCGCCCGAGTCGACGACTCGGCGCAGCGCGGCCAGCAGCTCGGCATACCTCTCGTGCCCGCTCAGCAGGCCCACTGGGTACTTGTCGGTGAGCCGGACCACGTCGCCTGCGGCCGGCGTGCCGTGCACGAGGAGGTCGTGGAGGACGACCAGGGCCGTGGAGCCGTCGCCGGACTCGAGTGCCCGGTCGGCCGACAGCTCGGCGTTGGCAGCCCACGCCTCCACGTCGCCACCTTCCTTCGCGTGTCGGGTCAGCTGGGCGAGCGGGGCGGGTGACGCATCGGCCAGTGCCCGCGACGCGCGCAGGTGCATGGCTCGTCGCTCGGGCATGGGGATCGCCTCGTAGATGGCGAGGCAGGCCAGCATGTGCCGGAAGGAAACCATGCCGGCGGCGTCCTCGGCGAGCAGCCCCGACGCCACGGCCTCCGCGAGCCCGGAGAGCCGGCCCGCCGGGTCGCCGGACATCACCGCCAACACCGTGGACTCGCTCGAGGTCTCCGTCAGGACGGCGGCCGCGCGCAGCGCCGCCCGGGCGGCGTCACCGAGTCCGGCCGCCCGGGCGAGGACCGCATCACGCACCGTGGGCGGCACGTCGATCTCGGTGATCCGGTGGCGTGCCCACGCGTCGCCGCGGCGGACCAGGTCACCGCGGTTCCACATCAGCCGCATCGACTCCTCCACGGCCAACGGAAGGCCGGCCGTGCGCTCCAAGAGGAAGGCGGCGAACGCGCCTGACACCGTCTCGCCGCCGAGCATCGAGGACACCATGCAGGCGACGTCGTCAAGTGGCAGCGGCTCCAGCGCAATGCGGACGCTGCGGCCGTGAGGCAGCTGGGCCGTCGTCAGCCTCGGCAGCAGCGAGTCGCGCGGGACGTCCTCGGGCCGATAGGTGAGGAGGATGCCGGGGCGCGGGGGCGCACCGGAGGCGAGGAGGAGCAGGAACTCCAGCGTCGCCTCGTCGGCCCAGTGCACGTCCTCCACCACGAGCAGCTCGACAGCGAGCAGGTCCAGGAGCTCGGTGACGGCGCGGAAAACGCGGTGCCGCGCCATCGCTGGGTCGTCGGCCGGCTCGGGCATCGGCGGCAGCCACACCGCCCACTCGGGGAAGAGCCGCCGGAGGTCGCCGGCGAGGGCACTGAGACTGTGGCCGGCCCCGGCGTCGACCGCGATCCGGAGCGCATCGACAAGCGGCCCGAGGGTAAACGGCTGGAGCAGGGCAGGGCAGGCCGTGCGCAGCACCCGGCCGGGCCGCACCCGCTGCGCGAGCGCCTCATCGACCAGACGGGTCTTGCCGACGCCTGCCTCACCCTCAACGAACACCACTGCCGACGGCATATCGAGGGCGGAACTGACCTCTGCGAACTCGCGCTCACGACCAACGAGCCGGGGTACCGCGAGGGACACGCGGTCAGGCTCCGTCACCGCGTCAGGCTACCCTGAGCAGATAGCGGCGGTTCGGCTCAGGTCGTCCCGTGCCCATCAGGAATCGTTTGCTCAGCCCGTCGTCTCCCACAGATTCGGGTGCCCGTGGAACTGTGCCACTCAGGCCAGTGCGTAGTCGCGTCCAGGTCCGCCCGAGCGCCGAGTGCCGGCCTGTCCGGGCCGTTCGCGGGCAACCGCGGGTCGACGCGGTCCGTGTCGAGCGGCGGTACAGGCTGATCATCGTCGACGAGGTCGGCTAACCTGCCCTTCGAGCAAGACGCCGCGAATCTGTTCTTCCAACTCGTCTCATCCCCGTACGAACACGCCTCCCACAGCCTCACCAGCAACCTGCCGTTCAGCTGGACCAAGACCTTCACCGACCCGCGCCTGTGCGCCGCCCCCGTCGACCGGCTCACCTTCGGCGGCGCCATCATCGAGACCGGCACCGACTCGTACCGCCTCGCCCACACCCATCACCACACTCGGGCGCGCAAGTGCTTCCGAGATTCATCGACATTACTCGCCAGTACCTGAGTGGGGTGCTCCCGGAACTGACTGACAAACGCGCCCAGTACTCACCGTAAAGCCACCCGTCAGTCGAGGGTCGAGCGATCGCAGATGGGGCCAGATCGGGCCGTCATCGTGGAGCCAGGTGGGGTTGACATAGTCAGCACTGTGGCCGCAGCGGTCAGCGTGGGCGGCCCAAGCCGGCGTCGCGGGCGCGGACGATGGCCTGGCTGCGCTGGGTGAGGTGCAGTTTGGCCAGGATGGTGGAGACGTTGTTCGCCACCGTCTTGCTGGACAGGTGCAGGCGCTCGCCGATCTCGCCGTTGGACAGCCCGGCGGCGAGGTGGTCGAGGATGTCGCGTTCGCGGGCGGTCAGTTCGGGGAAGGGACCGTCCTGCGGCGGCGGTGAGGCGAACCAGGTCCGAGATTCCACTTCCACGCCCACGCGTCCCCACCCACGGTGGGAAACGATCCCGGAAACTCAATCCGACTCAGGATCACTACTAACCCGATCAGGGACGCTGTTGCGGAGTTGGTTGGCGAGTTTGATGGTTGTTTCTTGGGGTTCGGCGTCGATGTCGGCCAGGGCTTTGGTCAGGCCGCGCAGCAGGGTGCGGATGCCGTCGGCGTCGCCGAGGGCGTGGCGGGTGTGCATGGCGCGGGTGTAGAGGGCTTCGTTGTAGCGGTCAAGGCCGATGGCTTTGTCGAGTAGGTCGGATGCGCTCTGCGGGTCGGTGTCGATCAGGTCGTCTGCGAGCAGCAGGTGGGCTTCGGTGCCCCATCGGCGGACGGTCTCCCGATGTGGCTGGAGCCATTCGTAGTCTTGGCCGTCGGCGAGGGGCGCGGTGGAGAGGTCGCAGGCGGCGGTGAGTAGGTCGCGGCGGCGGGGGCCGCTGGCGATGGTGGCCGCACGGAGTAGGTCCCGCAGTGTCCAGACGTCGACATCGAGGGTGGTGGGGTCGAGTCGGTAGCGTCCGGTGGTCTTGATGAGGTAGGCATTCTTTGCGTCAGCGGTGCCGGCACGGGCGAGGACGTGTCGTAGGTTGCTGGCGTTGGTGTGTACGCGCTGGTCGGCTTGGGTGATGCGGGCGTCTGGTTCGAGGTATTCGCCGATGTCGCGGGTGGTCATTCCGTCGGGGTGGCAGGCGAGGAAGACGGCGAGTTCGAGGGCCTTGGCCCGCAGGGGTCGGCCGGGTCGGGTGATGTCCTCTATCCGCGGCTGCCCGAGTACCCGCAGTCGTGCCTTGCCGGCGATGGCGTCGGCGGGCAGCGTGGTGACGGGGGTCGGTCGGTCGGAGGGCTTGGTGGTGCGGCTGGTGTGCAGCGGGACGACCGTGACCGGTGAGGCGGGCGACGCGACAGCGGGCGGTTCACCGGTCTGCGCCTCTCGCAGGGTCGTGAGGATTTGGATCGTCGCCTCGGGTTCGAGTACGGGGAGGCGCGTTGGCAGTGGCGCGTCCGGCTGGCCGGACACGATGTTGGTGTGGCCGTCCGTAGTGACTTCGACGGTGGCGCCGTGAGCCCATTCTCCGAGTAGTAGGGCGGACACACGCAGGTCGCGGCCGAAGGCGAGGACGGCTTCGGCTCGCGTGCGGGCACCGGCGGGTGGGGTGTGGGCGATGAGCATCAGGGGTGGCAGCGCTTCCTCGTCGGGGGCGTGCTGGCGCAGGGTGTCCAGGTCGGTGAGGGCGTGCTCGTCGAGGATGCGGCTGCGGTGCAGGAGTTTGGCCTCGATCACCGTGAGTGCGTCGGCGATGCTGTCGGCGATGTGTAGCCGTGGCCATGGCTGGAGGTTGGCTGTGTCGGGGCCGAGCAGTGTTGCCAGGGTGGCGGCGTCGATGACCACTTCACCACGTGTGTCGGGGTGGTGTGGGTCGCCGGATGCCAGGGCCGCGACGAGGGCGGCGCGGGCTGCGGCGTGCGCGCCGTCACCGGAGATGCCGGTCGCGCCGCTGGGCAGTGGCGTCAGGTCGGGGACGAGGGTAGGCGCCTCGGTGTTCTGGCTGTCCGGGTTTGGCAGTTCGGTGTTGCGGGCGACGGCGCGGCGCAGGTGGAGTACGGGTGGCGGCAGTTGCGTGGGCGGGTCGGTGTCGGGTTCGCCGGTGTAGCGGCGGCGGCGTTGTGCCCAGACCAGCGCGGCGGCGGCGCTGATCGCGGCGGCGAGCGACCAGGGCAGCCAGTTGGCTGGTGACAGCTGCACACCGTGCTCGTCGGTTGCTCCGGCCGAGCGTCGCGGGCCGGTGACTGTTGGCGAGGTGGACGGCGACGCCGTGACGGTCGGGGTGGTGGGCTCCGCGGATGGGCTTGGTTGTCGTACCCCGTGAGTTGCCGGTGCAGGGCTGTCGGGGATGGTGGCCGCTTCGTGTTCGTTCGTTGTGGACGACGGCGTGGGGCTCGACGCGTCCGGTGCGGTGCTCGGCGGTGGCGAGGGGGTGACGGTCGCCGGCGGTGGCGTCGCCGGACGGGACGGGGCCGCCGGGGTGGCAGTTTGCGGTGGGCGGGCGTCAGCGGGCAGCCGCAGGTCCCAGCCGGGGTAGATGAGGTCGCAGTCGCGTAGGGCGCCGCCGGTTCGAGGGAAGTGGCGGTGCTTGTTCAGGCGGCAAATCTCCGGCCACCGGCCGGCGTCGCCGAGCCACTCCTTGGCGATCTTGGACAGGGTGTCGTTTCGTTCGACGGTGTAGAGGTAGCGGGTGTCGGCGACCTGGATGAGCACGGGTCCTCGCGCGGCGGCTTGCCGCGGAATGACCCCCGCATCGTCGGTCGAGGCGACAGCCGCGGGTGACCTGCCGCCGCCGTCGGCGACGTTGAGGTTGCCGACGGAGGTGACCGCGATCGCCGCGGTGCCGGCCAGGCCGAACACGAGCCGGTGCAGCGGCGCGGGAAGCCGCAGTACCGGGATCCGCCACCGGGTCACCAGCGCGAGCAGTTCGGCAACCAGCAGCAGCGCCAGCACAGCCCACAGCAGCCACAGCGCCCAGATGGCCGCGCCGGTAAGCGCGTTCGGGGTGAACCGTCCGCTCGGCTGATCGAACCACGCGACGAATTGCGTCCATGACGGCAACCGCCGCACGGGGTTCCCGCCGAGGAACAGCAGCAGCGCCGGTGTCCCGCCGAGGAAGACCGCTGCGCTGAGGACAGCGCGGATCACCCGGACCAGGGTCGCTGCCGGCCCTGCCCGGTGGCGAGGCGGTGACGGTACGGGTGGGGTGTAGACCGTGGGGCGCACGTATTCGGCCAGCCGGTCACGTCCGTCCCGGGACTCCTGCGGCACTCTCTGTTCCTCCCTGCGACCGATACTGAGCGTCTTCCCCACATACACCGCAATGAGTGTTGATGACCATCCCGCGACGAAGGATTCTCACTATGCGCGCACAAAAGATCACCCAACGAGACGGTAGTTGACGATCCACTCCCTCCTCAGGAGACACTGCGCCACATGCCAAATGCAGGCATGCGGCTGTCCATCGACCTCAGCTCGCCGGCCATCGCCGCCACCATCGACCGGCACGGCACCCGAATCCCCGTCATGCTCAACGGCCGCCTCGTCATGCCGCACGGCATCACCCTCGACCCCGCCGGCCACCTACGAGTGGGCGTGGCCGCACAATCAGAGCCCTCAGCCAGTTACCAGTTCATCCGCGAACCGCTGGAACTGCTCGGCAGAGCCGACACCGACCCGCAGGTCGACGCCGTGCACCTGCTCGCCGGGCAGCTGTGGCACGTCGCCGACCAAGCCGCCCGCCAGGCCGCAGGACCCGTCACCGCCCTCACCGTAACCATCCCCTCAGGCTGGGGACCACGCCGACGCGGACACCTCACCGACGCGGCGGCCCGCGCCGGCCTGCCCACCCCCGCCATGGTCACCGCACCAGCAGCACTCGCCGCCTACGCCACGGCCGCCGGCACCGTCCCTAACGGCTCATGCCTGCTGATCTGCCAAGCCGACCGGCACCCGGCCACCCTGACCGTCCTGCAGGCCACCACTGACGGATACCGCGAACTCGCGACCCGACCGATCAACCCGACCCGCGACCTGGACCAGGCCCTAACCCAGCGAATCATTGACGCCAACACCACAGACGACGACCCGCTACGAGCCGAGACAGCCCACCCCACACAGGGACAAGCCGGATTGCTGTTCGAGTCCGTCCGTCAGGCCAGGCAACTCCTGACCGCCCAGGACCGCGCGCCAGTCCTCCTTCCCGCACCCCGCAAGCCCGCCGTCATCACCCGCGACGACGTCGCCGCCGCCGCCCAGCCCCTCCTCGACGAAGTGGACGCAGCTGTCCATGACATCCTCGGCGCGGCCGATGTGGACCGCCACCACCTCAGCGGCGTGATCCAACGCGAAGCCGAAACGATCCCCGGCCTGCGAGACCGGCTCACCACCGCCACCGGCCTCACACCAGCCACCCTCAGCGACCACTCCCACGCCCTCGCCGACGGCGCCCTGACCCTCACCACACCACACCATCAAGCAACAGCTACTGCCGCCGACACCCAACTACCACGCGTCCGGCTCCGCATCCGCGACCTGACCAGCGCCATCCTGCTCGGCGCCTGCTCCCTCACCCTGCTCCTCCAAGCCATCCTCACCGCAGACATCAACACCACCTACGCCCTCCGAGTCGTCGGCGTCCGGCTCTCCCTACCCGAGCTCGGGACCGCGGGCGCGCTCGCCATGCTCACCGCCTTCGCCGTGGCGCACCTCGCCCCCACCACATGGCTCGCCGGAGCACCCACCGCGTCCACGCCCGAACCCGCGACTGGCAGCCTCATCCGACGCGGATACCTCGCCGCCGCCGCCGGCGGCACGATCACCGCCGCCCTCTACGGCCTCGCGACCGGCACCGCCGTCGAATTCGACTACGGCCCATACCTGAAATGGACCCTCGGCTGCGCGCTACCCCTGGCCGCCTGCGCTGCCGTCATCGCCGCCGCCGCACCCCGGATCCCCGCCCATGCTCTGCCCGCCTGGCTCGCGCGTACCCGACCGGCGATCCTGCACGCCGCGATCGGCGCCACCGGCATCTACCTCTTGCGGGCCGCCCTCACGCTCACCGCTCCGGTAGACGTGACCGGTATGCCCGGCCTCATCGCCAGCGCCGGAGCCGCGCTCATAGGCGTCGCTACCGCCCTGACCGCCATCCGAGGCCGCACCGCCCGCGCCATCACCGCACCCGGCCTCGCCATCGGCTACGCCATCGTCGTCAGTTACGACACCAACAGCGCGCTGATCGTCGGATACCTCGTCGCCCTCACCTGGTGGGGCATCCAACTCACCGCGCACACCCTGCGACTCGTCTTCCCCGCCGCCGGGAAAGCGCTGCGCCGTCTCATGGACGGCCCGACGAGCTGATCGGGCCATGAGCGCGGCCAACGAACTCCAGCACCTGGCGTCGTCCGGACAGCGCCTGGGGTACGGTTCGGCCGTGTTGCCTGGCCCTGCTCATAATCCCTCGGGTTCGAGTCCCGCCCGCCCCACCAACAGCTTCCGGGCTGGAAAAACGTGAAACCGCATGGGCGGTACGCGAACCACGCTGGCAAACTGCGCTGTGACCTGGGAAAACATGAGTGCCCCGGTCAGGTCGACCGCAGGACCTCGCCTTACGGCTGGAAGTACTCCGACATCAGGCGGCTGACCCATTCCGGCTGCTTGACGTTCTCCGGTAGGAACTCCGCCATCACTGGCTTCAGGTCGATAACTGGGGTGCCGGAGACCGCGTCGAGGCCCACCACCGTCAGTTCGCGGCCGTGGACGGATTCGATGGCGCAGGACGTCACCCCGATGCGATTCGGTCTGCGAGGGCCGCGGCCGGCGAACACGCCAACGGGCGGGAGGTCGGGACGGCCGCGGTTGGGACGGGGCTTGCGGTAGTCGCCGTGGTCCGGGAACTGGTCGAAAATGAAGAGGATCTCCACGTGGGAGAAGCCGTCCAGGCCTTGGAGGCACGCATCGCCGAAGCGCTCGTCGACGGTGATCGTGCTGCGGACGGCGCCCCAGTTGTCCGTGTGTTGAACGTCCGTCCTCGCGTTCCGGACGGTACCTATCGGGGTGATTTCGAAGCTGAGCATGATTCCTTCCATGTCTTTTGCGAGTGTTGGGCCATCAGCGCCGTCCTCGACCATGGCGTGACGAGCCGGGGAGGCCGCATCCGGGGGATCGGCAGTACTGCTGTGTGGCAATCCGACTACCCGACGAACAGGAGCACGCTGATCGCCAGCATCACCCCGGCGGTGGCCCCGTGCACGCCGTATGCGGCCGCCTTGGGCCCGTTGCTGTGCAACACGATCAGTGCGTCGCCGACGGGCATGCCGGCGGCGGCCAGCATGAACCAGCCGAGTAGGTGGGGTGTCGCTCCCGCCAGCAGGATGAAGATGAAGAGCCCCGAGGCTATGTCGCGCACGGCCTTGACGGACAGCCAGGCCTGGAAGTTTCGATCCTCGGTCGGCGTGCCGGGGATACCAAAGCCGGCTGCGGCCTGCGGTGCCCGAAATCCGAGCACGCCGATGAAGATGATGCCTGCGCCGATCAGTCCGGCGAGCACGTTGGCGATGGTGATGAGCATGGTTGTCCCTTTGAAGCGAAGCGAATGTAGCGACGGATAAGCTTGTAGCTTCTGGCACCGCGCCTTATCCGCGGCACGAGAGTGCGTGGTGGGGCGGCGATGCAGTGCGGCAGGTTAGGGAACGATCACTACGCCTCCGCGCACTCCGCCTTGGGCCAGCCGGTGGTGGGCCGCTGCCGCGTCGGTGAAGGAGTAAACATGGGCGACCCGCAGCGGGATGTCGCCGCTTTCTACCAGTTTCACCAGTTCGCCTAGCCGGGTGCTGTCGGGCAGCACGTTCAGTGCGAACGTCCGGATTCCCCTCGCCGGCTCCGGGCGCAGCGGGGGTGAGGCGGCTACGTAACCGCCGCCGTCCCTGACCAGTTCCATCAGTGACGAGCCGATCACTGCGAGGTCGACAACCGCGTCGAAGCTGGCCGCCGCTACCGGGATCGGATCGTCCGAGCGTGGCACGAACGCCGCGCCCTGCGATTCGACGAACTCGCGGTCGCCAGCCGCCGCTATTCCGGTGGCGTGCAGGCCGGCGACTCGGGCCAGCGCCAGGGTGAACCCGCCGACCTGCCCCGCGGCGCCGGTGACGAGCACGGACGAGCCTGCCGGGAGCGCGAGCAGGTCGAGGGCTTGGGCGGCGGCGAGGCCGTTGGTCGGCAGGGTCGCGGCCTCGCTGGCGGGAATGCCGACGGGCGCGGCGGTCAGCCATGCGGCATCGAGGACCACATACTCCGCGTGGGCGCCGACCATGGTGCGCAGCCAGGGCGAGAAGCCGATGACGTCGTCATTCACAGTGAGATCTCCGACGGATGGTCCCACCGCGTCGACCGTGCCTGCCACGTCCCAGCCGGGTACGTACGGCAGCCCGGCCGGCAGTGGTGCCGGGAATCGACCGGCGCGAATCATGAGATCAACCGGGTGCACGACGGACGCGGCGACCCGTACTCGCACCTGACCCGGCCCCGGCTCCGGCACCGGCAAATCCGCCACCACCCGCAAAACCTCCGGCCCTCCGAACTGTGCATAGCTGACTGCGCGCATCGCCGTACCCTCCGCTGAACGTCATGATCGCCATTACGGTAGGTACCCTCGGGCACCGTGAGAAAGTAGGAACCTGGAAGTGCCTAGGGCACCGGCAAGGGGTGGCAGATGGCGACGACGACCGCTGGACAACGACGAGAGCAGGCCAAACGCGACTATGACGCGTTTCTGGAGGCCTGCCCGACCCGGGAACTGCTGAGCACGCTCACCGACAAATGGGCGGCACTGGTGATCGCGGCGCTCGCCAGCGGTTCGCAGCGGCACAGCGAGCTCGCCCGCCGCATCGCCGGCGTCAGCCAGAAGATGCTCACCCAGACCCTGCGCACACTGGAACGCGACGGTCTGATCACCCGTACCGTGACCGCGTCGGTGCCTGCCCGCGTCGACTACAAGCTCACCCCGCTCGGCCACGACCTGTTCCCGCTAATGGTCGCGATCAAGACCTGGGCAGAGACACACATGGACCGCGTCTTTCAGGCCCGCGCCCAGTTCGACGCGCGATCATGAAGTCCAGCGGGCGCTGACCTCCGACCCGGTCGCTGGGTGAGCGGATCATCCCAAATGCGTCCACGATCCAGGACCGGCAGCAGACGGTCACCGCCCTGGCCGTCATGATCCACGAGTGGTGGTCGGGTGATCGGGGCCGCAGCGCCGGTGCTGTTCGCGGATCGGATCCGTCTGGCGGCGCTGCGGCGGGCGACCAGCGGTGAGCCGGTCAGGGCATGCGTCGACGTACGGCTGCTAGCGTCACGATCGGCCCCTGAGCTGCGGGAATGTGGTTCGGGTTTCTGCCACATTGAGTCCACCCGAAACGGATACCAAAACGGAGGGGGTCAGGGGGACAGCCGCACGCACCACAAACCTGATCGCGCTGTTGATCCACCGCGGGTGGCACGGTCCCCGGCACGGCGTACCTGTCGCCTCCGGCCAGAGAGGGGCGTCGTAGGTTGGCAGGGTGCAATCCCTCGCGGCTCATCTTCGCACCCTGACCCAGGAGCAGCTCACGAGTCTGGTCGCGAATCGTCGCGACGCGACCCTTGAGCCTGCGCCGGCGACCGTCGAGCAGCTCGCCGTACTCCTGCTTCACCCGTCGTCGATGGCGGCTGCCTGTGCGTTGCTCACCCTGCCGCAGCTCCAAGTGGGCGAGGCAGCCGCGGCGCTGGGCGACAGGTGCACCACCCCGCGGCTGGCGACGCTCTTGGGCGTACCGGAGGGCGACGCGGACCTGGCCGCGGCGCTGCGCCGGCTCACCGAGATCGCCCTGATCTGGCCGCACGACGACGGTTTCGCGGCGGCGCATCTGAGCCCGATGTGGCCGCACCCGCTGAACCTCGGGCCCGGCGCCGCCGAGCTGCTCGTCGCACGGAACATGAACGAGCTGCGCAGGCTGGCGAAAATGTACGGCGTCCCCGTGACAGGCCGCGGCAAGGACGAGTTGATCGTTGCGCTGGTCGGCTGGCTGGCGCGGCCGCAGAACGTGCGCCGGCTCGTGGCGCAGGCCCCCGCCGACGTTCGCGCCCGGCTCGCCGCGCTCGCCTTGCGGCCGGCACGGCCCTTCGAGGTGCGAGGGATCATGTTCGGCTCGGCCGGGGTGGCGCTGCCGTGGGCCGCCGAGCGTGGTCTCGTCGTCGGCTCCGCATGGGGCGTCGAGGAGATGCCCCGCGAGGTCGCCCTCGCGCTGCGGGATGGCTACGTCGCTGCGTTCGACCCGCAGCCGCCGGCCGTGCCTACCACCCCGGTCGAGCCAAAGGACGCCGAACGGGAGGCCGCAGCCGCCGCCTCGGAGACCCTCGCCGCAATCACCGCGATCGCCGGAACCATGAACGGCGGCCCGGTGCCCCTGCTCAAGACGGGCGGTCTCGGCGTACGCGAGCTCCGCCGGATCACCAAATCAGTCCGGCCAGGACGAGGATCGCACCCGCCTGACCATCGAACTGCTCGCCGCGGGCGGCCTCACCGAGGCCTCGGACACCGGCCTGGCCCCCTCGGTGGCCTATGACGAGTTCGCCGCCGCCGAACCCGCGGACCAACTGCTGGACATCGTCGACACCTGGCTGACCATGCCCGCGTGCCCGCTCGCCCCGGCCGACTCCACCGCGGCCTCCTCCCGTGTCCTCTACTGGGACGAGGGCGAGGAGATCACATTGACGGGTCTGCGAGCACTGACCTTGCGCACTCTCGCCGACGTCCTACCCGAAGGTCACGCCACCGACCCCGGCACACTCGCCGGCCGGCTGGCCTGGCAGAGCCCTGTCCTGACCGACCAAGCCGACGAGGATCTGCAACGATACGTCACCGGCATCTGGCGGGAAGCCCACCGGCTCGGTCTGCTCGCTCACGGAACAGCGACCAGGCTCTGCCGTAGCCTGCTGACCGGTGACGCCGACGCGACTCATCGGCACGCTCAGGCCATGCTGCCCCGGTCCCGCGGCACGGTCCTGTTGCAGAACGACCTCACCGCGGTGGTGACCGGCACCCCGTCGGCCAACCTGCTGGCGCTGCTGGACAGCGCGGCCACGCCAGAGTCCCGCAACGGCGCCTGGACCTGGCGTTTCTCGCCGGCCAGCATCCGCAGCGCACTCGACGCCGGAAGCACCCCGGCGGATCTGCTGGCCCGGATCACCGAGGCGGCCGAAGACGCCCGCGTGCCGCAGACACTCACCTACCTGATCAACGACGTAGCCCGCCGATACGGCCGCGTTCAGGTACGCCCAGCGGGCTGCTGCCTGCACAGCGACGACGAAACCCTGCTCACCGAGATCCTCAACACCCGCTCGCTTCAGGCCCTGCACCTGGCCCGGCTCGCCCCGACCGTGCTCGCCAGCGCAAAATCCCAGGCCGAAACCCTGGCCGCACTGCGCGCCGCCGGCCACGCCCCGGCCGGCCTCCGCCTCGACGGCAGCCCAGCGATCGAGATCCCGCAACGACGCCGCGCCGATCCATCACTCACCGAGCCGGACAGCGGTGACATGTTCCCTCTGCCACGCCTGAGCGACCCGGCCGAAGTCGCACGGACCCTGCTCGGCAACCGCTGACCTCGGCAAACACACTGTCTTACCGGCCTCCGGGGGTGCCGGGTAAGGATGTGTCCGGGCACGGACTTTCTCCGATAATCAGGACAGGCAGGGATCACCCGCAAGACGCGGCTTCTCGCCCATCGCCGACGGCCCACTGGTCCTGTGGACGTGGCTCGAGGGGGCGGATGGGCTCGGACGCACACCGGATCGGCTGGAGTTGGACGTTGCGCGGCACACCGGCTCGCTCACGCGAGCAACTTCAGCCTGCCTTGGGAGATCACCTTCCGGTGCCCGCCTTCGGGAGTCGCGGGTCAGTTCTGGCCCGGACTTGCTACGGGTAATCCTGCAGCGTCCCTGATCAGCTTAGTGATCCTGAGTCGGGTTGTGTTTCCGGGATCGTTTCCCACCGTGGTGGGGTCGCGTGGGCGTGGAAGTGGAATCCTGCGCCCAGGGCGGCTCCTCGTGGCTGGTGGCCGGTGGTGGGTGTGCTGATCGTGTTCACGCCCTGGTGTCGGTGGGCTGCGCGGGGCAGCCTCAG